>CAMDJM010000017.1 GCA_945900785.1 Akkermansia muciniphila
AAAAACGGAATGACCGGGGTTGAGTCCGGTCTCACCATTGGTTTGGCGGCCTACACTCCGGCGCAAGGACACGCGTGGTATCGTGCCGGAGGTCACGCCGTGCAACAGAGTTACTCCCCGTCCCCAGCGGCAACGCCGGTTCTTTGCTATAAAGGACGCTGACGGGCCACCGATGGCACGGATCGGACTGATATCCACGGATTTATGAAGAACTCCCGATTCATCTTGCGGGTGAGGTCCCTATTTTTTGTAAATTCGTGATCATTAGTTCTACTTTGTTAAATTGGGGAATCAGCGGGCTGGAAGCCCGCTGGCCGCACAGGCTGGAAGCCTGCGCCACGGGGAACTTAACAAAGTAGAACTATTCCCGTAAATCTGTGAATATCAGTCTCATCCTGCCATCCGTGGCCGGGCAGCGTCCTTTCAGCAAGGCATCCTTCGGATGCCCTGCGGGAGTGCCTAAAGCGGACTGGGTGCTTTTTTGACCTGCACCCGGCCACCTCCTTCCTTCTGGGGCTCCGCTTGCAGGATCCCGCAGATCAATGCAGACAAATGGTATGGTGTCTTTTCGCACGTCACTCCACTTCGAACATTTGCACTTTCCACTTCCATGCCAGTTATCCTTTGTTATGGAGATTCCAATACCTGGGGCTATGACCCTGACGCCTCTGCCGCCTCGCCGGTTCCCGTCCGTCACCCGGCGGGGGTGCGCTGGACGGGAGTGATGGCGTCAGCCCTCGGGCGGGGCTGGGAGGTGGTGGGAGCCGGACAAAACGGCCGCACCACCGTGTTTGAAGATCCGCACCATCCGGGCAGAAATGGGCGCACCGCGCTGCCCGTTTTTTTGGATACCTTCAAGCCGCTCGATCTGGTGATTCTCATGCTGGGCACCAATGATTTGAAAACCATCTTCCACGCACCTCCTGGGGAAATCGCGGCGGGAACGGCTTCCCTGATCCGACTGATCCAGCAGAGTGAGTCCGGACCCGGCGGAACCGCCCCGCGCGTTTTGCTGGTCTGTCCTCCCCAGGCTGGCCCATTTGACCATTTGCCGGAGCTATCGGAAAAATTCGATCAGGGCCACGCCCGTTCCCTGCGTCTGCCCCAGGCTTACCGCGCCGTCGCAGACCAGTTGGGTTGTGACTTTCTGAATACTCAACCGCTCATCACAGTTAGTCCGGTGGACGGGCTCCATTTCGATGCGGCCCAACACCGCCTCCTGGGCGAAGCCGTGGCAGGGGCGGTGCGGGATTTGAATTTGCTCTAGAACCACTCTGTTTTCCCGCCGGCCCCGTCCCCGGCCCGGGCGGGAAATTCGGGGTTTTCCATTGGCTTGGACGGTGGCATAAAAGGGAATGAAGGTGCAACACGATTTCGATTTTGCGGTAGTGGGTGGCGGCAGTGCGGGCTATGCCGCGGCGCGCACGGCGGCGGGCCTGGGACTGAAGACGGTGGTGATCGATGGGGCGGAGGAACTGGGCGGCTTGTGCATCCTGCGGGGCTGTATGCCCAGCAAGACCCTGATTGAAACGGCCAATGCGGCCTTGAAGGTGCGGCGGGCGGCGGAGTTCGGGGTGGTGGCGGAGTGGCGGGGGGTGGATACCCAGGCAGTCCGGGAGAGAAAGCGGAAATTGATTGCGGAGTTTGCGGACTACCGCGCCGGGCAGTTGGCCGATGGGCGCTTTACCTTACTCCGGGGCACAGCGGCTTTTGCCGGACCGCAGGAGTTGCAGGTCACCCTGCGGGAAAGCAGTGAATCGCTAACCGTCAGTGCCCGCAGTGTGCTTGTCGCCACCGGATCCGTGATCGCCTGGCCGGAGGTGCCCGGCCTGCGGGAAGCGGACGTGTGGACCAGTGATACCGTGCTGGATGCTGCCGAGGTGCCAGCGTCATTTGTCGTCCTGGGCGGCGGGGCGATCGCGCTGGAAATGGCGCATTACCTGGAAGGGATCGGCCGGGAGGTGACGGTGATCCAGCGCGGGGCGCATCTGCTGCGCGGGCTGGATCCTGACGTGGCGGAAGTCGTGCAGGAAAGTTTTTCCAAGCGGATGAAACTGCACACGGGCACCGCCCTCCTGCGGGTGGAACAGGGGCCGGATGGCAAGAAAGTGTTTTTCTCCAAAAACGGGGAGACTCAGGTGGCTGAAGCGGCGGAGGTGCTGATGGCCCTGGGCCGCCGGGCCGCCGTGGATGGGCTGGCTTTGGATTCCGCAGGAGTCGCGCTGGGACGCGGTTATATCCAGGTATCCCGCACCCTGCAGACGGCGGTGCCCCATATTTTCGCGGCTGGCGACGTCTGCGGCCAGGCGGAGGTGGTGCATGTGGCCATCCAGCAGGGCGAGATGGCCGCCCGCAATGCCGCGCGGGTCCTGAGCGGTGAAGGTGAATTGGAGGAAATGGATTACCGGCTAAAGCTCTTCGGCGTTTTCACGGAACCACAGGCCGCCGCCGTGGGGATGAATGAAGCAGAAGCCAACGCTTCCGGCCGTTCCTGGAAAGCCGCCAGCTATCCCTTCAACGATCACGGAAAATCACTCGTCATGGGCGAGGTGGAGGGCTTTGTGAAAATGATCGCGGACACCGGGACCGGGGAAATCCTCGGTGCCTCCGTGGTCGGACCTGGCGCGGTGGAACTGATTCATGCCGTTGCCGTAGCGATGCACTTCCATTGCACCGTGTCGGAATTCGCCCGCATTCCCTTCTATCACCCCACGCTGAGCGAAATCTGGACCTATCCGGCAGAGGATTTGATGTAGACTGTCGACTGATCTGACTGAGCCTAAAAACAGCAGTCGGAAACCACGGATTTCACGGAACACACGGATTACCAATGCTTTGGAAAAAAATGCCGGTTCACTCAGTGGGTGAGTCAAGTAATAATTGAAGGCTGGGACATCACTCAAGGCCGGATCACCAGCTGCCAACAAGGTCAGGGTTCGAACATCTCGTGCAGATAGGAGAGGCTCAGGTCTGCAATGGTATCGGCATCCGGGGTATAATCGAAGACTTCGACACTGATCCACTTGTCGTATCCGGTGTCATCGAGGGCTTTGACAATGGGTTCGTATAAGACACTGCCCATGCCGGGGCCGCGCAGGTTGGGGTCATTGGCATGGAAGTGCACTGTATCTGCGGCGCTGGCGCGGATGATGTCAGGGATGGCGTTGGGCTCATCGCTCATGGCTTTCACATCCAGGTGGAGGCGGCAGGCCGGGTGATCCACGAGACGCAGGAGCTTGATGGTTTCCTCCGCCGTGGTGAGGAAGTTTGTTTCCTTCCGGGAGAGGGGCTCCATAGCCAGGGTGACGCCGAGGGGGCCGGCGGTTTCGGAAATGGTGCGCAGGACTTCGGCGGCGCGGGTGGCGGTCTCATTCCATGAAACATGATCGTCGAGGTGGCGTTGTTTGGGACTGCCCCAGACCAGCACGGTGCCTCCCATGGCCGCACAGAGCCGGGCGAGATGACAGCCAAAGGCGGCCGTCCGGTCGCGGATGGCCTTGTCTTCTGTTGTGAGGTGCATGCCGGGCGGTTGCACCAGTAGCCAGTGCAGGCCCACCACCTGGAGGCCGTGCTTGCGGGTGACGTTGCCGATTTCCACGGCTTCCGCTTCGGTGATGTCCTCCGGGTTCGGGTTCAAGGTAAAGGGCGCGATTTCCACCCCATCGTAGCCGTGGGCGGCGATGCGCTCGCAGACCAGGTCGTGCGTCCAGCCGGTGTGCTGCCAGGTTTCATTGCAGATGGCGAATTTGATGGGACGCACCACCGGCGGCGTCTCTGGGGCAGGTTGCAAAAAGCGGGGCAGGTTCATCGGGGCGGGGCCACAAATGCAGGGTTGAAGGCACGTGGGGATTCCGGTTGCGTTCCGGCACCTGGACGGGAGTTTCAAGGCCCCATTTTCCGGTTTATGTCAGACACCCGCCAACTCAAACTCGGCCTGCCCAGTGGCAGCCTCCAGGAACCCACTCTCGCCCTGCTGGCCCGCGCCGGCTTCACCGTGTCCGGCGCCGGCCGCAGCTACCGTCCGGCGGTGGATGATCCGGAGTTGGAAATCCGCCTGCTGCGCGCCCAGGAAATCGGCCGATATGTTGACCACGGGTTTCTTGATGCCGGGATCACGGGGCGCGATTGGATCATTGAGAACGACGCCAAGGTGGAATACATTTGCGAATTGCCCTACAGCCGCGCCACTCCCCGGCCCACCCGCTGGGTGCTGGTCGTCCCGGAAGACTCCCCCATTCAAACGGTGCATGACCTTGAAGGCAAACGCATTGCTGCGGAAGCCGTAGGCCTCACCAAGCGCTATCTGGAATCCAAAGGCGTCAACGCCGAGGTGGAATTCTCCTGGGGGGCCACCGAAGTGAAAGTGCCTGAACTGGTCGACGCCATCGTGGACATCACCGAGACCGGCTCCAGTCTCCGCGCCAACCGCCTACGCATTGTCGATACCCTGATGGAGAGCTACCCGCAATTCATCGCCAGCCCCGCCGCGATGGCAGATCCATGGAAAGCCGGGAAAATCGCCCGGATGGCCATGCTGCTCAAAGCCTCCCTCGACGCCCGCGGGAAGGTCGGCCTGAAGATGAATCTCCCCAGCAGCCAGGTCAAACGCCTCGTGGAGGCCCTGCCCAGCCTGCGCCGCCCCACCATTTCCCCGCTTTATGACAGTGACTGGGTCAGTGTGGAAACCGTGATTGATGAGACCATCGTCCGCGAGATCATTCCTCAACTGAAAGCCCTCGGAGCTGAAGGCATCATTGAATACCCACTCAATAAACTGGTGCATTAACCCGGTGGGGAAAGGCCCCACGGTCAGGCAGCGGGGACGGGAGGAGATTGCGCCTGCATTTTTATCATTGGAAGGCAGATCAAAGGAGCCTATTCCAGCGCTCGCATTCAGGAAAACCCCGCTTATTTTGCAACATTCCCCTCTTCCAGCTATACTATGAACCGTGCCTGCCCCGTTTTTTTGACCGCCGCGCTTCTCACGGCAGCATCCCCACACCTTTGCGCCCAGACGCCTGTGCCTGCGCCGCCCGCTCCCCCTGCTGTGGAAGCGCCGGTCCCGCCGGACAAAGGCGGTGGCGAGTTGGATCTTTCGAAATTTCCCGGTCAGGTGATTGATGAAGTCATCGTGCCCGTGCCCAGCGAGATTTTCACTGTGCTCGACAAGCTGGGCGACCCGGATTGGAAAGCCGAGGTGGGAGTCACCGCCAAGCCAGCCTTCAGCGAGCGGACGGATGTCGCCCTGCTCCTCGGCGCGACCGTGGCGGACGGATTCATTGCGGTGCAGGCGGAAGACAAAAAATCCGTCCAGGACGTCGGCAAAAACGTCCTCAGTCTCGCGGGATCGCTCGGCGTGAAGGATGACGTGATCCGGCATTGCCAGGCCATTGAGGACGCCGCCAACGAAACCAAATGGGATGTGGTGCGGCAGGAACTCGATGCCACCCAGGCCACGGTGCGCGACAAGATGGTGCAGATGCAGGATGGTGCCCTCGCCGAGTGCATTTCTGTCGGCGGCTGGCTGCGCGGCACCCAGGTCATCACCGCCGTCATCGGGAAGAAATTTTCTGCGGAACGCGCCGAGCTGCTCTATCAACCCGACCTTGCAGAATACTTCAATGACGCGTTGGAGGAAATGCTGCTCAAGGCCCGCAATCCGGCAAAACTCAAGGAAATCGCCAACGGCCTCGCCCGGTTGCGGGAACTGATGGACAACGGCGGCGGGGACATCAACGCCACCGCTGTGGCCGAGATGAATGCCCTCACCGCCGCCCTGGTGAAAAAAATTACCACCAAACCATGAAGCCGACGCTCTTTTCCCCAACCCCTCTTCCCATGAGCCGCCGCGTGAAATTTCCTGCCGTCTGCCTTTTGGCTGCAGCCCTGTTTCTCGCCATGCCCCCTGCTGTTCTGGCCACGGTGGATGATTCCCACAGCATGGCCATGGAAGGAGCCGTGGAAGCCGTGAAAGCCGGCTTCAAAATCCGTCAGGAATACTGGAAAGGCACCCTGAAAAGCGGTGGGCAAAAACTCGTCAAACAGCAGCTTTTCAAAGGCAACGAATATTGGTTCTTCCTCGGCACAGACACCGACAACGTGCAGATGAAAATCGACGTCTACGACAAAGCGGGCACCAAAATCAACGTCGAAACCAAAACGAAGGACAACTCCACCGCCGTCCGCGTCCTCGCCCCGGCCACCGGATCCTATCTGGTCGTCTTCAGCCTCACCACCAGGGAAGGCGGGGAAATCCCCTGGGCCCTCGCCTACGGCTACCGTTGACCCGGAAGCTCAAGAGAATGAATCCGTATAGCCAACCGCCCTGAAGCGGTGGAGGAACGCAAGAATTGGCGCGGGCCCGGAAAAGAGTGGTGGTTTCTGCGGCCATGCTCAAAAGTGCTCGATTTGGCAGCAGTTGTGCCGTCGTGGCCGAGGAGTTCGGAGGAGATGGCTTTTTTGGATTCGGTCATGGCGTCTATGGATCCTTCAAGAGAGTGCAGCCTCACAAGCTGAACGATGAACAAAGTGGGGAATGGTTTTTACAAAAATTTCGAGTAATGCATTTTTTTGTATGGGCTCCGGGGGCGTTTGCGAATCAGGGGTTGCATGAAAACGCTACTCCTTCCTACCAACCTCATGAGCCGGGCCGCTGCGGCGCTCCTGCTGATCCCGGCTGCTATGCACGCCACAGAATTAAACTTCGATGACCTGCTTCCGGGCACGGTGGTCAGCAACCAATATCCAGAGGCGGACTTTTCCGGTAATCCCCAGGCGGTCTTTCATTCCGGGGCCGCTTCCAAGTTCAATGTGCTGCGGGGGCCGGGTGCCGGTGCGGTGGTGCTGGAGTTCACGGAGACCCAGAGCCGGGTGCGCCTGCTCGCCGGGCTGACGGGCGGCACGAAATCCGGGACGGTGACGCTGCGCGCTTATGCCGGCAGCAAGACGAGTTGGACTCTGGTGGGGACGGTCTCCGTCCTGGCGGGACAGGATACGCTGCAGCCCTTGGAAATCTGCCGGGTGTTGAGCAGTGACATCGGGTGGATTGAGATCGAATCTTCCGGCAGCGAGATAGAGATAATCGACAATCTGTTGTTTGAACGCATCACTCCGGCTTGGGTGGGGACGCAGAATTTCGATGCCCCCACGCCAGGGGAGCAGATCGATTCCCTGTTCCCCGGGGTTCAGTTTCTGGAGCCCGCGACGGTCGCCACTGCGGCCTCCTTCCTCACAACCACCCACACGCCAGCGCAGGTGGCGCGGCCTCTTTCTGCGGCGGAGAGCCATCCGGAGGGAATGACGTTCCGCTTGAACCCTGCCCAGGGCGCGGTGCGGCTCAGGGTCGGTTTTCCAACTTCGACTTACAGTTCCAGCAATGGCACCGCGATCCCCTTGAATGTGAGGGTGACGGCGAAGAATGCCGCTGGGGTGGAAATCGGACGCGTGGAGCGGACTTACCCAACCCCTCAGGGCATCAATGATGCCGTGGAAATCTGCCGCTGGGGGCTCAATGACATCGATACGGTGACGGTGCACTACACCAACCGTTCGCTGGGTGGACAGGAGTGCTTTGACAGCCTTGAATTTGGTCCGGTGAATCCTGGATCGCTGGAGGATCATACGGCACCTGCGGTGGTGCTGACCAGTCCGTCGGTGGCGGATTTCAGTGATACTATGCTGCACCTCGCCGATACCGCGCGGACGCTGAGCGTTTACGGGGTGGCTCTGGAACCGTATGGGTTAAGCCGGGTGCGGGTGGTGGTGGAGAATCTGGACACGCTGGCGGTGACGGAGGAGCAGCCGGTGTTTATCAATGCTGGCCGCCCTGCCACCTTCATCGCGCCGCTGGCTCCGGACCATTGGTCTGCGGTGCCGTTAGGGACGGTGCCGCAGATGGTGCCGGTGCCTGCAGGGCATGATGTGTATACCTTCCAGACCGTCCTGAACCTAACGCCGGGCCGGTGGCGGGTCACGGCATATGCTCGCGATGCGGCAGGGAATGAATCCGGTGCCGCCCCCGCTGCGGTGCGCACCCGGGCTTTGGTGCCGCTGGGGCCCACGCTCTATGTCTCGCCTGCGCCACGCAGCCCGAAGCGGGACTTTATGCGCCCGGTGGTGCTGCGCAGGCCATATGGAATTTTCCCCGAATTGGCGACTGATGATAGAAGATCCGCCTCTTTCACTGGCACCAACTTCCATCGTGGAACCACGTTCTATCTTTCGGCGCGGCAGAATGTGTCGCCGGAACTGAAGGTGCCGCCGACAGGCCGGGACAACTATGAAATCTGGTCGTCCGGGATCCACAGTGATGAGCGCACCACGCGCCGGGGAGACGTGGAGCCTTATGTATTCGATCTCGCAGCGGAGGGCCAGACGCGCTGGGACCTCTGGGCGTGGGACCCCTGGATCCGGCCAGGCTCCCAGGAATGGACGTTCATCCAGGAGGCTGATGTGGGCCCCGGCTACGCGGAACTCTATGGAACGGGTTTCGTGAACCCGGGCGACAATTCTTTCGGCACCGGCGATTTTGACTGTTCCTATGGGCGCACCCTCATATTGGGGGGCGGCCGGACGGGCATCCGCAATCCCAGCCGCATGCTGTTTCTGCCGCTTTATGCGCTCATTTTTTCAAACAGCAGCGGACATTGTTATGGCCTGTCCCAGTTCAGCAGTCTGGTGCAAAACCACTGGCTGGATCCCCTGAACATGAACTATCCGGCGGAACAGGTCGGCGGCTTTACTGACATTGGCAGGGATACCCGGGAGGGCGGAGGATTGTTTGAGTTGGCGCTTCCGGAGACCATGTGGGCTCATGTGCAGGGTTATCATGGATCCCAGATGAGTGCCGAGATTATTTCCCATATCGTGACCACCTATTTCAGTGGTGGAGGTCCCAATGGCGTGTTGGCCAGGATCCGCTCCAATCCAACGAATTTTATCCTGTCCATGAAGGATCATTCCAGCGGCCACGTGGTGGCGCCCTATGCAGTGGAGGATGTCTCGCCGACCATTTCCGACATCTATGTCTACGACCCCAACCACCCTTGGCGCGCGTTGGATGCTGATGGCAATGTCTTCGACAACCGGATCGGCAGCCGCACCGCCCGCATCCGGATCGACCGGACGCATAATACTTTTCTCTTCTGCCTCAATAATGGCACATCCTGCACCGGGGATACCCTCTGGAGTGGCGGCAGCCTGATTGATATACCGATGTCCCGCATGCGCGGCAGCCATTCCCCTCCCGGCATTGAGCACGGGCTGGCCTATCTCATTTCCATCATGGCAGGCAATGCCACGCTGAACCACCATGGCAGCGGCGGCAAGGAAGCGGGTGTTGGCAGTGACGGCAAAATGGTGGAAAACTGGCCGGGTGGTCTGTTGATTCCCACCACGGATGGTGCGGACGGCCCCGCCGCCCTGCCGCAGTTTCTCATGACCATCCCGGACGCCGACAGCCAGTGCACCGCTGAGGTGCGCCTGACAGGAGACCGCTACGTGTGGCAAGGGTGCCGCGATGGCGTGACGGTGCAGATTGAAAGCTCGGGTGGGCAAAATGGTCAGACGGATTCCCTGGAAATTGATCGCGCCGCCAGCCCTTTGGGCGGAGTGAACATCACCTCAGGCGGCACTGGCCGTTCCTGGCTGCCGCGGGTAGGGATTGAAAGTCTGGATGGGAGTGCGGTGGTCTTCCGGCCCATGGGCCTGGACCTGCGCAGCGGCGAGACGCTGGGGCTTTACCCGAAGCCATTCTCAGCAGCCAGTGGGGATGAGGGGCTGGATATCCTGAACCTGACGGGCCGGCCTCAGACCTTCCGTCTCATCGTGGAAAGCGGCAGCCCGTCCACCACCACGCTCGATGCCATGAGCAGTGGTCCCTTCACCCTCCCCGCCGGCGGCCGGGAGCGCTTCCTCCGTCTCGCCACCGGCGAGCTGCGCGTGATGCTGGACGCTGACAACAATGGTGAGCCGGAATCCAATGAGCCCGCCGTGCAGACGCCACTCTATAACGGGACGGTGCCAGCCGGGGCCGACTGCAACCAGAACGGGGTCGCGGATGCGCTGGACATCGCGTCCGGGGCGTTTCCTGACCTGAATGGAAATCTGGTGCCTGACATCTGCGAGGCCGTTCCCACACTTCCTGCTATAGGGATCGTGGGGCATTCGGTAAAAAATGGAATTCTAACGGTGGATATCCGCCTTGAAGGCACGCCCGGCAGCAGGTGGATGATCCAGCGCTCGGCAGACCTTTCCAATTGGACCGATGTCAGCAGCGTCACCCTTGGGAGTTCGGCGGTGATACAAAGCGTCACGGAACCGGACACCAGCACGCGGGTCTACTTCCGTGCCAGTTTCCAGCCTTGATCCCGCCCGCCCTCTTGCACTACGTGACTTCCCATGCAGCCTGCCAATCATGATGAGCCTGATCTCTGAACCCGGGGGCGTGCCCTCCAGCGAATCCGGGGACTCCCTGCGGACGCGCCAGAGTCTGCTCACCCGGCTGAAGGATTGGGACGATCACGCCAGCTGGCGGGAGTTCTTCAACACTTACTGGAAACTCATCTACAGCTTTGCCCGGCGTGCCGGCCTGGGGGATGCAGATGCCCAGGACATGGTGCAGGAGGTGCTGGTGGGCGTGGCCAAGCGGATGCCTGAGTTCCGTTATGACCCCTATAAAGGAAGATTCAAAACGTGGCTCCTGACCATCGTGCGCCGCCGCCTCGCCGACCACTGGCGGCGCACCCTGCCGGACCGGCAGCGGCTGGTGCCGCTGGGGGAGGACGGGGCCACGCGGCCGGAGGAAGCGGATGATGGACTGGAGCCGGTCTGGCAGGAGGAATGGAACCAGCACCTGCTCCAGTCAGCTATGGCGCGGGTGCAAAAGAAGGCCAGTGCCCGGCATTTTCTCATCTTTGACCTGCTGGTCGTCCGTCAGACCCCTGCGGGACGCGTGGCGGAGCTGCTCGATGTTTCCCTGCCGCAGGTCTGGATCGTGCGCCACCGCCTTGGCAGGCTGCTCAAGGAGGAATACCGGCGCATCGAGGCCGGGATTGACCCATAAATTCATAACGGCTATGATTCCTGCATGAGCGCCAGTGAAGCAGCCCCCACCATTCCCGACCACCGGCTGCTGCGGGTAGTGGGCCACGGGAGTTATGGGGAAGTCTGGCTGGCGCAGAATGTGATGGGCACTGGCCGGGCGGTGAAAGTGGTGCGGCGCGCCTCGTTTCAAAGCAGCCGGCCGTATGAACGCGAATACTCTGCCATCCGCCGCTTCGAGCCGTTAAGCCGTCAGGCAGATGGCCTCGTGCATGTGCTCCACGCCGGACGGAATGATGAAGAAGCCCTTTTTTATTATGTGATGGAACTGGCGGACAGCGCCGGACCGGAAAGCAGTGGGGTAGGCTCTCTGGAGCACTACGTACCACGGACGATGGCCGCTGAGATGAAACGGGTAGGCAGGCTGCCGCTGGGGGATTGTCTGGGCATTGCCCTATCCCTCACTCAGGCGCTGGGAGCGCTGCATCTGGCCGGGCTGGCCCACCGCGATGTGAAACCCTCCAACATTATCTTCGTCCATGGGCGGGCCAAGCTGGCAGACATCGGGCTGGTGCAGGAGTTGGGAGAAAGCCGGAGTTTTGTGGGCACGGAAGGTTATATCCCGCCGGAGGGTCCCGGCACCCGCGGGGCTGATCTGTTTTCCCTGGGCAAGGTGCTCTATCAGGCCTGCACCGGCCTGGAGCAATCCCGCTATCCGGAACTGCCGCAGGAATGGATCGCCAGGGATGAGGCGGGAGCGATGGAATTTTTCGAAGTAGTCCTGCGGGCCTGTGAGGCAGATCCGACCCGGAGATATGCCAGTGCCGCTGAGATGCAGGCGGATCTGGCATTGCTGCAGAGCGGACGCAGCGTGCGCCGGGTCAGGCAGTTGGAGCACCGGGTGAAGGCCCTGCGCCGCTGGGGAGCGGTGGCCGGGATGGCGGGTGCGCTCGCAGCGGGCGGGGCATGGCTTGCCCAGAACCGCGCTGCCGGGGAGGCCGCGCTGCGCTCCACCGCGGAGGAGGCGCTTTATCTTTCCGAGCTGCGCCATGCCGCCCAGGCGGTGCGCTCGCAGGCCCGCGAGGAGGCGCTGGCGGCTGCGTCAACAGCGGCCCGTCTGAAACCCGCAGCGGCTGAGCCGCGCGATGTGGCGGTCTCCGCCCTCGCCCTGCCTAGCTTCCGGGTGTGGAAGCGTTTCCCCTATGCCGCCGGCCAGCCCGGGGACATCAGCGGGCCTCCTGCGCTCGATGGGCGCTATGAATTCTGGACGGAAGTCGATGCCGCGCGCCACGTCCATATCCGGCGCACCACCACGGGGGAACAGGTGGCAGAGCTTCCTGTCAGGCTGCCGGAGCGCTGGGGCTCCATGAGTCTTTCTCCTGACGGAAAGTGGCTCGCGGCGGAATCTGCGGATTCCACCTTTCAGCTCTGGCCGACACGGCAAGGCGCTGAACCTTGTCCAATTGATGGTCCCGCCCACTGGGTGGCAGCGGCATTTTCGCCCGACTCCAGTCAGGTGGCCGTCGCCTGGCGCAATGGGGAGGTGCGGCTTTACCGGACCGGAGAGCCCGGGGAGCTGGGGCACTTCACCCTGGCGCATGCTGACAAGCCTCTGCAGGCCATGCAGATCTCGCTGGCCTTCAGCCCGGAGGGCGGTCGGCTCGCCGCCGGCCTGGACCTGAATGGGGCGATGGGAACCGCAGGCATGGTCACGGTGCATGACATCTCCACCTGGGCCTGTCTTGGGAGGATGGAAACCGATACCGCCGTCCATGGCCTGGCCTGGCATCCTGGCGGAGCCTGGCTCGGACTGGCCATGGGGGATAGCCAGATCACCCGTTGGCACCCCGGGGATGCTGCCGCCTCGCCCTGGGTCCGCCATGAATCTGCCGCCGTGGCCGTGGCCTTTCATCCTGATGGCGAGCTGGCGGTGACCAGCAGTTGGGACAGCACAACGTCTGTATGGAATGTGGCCGATGGCAGCCTCGCCACCCGTGTCCAGGGCTGGGGCCTCGATCCCGGTTTCTCCACCGACGGGAAATTTCTGGCACTGAGTGATGTGAACAAACGGGAGCTGATCGTGTATGAACTGACAAGACCCGTCGTCTGCCGCCAGCTCAGTCTGCCTCGCAGCCCGCAGACCAGACCATGGTTGACCGGACCGAATTCCCTCAGCATCGGCAATGATGGCTGGATCGCAGCGGGAGAAGCCAGTGGTCTTTGGATAGGACAGAGCGGCCAGCCCGGCGCGTTGCATTTCCCGTGGTCAAATCTCCGGTCCGCTGAGATGATAGGCCGCAGGCTTTTCCTGTCTGGGACCAGGGGCCTTGCTCTCACGGATTTCCCGTGGGCAGGAAAGTCCGGACCAGCCGGATTTGCGCTACAGCAGGTTCAGGCCATCAGCCGTTCCTTCAATGATTCGGCCTTCTCCTCCGATGGCACGGCCTGGGCGGCCACGACAGATCAGGCGGTTTTTTTTGGGAAAGCTGGCAGTCCTGAAAGCACGCTCCCGCAGAGCGTGGGTTTCTATCATGTCGCTGTCTCCGCCGGTGGCACCTGGGCGGCGGCCGCCAGCCGCGGGCCTGGCGTGGTCCGCACCTGGCCGCTCCAGCAGCCTGGTGCATGGAAGGACATACCTGCTTACGGTCCTTGGGCCCGCCCCGCCCTGTCGCCGGATGGCAAGGTGCTCCTCATCGGAGATGGAGGCGGACTGCGCGCCTTTCACCTGCCTTCCTTCGCGCCCGCCTGGACCCAACCCGGCCAGGAACCCGGGGCCACCGCCACGCGTTGCCTCTATTCACCAGACTCCCGCTGGATCGCCGCCAGCCTCTCCCCATCCATGCCCTGGCTCCTGGATGGGGCCACCGGCCGGCCCGTCGTCCGCCTCGCCCATCCCTTCGGTCAGGCGACCGGCTGCCTTGCCTTCAGCGCGGATTCCCGTCTCCTCGCCGTCAGCGGCTTCCGCTGGACCGTATTCGTCTGGGACCTTCCAGCCCTGCGTCAGGAACTGGATAGGATCGGGATGAACTGGTGACGCCTCCATCTGCCGGAAGTCTATATTTTTTCAGGATTCAGATACCAAGCGCACCCCTTGCAGATTTCCGGAGGCAAGGCCCGCCGGATGCCATCTTTGGGCAGGGGAGGTCGGGCGGAAGAATCCGTAGGCTCATGGCGTATGGGGTGATTCATGAAAATGCTTTTTGGGGGTTTTTTGGTTTTGGGTGGAGCCGCGTGGGGAGTGCCAGGGGCGGCTGGGGAAGAGGTGCCGGCTTTCCCGGTGGATCCTCTGGCGGTGGAGGAGCGCACCAGCTTTCAGACGTCGAAGGCGTGGAGTCCGCTGGGGAATTTGCGCTCTGATGTGGCGATGGTGTATGGCATTGATGCGGGACTGCCGGAGCGCCTTAAAACCTGGCAGGCGCGCGGCTACCGGACGCATGTGATGACCGGGGTGTCGTGGGGACAATATCAGGATTATCTTTACGGCCGCTTTGATGGGGTGAACCATGAGGACAATGCGCAGACGGACCGCTTTGGGAAAAAGATCAGCCACGGCGGGGATGTCTATTACATGTGCCCGGCGGAGAATTTCGGGCAATACCTCTGTGTCGGGGTGCAGCGGGCGCTGGATGCGGGGGCGGAGGCGATTCACCTTGAGGAACCGGAGTTCTGGGACCGGGCGGGTTATTCCGAAGGTTTCAAGCGGGAGTGGCAAGCCTACTACAAGGAGCCCTGGCAGGCCCCGCATTCCTCGGTGGATGCGCGATGGAGGGCTTCGAAGCTGAAATATTATCTTTACCGGCGGGCGCTGCAGCAGGTGTTTTCCTACGTGCAGGCTTCCAATCAAAAGACCGGCAGGCAGGTGCGTTGTTATGTGCCGACCCACAGTCTGATCAATTATGCCCAATGGTGCATCGTCAGTCCGGAGTCCAGCCTGGCGCAGTTGGAAGGCTGCGATGGCTATATCGCCCAGGTCTGGACAGGCACCTCCCGCTCGCCCAACCGCTCGCGCGGCGAGGTGAAGGAGCGGACCTTTGAGACGGCCTTTCTGGAATACGGGGCGATGTATAACATGGTGCGCTCCACCGGGCGCCGCGTGTGGTTTCTGAACGATCCTATCGAGGACAACCCGGACCATGATTGGGTGGACTATCAAAAAAACTGGGAGTCCACCCTCGTCGCCTCCCTGCTCCATCCGGAGGTGTCGCAATACGAGGTGGCACCCTGGCCGGAGCGCATTTTTGGTGAAAAATACCCGCGCCAACTGCCGCAGGAACAACGCCATGCCATCCCCCCGGCCTATGCCACGGAACTGCAGACGGTGATGCATGCCCTGGCAGAAATGAAGCAGCCCAACGTTCAGTGGGATTGCGGCACCCGGGGCATCGGCGTGCTGATCAGTGACTCCCTGATGTTCCAGCGCGGCGAGCCCACGCCGAGCGATCCCCACCTGAGCAATTTCTACGGCCTGGCGATGCCTCTGGTGAAACGCGGCCTGCCGGTGACGCCAGTGCAGTTGGAAAATGTGCCGCTGCGTGACTATCTAAAGGCTTTCAGGGTGCTGCTGCTGACCTACCAGGGGCAAAAGCCGCTGAGTCCCGGGGTGCATGCCCCGCTGGTGCAGTGGGTGAAGGACGGTGGGGTGCTGATTTTTGTGGATGATGACCGCGATCCCTATCTGCAAGTCCGGGAGTGGTGGAATACGGGCGGCCTGCACTACAGCACGCCACGGCACCATCTTTTCGCCGCCCTGGGTTGGGCTCCGCCTGCTGCGGGTCAGGAGCTGGCTCCTCAAAAAATCGGTCAGGGGGCCGTGATGCTGGTGCCGGAAAGTCCCGTGCGGTTTGCCGGCAGCCTGGAGGCGGATCAACGGCTGGCGGAGATGGTGCGCCGCGCCGCCGCCCTGGCAGGATTGACCTGGCAGGAAACCAATCACCTCGTGCTGCGCCGCGGCCCGTGGCTGATCGCCGCTGGCCTGGAGGATTCCATCGGCGCCCCATCCACCGTCCTGACCGGCCGGCTGATCAATCTGTTTGATCCCGCCCTGGCCCTGCAGACCAGAATCGAAGTGAAGCCTGCCGCCCGTTTCCTTTTGCTGGATCTGGATGCCGTCAAACCGCTCACCCCGCCGGTGCCCCGGGTGCTGGCTTCCGCCTGCAAAGCTCTGCCGGTGCCAGGTGAGCCCGGCCAGGCGTGGACGGTGGAAGGGGTCGGAGACACCCCGGCGATCGTGCTGCTCTCCTGTCCTCAGGCCCCCCGGAAGGTCACCCTGGAAGGCACGCCTGATCCCCTGTTTGAATATGATGGTCCTTCACAGTTGCTCCGCATCCGCTTTCTCAATACCGCAGGGCCGCGCCGGCTGGCGCTGGAATTTTGAGCGGTCGCCTGCGAAAGCATGGCATTTCATGAAAACGGGCCACGGGCCTGCCGTATAGGAAATAACCTTATTTCTGCCAACCCTAATCCTTCCCCTACTCCTCCATGAAACGCCGCTCCTTCGTCACCAAATCCGCCGCCGCCGCTTTCGGCTTTCAATTTGTGCCAGCGCATGTGGTGCGTGCCCAGGGGGATGCCAAAACGCCTTCAAACAAAATCCGCCTCGCGGTGATCGGCTGCGGTGGCCAGGGCGGGGCTGATCTGGGGGGTATGGGGGATGAAGACATCGTGGCCCTCTGCGATGTGGATGACCGCCGCGCCGCCGGCAGTTTCGCCAAATACCCCAACGCCAAGCGCTTCAAGGATTTCCGGCAGATGTTCGACACCATGGCCAAGGACATCGACGCCGTGCTGGTGGCGACTCCTGACCACACCCATGCCGTTGCCTCCCTCGCCGCCATTGGTCACGGAAAGCACGTCTATTGTGAAAAACCCCTCGCCCACAGCGTCGCCGAGGTGCGCGCCATGCGGGCTGCCGCCCTTGAACACAAGGTCATCACCCAGGTCGGCAATCAGGGCCACTCTTCAGATAGCATCCGCCTCTTCGTGGAAATGGTGCAGTCCGGAGCCATCGGCAAGGTCTCTGAAATCCATGCTGGCTGCGATGCCTTCAAGAATGTCTACTGTGTCATCCGCGATCAGGAAAAACACCGGACCGAAAAACCACCGGTGCCGGCGGAACTGGACTGGAATCTTTGGCAGGGCCCGGTGGCCCACCGCGACTATCACTCCTCCATCCTGCCCTTCAACTGGCGCGGGTTTTCGAAATACGGCAGCGGCTGCATCGGCGACTGGATCTGCCACGTCCTTGATCCCTCCTTCTGGGCCTTGGATCTCGGCATGCCGACCGCCGTCACGGCGGAGACCATCGGCTACGATCCCGAAAAACACGCCGACTACTATCCTCAGGGCGCGAAAATCACCTATGAATTCCCTGCCAAAGGCGAGCGGGGGCCCGTCAAAATGATCTGGCATGATGGCGACTTCCCCATCCCCCAACCTGACGAACTTACCAAGGAAAACCGCAAGGTTGTGGGCACCGGAGCTGTCATCATTGGGGATAAAGGCAAGATCATGCATGGCTCCCACGGCGGTGGTGGATGCCGCATCATCCCGGAAGCCAGCATGCAGGCCTACAAACTGCCGGAGAAAAAGATCCCCCGCGTCAAAGACGGCCAGCACCAGCACGACTGGCTGAACGCCATCCGCGAAAACCGTCCTGCGGGTTCCAGCTTCGAATACGGCGGAGCCCTCAGCGAAATCGGCCTGCTGGGCATGATCGCCATCCGCCGCAGCGGCACCCGTCTGGAGTGGGATAACACCGCTGTGAAATTCACCAACGACAGCACCGCCAACGCCTTCATTTCACCTCCATATCAAAACGGCTGGAAAATGTAAAGCCGGTGCCAGGCCCCTCACACGCCGCCGAAACGCCGCTGGCGTTTTTGATAGTCGCGCACGCTTTGATACAGGTCCTCCTTTTGGAAATCGGGCCAGTATTTTTGGAGAATCACAATCTCGGCGTAGCTGCACTGCCAGAGCAGGAAATTCGAGAGCCGCATCTCCCCGGAGGTGCGGATCAGGAGATCCGGGTCCGGGTAGTAGCGCGTGTAGAGGTGCTTGCTGACGACATCCGGCGTGATCATGGCACTGTCGAGATGGCCTTCGCTGACATTTCTCACCAGACTGCGGATCCCATCCACGATCTCCTCCCGCGAGCCATAGCTGAGGGCCAGGATCATGGTGACTCCCGTATTCTGGCTGGTGGCTTCGATGGAGCGGTGGAGTTCCTCCTGACAGGATTGCGGCAGATCCGTCAGCCGGCCAATCGCCTGCAGCCGCACATTGTCCTTCATCATCTGGCTGACCCGCTCCTTGAGGAAGCGCTCCAGCAGGGTCATCAGCGCCGCCACTTCCGTTTTGGGGCGTTGCCAGTTTTCCGTGGAAAACGCATAAAGCGTCAGGAATTCCACCCCCAGGTCACTGCAGGCCTCCACCGCGCGCGTCACCGCATCTGCTCCAGCCCGGTGCCCCTTGATGCGCTGCCAGCCCTGGCTTTTCGCCCAGCGGCCATTGCCATCCATGATTACCGCAATATGGCGTGGAATGGCGTCAGGGCGTAAATCAGGCGGCAGGGGCATGGAAGAAGAATAGGGGAATCAGGACTCCCGCCCAAGAGGCACCGTTTTTTGCCCGATGCAATAGATCACGGACAGCACCGCCGCCGGCGGCGGAATGGCCTATGGTGCGGAACTTGATGGTTGCAGCATGGGTTTTTGGGAATGCTTTCCAAGCATCCGCACAGTTTCTGGGAAGAAGATCCATTTGTCGAAGAATATTCCAAGGCGCTCGATAGGCCAGATCAAAAAGCTTGGGCACCTTTGAAAATCAACTATACTGATGAACTGTTATACGGACCCGGAGGTCGTCCCCATTGGGAGTTTCAGACGGCGATCCGAACGCTCGCCACGTCAGCGGATCAAATTGTCTTGATGAATCCTCTTGAGATCGAATACCCGCACCGGATGACTCTCTTCTGGGCTGAGGTTGGCGGCATGAAAAGGTATTTGGGCGTTTCTGTCGTCATATCGGAAATCGTCTCCGAGCTGCAGACGGCCCGGTTTCAGATGTTGAGGAAAGATACTCCCATCACCTTTATACGCGCTATAGCCAGGGGATTGGAGTTCGTCACCAAGCCAAACAATCTGGATTCAGTGATGGTGGATCAAATGGTCCAGGCTTTTGAAGCCGGGGGCTTCGACTCTTTGGCCCCGGAAGCACTGCGCAAATCCGATGGCTAAGGCTTTTCTGGATTCAAGCGTCCTGATTGGATTGGTCTTTCGCCATGCCGGTGAACGCGCAGCATGCGCTAAGGTTTTGCCGGAAGATGGAGGCGTCTGCTCCGGGAGATCGGAAGTCACGCGTGTTGACGCTGTCACGCTGTCCTCCCTCATAACTTAGGATTGCTGGGTAAGCACATTTAGTTTAAGTCTGCACGAAAGATGGATTTTCTCCGCCGGCTTTTCACCCGCAACGCTGCTCCGAACCGGCCCGCCCGGTTGGTGCCCGCTTTGCCTGACCTTCCGGAGTGGTTCGGGAGGGACGAGGGGCTGCCTTATCCGCATTGGGAACGGATCGGTGATTGGATCGCGGATCATGTCGAGGCCGGGGATTTTGCCGAAGGCTACAATCACGCGGTGCGCCTGTGGCTGACAAAGTTGGCGGATGCCGCCGGGCCAGGATTGAATCTGTCTGAGTCCACGCATTTCATTCTCCTTTCCCCCTTCGAATCCAATGGCCGGAAGTGGACTTTGAAGATCCTCGAAAATGCCCGCCGCACCATCCATGATGCGTTGGGCACTCTGGCTTGGTCGGACGCCTGGGGAAAGCAGGTGGTGCTCATCATGGATCATGAGCCTTATAATTTATATATTTCATACTACTTTCCGGGCGACTACATGGGCCGCAGCGCCGGAGTGATGATTACCGGTGGTGGATACGCCCACATAGCCGCGCAGGCTCCTCCGAAACAAAACTTTAGCGATACTCCGCTGATCCGAACCCTCGCTCACGAACTCACCCACAATGCCTTGTGCCAATTGGGACTCCCGCGCTGGCTTGACGAATCCCTGGCCATGAGCTTCGAGGATCGTTTGGCAGGCAGCGAAATATCCATTGCCGACCGGCTCGGCGCGTCCTTCGAAGCCATCGGCACCCGCGCTCTGCTCCGGGAGTTTGCCTCCTGGTGGACGGAAGAACGGCTTCAGGGATTCTGGAGCGGCACCCTGTGGAACTCCGAGGATGATGAACAGGCCTTCTGTTATGAAATGTCCCGCATCCTCTTCCGCATCCTAAGCCAAACCACGCATCAAGCACCGGAGCGGTTCCGGCGTTTTATCAGTGACGCCCAAATCTGCGATGGTGGCGAAGCCTCCGCCCAGGAACACCTCGGCCTCTCCCTCGGCGAAGCGGCGGCGGAATTCCTCGGGGAAGGCGAATGGGAGCCTCAGTCTTCCCGCTGGTAGCGTGCAAAAAATTTCAGGCTACTTCCAGTTCGCGCATGGGGCGGGTCCTCGGTTCAGGCAAGGTCAGGCCATCCGCCGCTGCATCGGCCACGGTTTCCGAAACAATGCCGCAAAGGAGTCGGTAGGCTTCCTGCTGATTTTCCGCATGGCAGGCCGCGCCGTAGGGAAAAAGATCCGGGCAGTAGCCCAGATAGAGGCTGTCCTCTTCGCTCCAGCGGACGAACATCAGATATTGGTCTTCGGTTTTCATGACTGGATTTGCCGGATGGCGTTCTTGATTAGCTTTTCCTGGTAATGATGGGCGTCGTCTCTGGGAGACCCTGATAAAATGGTGAAGCCCGGCTTCCTTTGGTGATAATACTTGCGGTGGCTGCCTTTTCCAGCGCCTTTCACCAATTGGAATCCGGCTTTTTCAAGCTCGGCGGCGAGTTCTCTTATTTTCCTCGGCATCTTTTGAATATGGATTAAAACAACTCCATCTGCGGCTGGAGGGTTTCCGGGCCGTCGATGGCGGCGGCGGAGCGTTTGGGTTTGAGGGGCTTGGGGGATTCTTGCGGCGGGGTGCCGGAGGTGGGGGCGGTGGAAGGGTCGCCTGCGGACTCCGGGGCGGTGGCATTGGATTCCAGAGTGGTGAGGATGGCTTTGGCGCGCTCGAGGATTTCCTGGGGGAGGCCGGCGAGGCGGGCGACCTGGATGCCGTAGGATTTGTCGGCGGCACCGGGGATGATTTTGCGCAGGAAGATGATGCGGTCGTTCCATTCGCGGACGGCGACGCTGTGGTTTTTCACGGCGGGGCGGCGGCTGGCGAGGGCGGTGAGTTCGTGATAGTGGGTGGCAAAGATAGTGCGGCAGCGGAGGGTATCGTGAAGGTGTTCGGCGACGGACCAGGCGATGCTGAGACCGTCGAAGGTGGCGGTGCCGCGGCCGATTTCATCTAGGATGACGAGGCTGCGGTCGGTGGCGTTGTTGAGGATGGCGGCGGTCTCGTGCATCTCCACCATGAAGGTGGATTGGCCGCGCGAGAGGTCGTCGCTGGCCCCAACGCGGGTGAAGATGCGGTCCACAAGGCCGATCTCGGCAGCGGTGGCAGGGATGAAGCTGCCGGTCTGCGCCATGAGGGTGAGCAGGGCGGTCTGGCGCAGGTAGGTGCTTTTCCCGGCCATGTTGGGGCCGGTCAGGATAAGGAGACGGTTTTCGTCAGGCTCGAGGAGGACGTCGTTGGGGACGAATTTTTCTTCGGTCAGATTCTGGTCGAGGACGGGGTGGCGGCCGTCTTTGATGTAGAGGGTGCGGGACTCGTTGAGGAGGGGGCGGCAGTAGTGATAGAGCCGGGCGCTTTCGGCCATGCTGGCGATGACGTCGAGGATAGCGAGGGCTTCCGCCGTGTCCTGGATGGCGTCCATTTCCGTCAGGACCGACGTGCGCAGGGTGAGAAATTCCTCGTATTCGAGGCGTTTGGCGCGCTCGTCGGCTCCGAGGATTTTGTCTTCGACTTCCTTGAGCGCGGGGGTGATAAAGCGCTCGGCGTTGACGGTGGTTTGCTTGCGCTGGTAATCGTCCGGGACGCTGGAGAGATTCGAGCGGGTGATCTCGATGAAATAACCGAAGACGGCGTTGAACTTGACCTTGAGGGACTTGATGCCGGTGCGCTCGATTTCGGCGGTCTGGAGATCGGCGATCCATTGCTTGCCGCTGGTGGAGGCGTCCCGGAGTTCGTCCAGGGTGGCATGGTAGCCCTGACGGAAAATGCCGCCGTCTTTTAACTGTGAGGGCGGCTCGTCCACCATGGCTTCGCGGACCATGGCGGTGAGGTCCGGGAAGGAGCGCAGGCGCGGATGGAGCGCGGCGGCGAGGGAGGGAATGGGGTCGAGGGCTTCGAGATGCTCCCGTAACGCCGGGACTTCCTCAAGGGAATTGGCGAGGGTCTGGAGGTCGCGGGCATTGCCGCCGGCCTGGCCGAGGCGGGCGAGGGTGCGCTCGATGTCGCGGATGGTTTTCAGGCCTTCGCGGAGTTTGGAGAGGACGAAGGGGGAATTGATCAGCGCCTCCACCAGATCCTGACGTTCCCGCAGGGCAGGGAGGTCGCGCAGGGGTTCGAGGATCCACTCGCGCAGGCGGCGTGCGCCCATGGGGGTGGCGGTGCGGTCCATGGCGGCGAGCAGGGTGTGCTCGTTGCCGCCGCGCGAGCTAACCAGATCTAGATTGGAGCGGCTGGCGGCATCGATCAGGACGGTGTGGCCATCGGTGGCGACGCGGAGACGGCGCAGGTGATCCACTTTGCGGCGCAGCACTTCCTTGACATAATGGAGCACGCCCCCGGCGGCGCTGAGGCCCACCTTCATTCCGGCGCAGCCGTAGCCGTCGAGGGATTGGACCTTGAAATGCGTCAGGAGATTGTGCCGGGCCTGGTCAAGGAGGAAGGGCCAGGCCTCCAGGGAAACCGCGCCCCTGATGCCGGGGAAGAGGGCGAATTGGTCCTCGCTCACCAGCGTTTCCGCCGGGGCCACGCGGCCGTGGGCTTCCATGAGCGCGGTGACATCGGCGTATTCGGCGAGGCGGAAGTCGCCCGTGGTGTGGTCCAAATAAGCCAGGCCGCAGCGGCCTTTTTCGTGCCAGACGGCGGCGAGGAAGTTGTTGCGGCGGCTTTCCAGCAGATTCAGGTCCATCACCGTGCCGGGCGTGATGATCTGGGCGATTTCGCGTTCGACGAGTTTGCCGGGGATGGGTTCGCTGGTTTGCTCGGCGATGGCGACGCGTTTTCCTTCCCGGATGAGGCGCTGGATGTAGCCTTCGGCGGAGTGATAGGGCACCCCGCACATGGGGATGGCGTTTCGCTTGGTGAGGGTGAGATTGAGGATGCCAGCGGCGGTGATGGCATCGTCAAAGAACATCTCATAAAAATCGCCGAGCCGGTAGAACAGGAGCACGTCCTCAGGCAGCGATCTGCGCATCGCCTGGTATTGCCGCATCATTGGGGTGAGCCCGTCGTCTGCCATGTGGGGCTGATCTTAATGGGCTGTGGGCTGGGCGCAAGGCTGTGGGGGCAGGGAAGATAAATGGCTGAAATGGAATGGTGATTGCAGAAAAAGATGGAGCGGGGAAGCTGGAACTCATGAGTGCACTTTTACAAATTGAACGCCAGGTCCTTGCCCTGCCTCAGCAGGAACGGGCACGGTTGGCGACCCTGCTCCTGAATTCCTTGCCTCCAGATTTGGATGATGACGATGATGGCTTGGCAGAAGCGCTGCGGCGCGAGCAGGAGGGTGTCGAGGATCCCTCGGTTTTTCTTTCGGCAATGGAATTCGACCGAAGAATCAGCTCATGGAAAACCGGAGTGGCCTGAGATACCACCGACTGGTTGAAACCGATCTTACCCGCACGTTACGTTATTATCTGGATGAGGCAGGGAACGGGCTGGCGGAAGGTTTTTATCTGGAGTTCCAGCGGAGGATTCAGGAAGCCGTCGCTAATCCCGGGCGATTTCCTCCGGTCGATGCCGGGCTACGGCGGGCAAATCCGAGGCGGTTTCCCTATCATTTTCTTTACAGGATACGGCATGATGGAATTATCATTCTGGTGCTGCGACACCACAAGAGCCACCCTGCCCGGGGTTTGAATCGCCGGTGAAGGCGCCGGGGGGAGAATTGGGGAAATCCGGTAAAGTTCCAAGCGTGACCGTTGATTTTGCATCCAGGCCAGCCGGGCCGGAGCCCCGGGCTCCCTTTGTTTCTCCCGGGCTTCCTGGTGCTATTTTTCCGGGGTGGCGAGGGGCATGATGCCGAGTTCGCGGGCGTCATCAATGGCGATGATTTGATAGTCGAGACCGAGTTCGTCGTCGAGGAATTCCCCGCCATGTTCCTTGAAGACCTCGCCGGCGTGGGCGATGGCATTGAGGAAGGTTTTGGCGGAGGCGTCGTTTTCGTTCTTTTGGGTTTCGATTTTTTCGGTGGCGGGGAGGAGCTTCAGTTCGGAAAGGGGTTTGAGTTTGTCAGAGCCCAGCATGGTGGTTTCCAGGCCGAGGCAGGTCTCCGAAGTGGGGTCGAGGGTGCCATCGGCGCTCAGGTCGAAGGCGATGAAGCAGTGGCCAGGGACGAGGACGAGGCCGCATTTAATGCTGATTTTGGTGAGGATGGAGGCAAAGATGACGCTGCCATCGACGCAGTTGGCCTGGGAGAATTTGACGCTTTCATCAAGGAAGCGGACGATCTGGGCGTTGGCGAATTTGCTTTTGGGGGTGGCAGTGATGTCGCTGTATTTGATGCCGTGGCGCTGGAGGATCTGCCAGATGGCGTAGACCTGCTGGACGACTTTGTCCGGGTCGCCACTTTGATAGCCGTCAAAGGAGTCGACGAGTTCGGCTTCGAGGGCTTCCTTGAGGATGCCGTCAATCCAGGGGTGGTTTTCATTCACATAGGCGGCGAACATCCAGGAGAGGTCGTCGGAGGGCTGGTCTTCAAAATTGACGAAGAAAGGGCACTCGTTCATGCTGCGGAGAATGACGTTTTCTGTTTGGTCAGGAAGTTTTTTGCCGTTGATGGAGACTTTGACCGTGACAACGGCCGGTTTTTACTGGCGGATTTTGCCGAGGGCGTTGAAGTCGAAGACGCCTTTGGGGAAAATGATGATTTCATCATGGGCTTCATCCACGGTGACTTCAGTTCGGGAGGGTTTCATCCAGCCTTCGGAGGAGACTTCGACTTTGATTTTTGCGCCCTCCGGGACATCAAAGAGGCGGGCTCCGATCCAGCCATTGAGGTCACCCAGGACAGGGACTTCTGCAGGATCAGGCTCGTCGGCATCGGCGTCTTCCTCGGCGTCTTCTTCGGAGTCACCTTCCTCCCCATGCCAGTCCACGGTGGCGGTAGCGATGAGGGCGCTGGGGTAGATGTCGGTGCCGGTGTAGGACCAGGTTTCAAAGGAGGGGGCCCCGGCGGCCGCAGGAGTGAGGGTGAGGCCAAAGGTGAGGGCGGCGAGGCGCAGGATCTTCATACTAAGAGGATTAATGAGGGAAAAAAGGCGGAGCTTTGACTGGAACCCGGGAGGTGTAAACAAAGATTTCGCGGGGAATCTTTTCTTTTTCTGTGAAGCAGGAAAGCCTTTGACGCGGGCGCGTCTGAGTTTACCCTCGCCGCCTATGCGCAAAATCCTCCTCTCCGCCGCCGGCCTGGCTATGGCCGGGGTCGCCGGTGCCCAAGACAAAGGGGCCGCCCCGGCTGATCCACCCAGTTACGTCATCGGCACCAACATCGCCAGCAACCTGAAAAGCCAAGGCATCGAAGTCAACCTGGAAAGCCTTCTGGCTGGCCTGACTGACGTCCTGAAGGGCACTGGTTCCAAGATTCCTCCCGCCCAGGCCCAGGAAATCATGACGAAGTTCCAAACCGAAATGCAGGCCAAACAAACCGCCAAGGCGGCTGAATCCGGCAAGAAGAACATTGAGGCCGGCAAGGCTTTCCTTGAGAAAAATGGCAAAGCCGAAGGCGTGAAAACGACCGCCAGCGGCCTGCAATACTCCGCGATGAAAGAAGGAACCGGCGAAAAGCCGAAATCCAGCGACACCGTGAAAGTCCACTACCATGGCACTTTGTTGGACGGCAAGGTTTTCGATAGCTCCGTCGACCGCGGTGAGCCCACCACTTTCCCTCTGGATGGTGTGATCAAGGGCTGGACCGAAGGTCTCCAACTCATGCCCGTGGGTTCCAAATACAAATTCGTCATTCCATCCGAACTCGCTTACGGCGAACGCGGTGCCGGTGGCGACATCGGACCGAATTCCGTGCTTACCTTTGAGGTCGAGCTGCTGGAAATCGTCAAGGGAGCCAAGTAATCCTGCCGATTCCTGATACAGTTTAACCAGCCGGTGCCCCGCAAGGAGCACCGGCTTTTTCGTGCTCCGGAAAGAGCGGAACGGGCGAGTGCCCGGCCCAGCCGGGCATCAGGTTAGTGGAAAGAAATCCTGAAAGCCTCCACAAACGAATTACCTAGCACCAAGCCTTCCTCGTCAGAGTTTTTCTTCAGCCAATATTTTGATGTGCTCCAGCACCCGCTGGTGGATCCCCTGCACCACCCACTGGGTCACCGGCGTCCAATACCATTCTGGCCAAATCTGGTGCACATACCAGCTCGTGCCCTCCAGCCGCGTCCGCCCACCGGGCAATGGCACCAGGACAAACCGTCCGCGCTGGGGCATTGGGAAAGGTCCTTCCTGCGGTTCGTTCGTGGCTCATCCTGTCAACAAAATCAATCCCCGCAAGCCCCAACTCCCGGTTTGACTCCCTGCCTGATCCCGTTAAAGTCCCGCCTCCCCGGACCGGACCATTCGGGCGCTAACTTCATCTGCCCCTACCGGCCGTCAGCGCTTCCTTCCGCTCCACTTCCACAACCCAACCCAACCAGCATCACCAACACATGGCTACCAAGAAAAAAGCAGCAGCCCCGGCCAAAGCCGGCGGCAAGTCCGTCAAATACGTTTACACCTGGGGTGATAACAAAGCGGACGGCGACGGCTCCATGAAGCCCCTCCTCGGCGGCAAAGGCGCCAACCTCGCCGAAATGACCCGCATCGGTCTGCCCGTGCCTCCCGGCTTCACCATCACCACGGAAGTCTGCACCTACTTCTACGCCAACAAACAGACCTATCCTGCCTCCCTCCAGGCGCAGAACGAGGCCGGCGTGAAGAACATGGAAAAAATCATGGGCTGCAAGTTCGGCGACGCCAAGGGCATGCCCCTCCTCGTCGCCGTCCGCTCCGGTGCCCGCGATTCCATGCCCGGCATGATGGACACCATTTTGAATCTCGGCCTGAACGACCAGACCGTGCTCTCCCTCGCCGCCGCCACCAAAAACGAGCGCTTCGCCTGGGACTGCTACCGCCGCTTTATCCAGATGTATGGCGACGTCGTCCTCGGCGTGCAGAAGACCGAAGGCGAAGAGCACGAACCCTTCGAGACCGTCATCGAAACCTACAAACACGAAAAGTATCACCGCGACATCGTCGATAGCGACCTCACCGCCGCCGACAATCAGGAAATGGTGAAGCGCTTCAAAGCTCTCGTCAAAACCCGCACCGGCCGCGTCTTCCCTAACGATGTCTGGGAGCAGCTCAACGGAGCCGCCGGAGCCGTCTTCTCCTCATGGATGAATGACCGCGCCATCGTTTACCGCCGCAAGTATAACATCCCCGCCGAGTGGGGCACCGCCGTCAACGTGCAGGCCATGGTTTACGGCAACACCGGCGACACCTCCGGTTCCGGCGTCGCCTTCACCCGCAACCCGGCCAACGGCGTCAACGAATTCTACGGTGAATTCCTCATCAACGCCCAGGGCGAAGATGTCGTCGCAGGCGTCCGCACCCCCGAGCCCGTCAGCAAGCTGAAGGCCGCGATGCCGAAGCCTTACGCCGAACTCATGAAGGTCCGCGCCACCCTCGAAAAACACTTCAAGGACGTGCAGGACGTCGAGTTCACGGTGCAGGAAGGCAAGCTCTTCATGCTCCAGACCCGCAACGGCAAGCGCACCGCCGCCGCCGCACTGAAGTTCGCTGCTGACATGGTGAAGGAAAAACTCATCGACTGGGAAACCGCCGTGCTGCGCAACCCTGCCGATCAGCTCGATCAGCTCCTCGCCCCCATCTTCGACCTCGCCGATGTCAAGAAAGCCAAGTGCATCGCCACCGGTCTCCCAGCCGGTCCGGGTGCCGCCAGCGGCCAGGTTTACCTTAATGCCGACCGCGCCGTGCTCGCCGAAGCCAGGGGTGAAAAAGTCCTCCTCGTCCGCAACGAAACTTCCCCCGAAGACTTGCGCGGCATGATCGCCGCCGAAGGCATCCTGACCGCCAAGGGCGGCGTCTCCTCCCACGCCGCGCTGGTTGCCCGCCAGATGGGCAAAGTCTGCGTTTGTGGTGCAGCCGCGCTGGAAATCGACTACGACAAGAAGACCGTCAAAGCCGCCGGCCAGACCTTCAAAGAAGGCGAATGGATGAGCATCGACGGCACCGCCGGCACCGTTTACGGCGGCCAGCTCAAGACCGCTCCCAGCGAAATCATCACCGGCATCGTCAGCAATGACAAGGTCGCCCAGAAGACCGAGAAGTTCAAAAACTTCCTCCAGCTCATGGAGTGGTGCGGCAAAGCCACCAAACTCGCCGTCCGCACCAACGCCGACACCCCGGAACAAACCCGCATCGCTCTCGCGTTCGGTGCCACCGGCATCGGCCTCACCCGCACCGAGCACATGTTCTTTGAAGGCGACCGCATCGACGCCATGCGCGAGATGATCCTGGCCACCACCCTCGAAGGCCGTCAGAAGGCCCTGGCGAAACTCCTCCCCTATCAGCGCGAGGACTTCACCGGTATCTTCACCGAGCTGAAAGGCCTGCCCGCCACCATCCGCCTCCTCGACCCGCCGCTCCACGAGTTCCTCCCCCACGACGCCAAGTCCCAGGCCGAACTCGCCAAGAAACTCGGCGTCAAAGCCGAAGCCATCGCCCACCGCGTCGAGCAACTCCACGAGTTCAACCCGATGCTCGGCCACCGCGGTTGCCGCCTCGGCATTGCCTATCCTGAGATCACTGAAATGCAGGCCCGCGCCATCTTCGAAGCCGCCGCTGACGTGGCGAAGAAGAAGATCAAGGTGAAGCCCGAAGTCATGATCCCGCTCGTCGGCTTCAAGAAGGAATTCGACCTCCAGGCCGAAATCGTTCACGCCACCGCCGCCAAGGTCATGGCCGAGAAGAAGGTGAAGTTCGACTACCAGGTCGGCACCATGATCGAAGTCCCCCGCGGTGCCCTCACCGCTGACGAAATCGCGGTCAATGCCGAGTTCTTCAGCTTCGGCACCAACGACCTCACCCAGACCGCCCTCGGCATCAGCCGCGACGACATGGGCAGCTTCCTCATGCCCTACACCGAGAACGAAGTGTTCAAAAAGAACCCCTTCGCCACCCTCGATGCCAGCGGCGTCGGCCAGCTCGTCGAAATCGCCGTCGCCAAAGGCCGCGCCACCCGCCCCGACATCAAACTAGGCATCTGCGGCGAGCACGGTGGAGACCCTGACTCCGTCAAGTTCTTCCACAAAGCCGGCCTCGCCTACGTCAGCTGCAGCCCCTACCGCGTCCCCGTCGCCCGCCTCGCTGCCGCCCAGGCCGCTATTGAGGAAAAACGCGCCGCCGGCCCCGCAAAAGCCCCCGCCAAGAAGGCCGCGAAGAAGAAGTAATCCGCTTCCTCCAGCCTGAATCACAAAGCCGCCCCGGAACCATCCGGGGCGGCTTTTTCTATCCCCTGAAAGCCCTACCCGTAGCTGCGTCACTTAATAATAATCGTCCAACTCCCAACTCCACTTATAAGTTATTAACTTCGAGGCTCAAGGCTGGCCCTTTTTCCTCTTCTGTTTTTGCTTCAGGTAGAGCGGCAGGAATTCCTTTTCGATGAAGGCGAAGGCGGGCTCCAAGCCGCTGGTTTGGTAGATCTGACCGATCCGGCTTTCCATGCGGGTGGGGGGACCGAAAGCGCTGAGGAAGGAATTGCAGGTCAGCGCGGTGAATTCCACGGCATCCATGGTGCCGGTGGTGCGCAGGAGGTATTGCCGGGCGAAGAGGCTGAGGACGGCGTCGCCGATCCACGCTTCTTCGCGTTCGAGGCGGACGGGATCGGGTGATTTCTGAGGCACCGGTTCAGGAACGGGGAATCGGGACCTATTCGAATTGAATCACGTCGTCATCCACGGCGGGCAACATGCCAGGAGGCATGGAGCCGGGCAGGACATCGGCGACACATTCGGTTTCATTGATGGTCTCGCTGATGCGGACTTTGCCGATGACGGAGGTTTTCCGTCGCAGGGCAAATTGATCGCCCGCTTTAAGATTGGCATTGGTGCCACGGTCGAGCACGATCATACCTTCCTTCACGGCATACTCTTTGATTTTGGCGATGGCGGGCAGCGCGACGATGCGCTGCTGCACTTTGGTCAAGGGCTGACCCGCCAGGGCGGAGGGAAAATTCAGGGAATCATCCGCCACCCGGTCATCAGCGCCGAGGTTCAGCACCTTCCGCTCATCTTCAAGGGGGGGAAGACGGGGGTCATTTTCCGGAGCCAGTGGTGCGTCTGGAGGAATGGCAGCGGCGGCGGCGAGGGCGGCAGCTGCTCTGGGATTCGCGGGAGGAGCAGCCGGCGCGGGGGCGGACACGGCTGGGGCGGGCAGTGCGGCCACAGTGGCTGGGGCAGGTGCAGCGACCTTTTTGGAAAGGTCCTCCATGCGGGCGACCAGGCTTTCATTCAGGTGGTTCTGCTTTTCGACCAACTTTTCGTTGATCACATTTTGTTTCTCCATCCGGCTATCCAGATCACTCTTGATCGTGAGATAGCCGGCTACGGTGAGCAGGACGAGAATGGCAGCGAGGGCGAATTGGGTAAGCTTCATGGCGGGGGAACTGACAAGACGCCGGAAAATAGGGGAAACCGCAAGGCTTAATGTGCGGCCGGAGCGTGTTCAGCCGCAGGAGCGCCGTGGGCAGCAGGTTTCGCTCCTCCGTGTCCACCTTCATGGCCGGCACCATGCTCAGCGTGGCGGTTTTGGTTGAACATTTTGGTCTGCTCCCAAGTTTGTTGTTCACAGCTGAGATTGGCAGTGAGCGCGATAGCAAGAGCGGCGAGGGCGAGAGGCTTTTTCATGGAGAATAGGAGTTTGAATGGAGCGGGGAGAGGTGGGGCGCGCAACCGCGAATGACCCGGCAGCAAAGGGTTTCAGGGGCGGTTGTAGACGTAGAGCATGAGGTAAACCACGGGGCCGGTGACGGCGACGTAGAGCCACATGGGAAAGACGAATTTCACAAGGCGGCGGTGATCGTCCCGGCGGTCGGCCCAACCTGCGAGATAGGCCAGGAGGATGAAGGGGAAACTGATCGCCGCGAACGCAATGTGGGTGATGAGGGTGAAGAAATACACCGGGCGGATCCAGCCCGTGGCGGTGAATTTGGTCTCGGTGCTGGTGAAATGGTAGGCGACATAACCGAGCAGAAACAAGCCTGACAGAACGACGGCGGCATTGATGAAGCGCCGGTGGCGGAGGATATTCCCCTGCTTCACCGCCATGATGCCCAGAATCAGGCAGACGGCGACAAGGGAATTCAGCGCGGCGTGGACGGCAGGCAGGAAATCGAGACTGACACCGGCGGGAAGATTAATGTGGAATTTCGGATTCCGCATCATGCCGACGAGGGCCAACACCAGCACGGTGACTACCCAGACGACTTTCCGCAGGGTTTTTTCGGTAGGGGCAGTTAGTTTCGAAGGGGTGCTCATGAAGCAGAAAGAAACAGGTTATTCGGGTTTGGCGTGGGATTCCTTCAGTAGCTTGGCGACGTCCTCACGGATCGGCCGGGGATACCAGCCGTAGTCGAAAGCCTCGTGGAAAGGCCAGTAAACCATGTCGGTTTCTGTAGGGGTGCGGATGTTGCCTCTACCATCCACGAGCACCATGACGAGCTGATGCTCGAATTTATCGGCAGGATTTTTCGCAATATCCTCGGGCTTTTTCAGCCGGGCGGCGATACGGAAGGTCTTGGTCATCCATTCCCGGATGGCCTCTCCCTTGCCGTCCGGACTGGTCAGGAACCACCAATTATCGCCGCCGAATTTTTTCTGGTCGAGCCAGGCTTTGAGCACTTCAGGGCGGTCGTGCTCGGCGTCGAGACTGATGGAGAGGAGGTGGAAATTCGGATCGCTGCCGAATTCCTTCTGAAGCTTGTCCATCTCCTCTGCCACCCCGGCGCAGCCCATGGGGCAGGTGGTGTAAAGATAGGATACGGCCAGGACTTTGCCTTTCAATTCTTCCAGATGGCGGGTGGTGCCGTTTTGATCCAACCAGGCGGGCAGATCAGTTTCCACCCTGCCCTGCATGGGCAGGCGGTCGTCCTTCGCCTGTTTTTGAATGCTGAGCATCCAGTTATAGGAAACCACCACGCCCAAGGCGATGATGATCATGAGGACCATGACAGTGGTGCCTTTGGATCCGTGATGAGCGGGAGGCGGAGCGGGGGGAGGGGAGGTGCTCATAAGGAAAAGAGTAACGCGGCAACTGGCAGGACGGATGGTTCAACGCGCCGCGATGAGCAGGGCGGTGAGCATGACTGGCAGATAAATCAGGGTGGCAAAAAACAGTTTCCGCGCATCCGGACGGGCCCCGGTTTGGTAGAAGACGATGCAGAGTTTCAACAGCCATCCGGTGGCGAGAAGTGAAGGAAGCGCAAACCACGGGCTGGCGAATCCAGCCATACCCGGCCAGAGGCACAGGGCCAGCAGGGGAAGGCTCCAACCAATGGCGAGACGGGCGGTTTTTTTGCCACTCAGGTCGTCATTCGACCACATGATAAAGCCGCCGCGGATGTATTCCTCGCGATACATCCAGTTGATGGCGAGGAAGTGGGGCAACTGCCAAAGAAAGAGCAGCGCGAAGAGGAACAAGGCCTGAGGCTGCAGAAAGAGGTCCCATCGCAGAATCCCTGGCCGCATGTTGTGTGGCCCGGCAGCGGCGACCCAGCCAATGACGGGTGGAATGGCCCCGGACACCGCACCTACCAGCGTGTTCAGAGTGGAGCGCTGTTTCATCGGGGTGTAGATGAAAAGATAGGTGATCAGCGTCAGCGCGGCGAGGGCAGAGGATTCCGTATTCACCTTCACCCCGAGGTGGATGAGGCCAACAGCAGCGAGCACCCATCCGAGAACAAAAGCCGCTACCGGCGGGACACGATTGCCAGGGAGCGGCCGGCCGGCGGTCCGGTGCATTTTGGCATCGGGCTCCATTTCCATGATTTGATTGAAAACAGCCGCCCCAAACGCGGTGAGGGTAGTGCCGAAAAGGGTATGCACCATGCCCCAACTGAGGAAGTCTCCGGTGGGCGACAAGACATAACCCGCTGCCGTGGTGACGACGACGAGAGCACTGAGCCTGGCTTTGGTCAGCGTCATGAGATCCGCCCGTGACCATCCCGCCGCCGGCACTGGCGTGGGCAGGGTTTCGGATAGGGGGGAATCGCTCATGAGGGGAAATATAGAAATTGGGAAATTGAAAAACTGGGAAATTGAAAAATTGGCTTCTGCTTAGGTCCGGTCGCTGGGGGCGGGCTGCAATGGGAAAGGGGCTTTGGCGCGGGTATCGGTGACGAGGGCGACGAGAGCCCCAAAAAGCAAGGCGGCGAGAAACATGTGCGCCGGTTGCATAAACGCAGGCACATGGAAGCGGACGAGGATGACCCCAACCGCATATTCCGCCGCCAAGGTGGCTGGCAAGGCCCAGGCGAAGCGGACCCGATGGGCCCGGAGCGCCACATAAGAGATGATTCCCAGGACCACGAGGACCCATGCGCTGATTTTGTGGGCGAGGAAAACGCTTCCCAGTTGTCCGATCCAGGTGTTGCGGCAGCAATCACCCAGCCCTGTGCTGATGTGATCAATGCCTTCACGGACCTGCGTCCCGATGACAATCTGCACGCCCGCAGCCAGCAAGGTTGTCAGCAATAAGGCCTTTGGTCCTGGGCCGATGATGGAGGAAGGTCCTCCGCCGGTGCGGTGCCGCAGGCGGACGATGGCCACCACCGCCGCACTGATCAGCACCATGGCTCCCATCATGTGGATGGTGATATTCCAGGGTTTCAGATTCGTTTCCACCACCACGCGACCCAGCCAGGCAACCACGCCAAATACCAACAAGGAAGCGAACAGCAACCAAGGCAGCACCCGATCCAACCGGCGGCGCAGGGCGGCCAACACGGCTGTGCCCAGCATGGCTATTCCACTGGCCATCCCAACCAAGCGATTCAAGTATTCAACATAGGTGTGGACCACATTGAAGTCCGCTATTTCGAAATTGGCCTTTTTAAATTTGATCTTATAGTCGGTTGGCAACTGGGCCACATCCGTCGGGGGAATCCATTGTCCAAAGCATTTCGGCCAATCCGGACAGCCCATCCCGGAACCCGTGGCGCGCACCACCGAGCCCGCCAGCACCGTGGTGTAAAGCAACACCAGGGTGTAGATGGCCATGCGGCGCAGCAGAAAATCGATGGATGCAGTCACGGGCAGAATTTACCGCAAGGGAACAACCCCCAGGGATAGCGGGGGAAAGGGATCGGCTACGACCCAACGGGGTCGTGAAAGATAAAAAGCGGCTGGTGGAATGCGAAGCACCCTTCCCAACCGCTTTTCCGGAAAATAATGAAGGCGCAGTTATTTGGGAGCAACGGCAGCAGTTTCTGCCGTGGGAGTCAGCACTGGAACTCCTGCGCCAGGAGCAGTTGCCGCTTTGCTGAGATTTAGTTTCTCCATGGCCTTTTGGCCGAGAGGCGAGTCCTTGAAGGCGTTTTGTTCACCCATCCATGCTTGGAATTTCTTCTCATCGGCCATGACTTCCAACGTTGAACGCATGTTGCCATGAACCGCACCACAGAGTTGTCCGCAAATAATTTCCGACACTCCAACCTTCACCGGCACAAACCACATCCGGGAAAATTTACCGGGATCCGCGTCCTGGGCGATCCGCATGGTCGGGAGGGCGAGATTGTGGATGACATCCTTGGATGTCACGTCGATTTCGATTTTCTTCTTATTCGGAAGCACCAAGGTGCCGGTGACAAAGTCGTCCATGCTGTTGGGGTCTTCCGGGTCGAGACCGACAGGGTTGGAGCTGCTGATGAGGAAACGGTCGTTGGTGCCAAACTTTCCGTCGGGACCTGGGTATTGGAAATTCCATGCAAATTGTTCAGCCCATGCCTTCACTTTGACATCGGGATCAGGGAATTGGTCCACACGGTTCGCCCAGAGCGGGAACGCAAAACCGAGCAGGAGAATGACCTCGGTAATGATGACGCCGATTTCCAGGTGGCTGGAGGCATGGCTCTGCACGCCATGGTAGTTGGCCTTGGGGTTGCGCTTGTGGTAGCAATTCCAAATCGTGATAACCAAGTAAATGGACCAGCCGACGAAAAGCACCGCCATGACCCAATGGACGATTTCAAGCATGTGATCGACCATCCTGCCATGCTGGGAAGCAGGATCAGTGATACCAAAGAGTTTATTCAGAAAGCCCATAGGGAGGTGTAGGGGGTGTAGGATGCAGAAGAAAGGCGCGGAATTGTGAATTAGAGGAGGGAACCGACATCAGAGCCGGTGGCTTGGGACGCAGCGTAACGCCTGGCACGCCGGACGAAGGTGAGCACCACGGCTACGATGCAGGAAAAAACCAGAGCAAGGGCTCCAAACATGACGTAGACTGCACCATTGGCCGCCAGAGTGGTGATCTGGTGGTCCTGCCCGATGCAGGTAGCACAAGCGAGGGAAAAGAGAGGGGTGTTCATGATGCAATACGGGGGAAAGAATCAGACGATAATTTTGGGGGCTTTTTTGGTATAGAACCAGATTCCATAACCAATTAGAAGCAGGCCAAAAATGCCGCTTCCAATCCCAAGGGGACGGATTTCCTCGGTGATTTTGTTCTCCGGACCAAACCAGGCATACGCTGCGAAGGCAAAGTCAAACAGGATGGCGATGGCTAAAAAAAACAGATGGAATGTTTTGAGTGACATATGACCGGAGGTTTCGGGATTAGTTGGTGAGGGAAGCCTTGATGGGGTCCAGGTAAGCAAGGACAAAAAGGAACATCATCGCAGCGCCAAAGATCACGGTGAACAACAGAACCTTGTAAACCAGACCGCGCTCATGGTTTAAGTGCATGAAGATCAGGCTGACCAAGGCAACCTTGAAAGTTGCAATGGCGAGACCAATCCCGATGTTTAGCGCATGGCTTCCGAAGTCAATTAGAGCTACGGCCCAAGTGATACAGGTGAACAGAATTAAATAGCCCCCAACCTTGAGGTAAAGCCGGATTGATTTTGCCAAATCGACCGGCGCATCATGGGAATCGTGCGCGCCGTGAGCGGCGGGAGTTTCAGTAGAATGATCCATGAGTGAGGTTTCCGGTTAGAGGAGGTAGAACACGGGGAAAAGGAAGATCCAAACCAAGTCCACAAAGTGCCAGAAGAGACCGCCGACCTCGACGCGGTTGGCGAGGTGCTCGGGGTTCCGCTTATACATGGCCCGGCCGGTGAGGAGAAAGTAACCGAGGACGATAGCTCCCCCGATCACGTGGAGACCGTGGAGTCCGGTCATGAGGAAGTAAATGGCGTAGTATGGGCTGCGGCTAGGAGAGAAGTTCGAATAGAATCGTTTGTCGCTGCGCTCGATGTTGATGGCTTCCCCGGGTTCCTCAAGTTTCTTGTAGACGTCTTCGGCGACAAGTTCCTCAATTTCCACACGCAAGGCTTCGTGCTGCCAGTCGAGGTCTTTTTCAAAATCGTTGGCATGTTCAGGATGTTTTTTGACGAACTGTCCGGTGACCTCTTCCTTATGTTTGAAAAAGGGATCCTTGAGCTGCGGATAATATTTCCACACCAGGGATTTTTCAGGGTCTTTGGACTGGCGCAGATCAATCACATCGGCATTGAGCGGGATAGCATCGTTTTTGACGGTGCCGGTTAAAACAACATCGTCGCGGAAGATGATTTCCTTGGCGTTGTATTTCGCAAAATCCCGCTCATCGACGAGGAAGGTCAGTGGGGCTCCAACCACCTGAAGATTGAGGGTTGCCGCTTTGGCGACTGGATTGGCCTGTTCCAGCTCTGCAATTTTGTCTTCCAGCGTCTTGATTTTTTCCTTGGAGGAAGCACGCAGCTCGACCGCTTGGGCAGTTAGTTTTTCGGCTTTGGCGGCGTCGAATGGGATGGGGTAAGTTCCGGTCACTGCGGCCTTCATCTCCGCGATTTGCTTGGCCGGGGAATCAATGCGCTCCTTGATGATGGCCAGATCGGAACGGACGTTTTCAAGGTTGCGGTAGGACTTTTTCAGGGACTTGACCCAGTCCTGATTGAGTTCCGCTTCCGTGCCGTCCGGGGTGCGCACTTTCACTACCGTGCCAGCCGGGGCTTCGGCATACGGCTTGTCGGCAGCAGCGCTGACGCGGAGATGTTTCAGGAAGGAGGCCTCGCTTTTGGCGAGATTCAGAGAGATGGCATTCACGTCGGTCAAAGCGACCTTGTCCCCATTATGACTTTCCGGCGCGTAGTTCTCCGGATGATCCGAAGGACGGTGCCCATCAAGCACGGAGCCATCCTGCATGATGACGGAGTAGTGGTGGAACTTGCCATAATACTCGTAGCCCTTGATGCACATAAAGGCCGCAGCACAGAGGAGTGTAATCAGCATGTTGATCTGGAACCAGCCGTAGCGCCGGGCCTTCAGCGAAGCCCAAGCGGATAGAACGGTAACGGACGAACCGATCAGCACCATCGTGTTGATGAATCCGGGGAGAACATGCAACTCATGGCGGGGCCATGGGAAGTCGGCCCCGATCCGGAGGAACACGTAGGAGGAGAAAAGCCCCCCGAAGAGCATGACCTCAGAAGCCAGGAAGAGCCAGATGCCAACCTTGGCATTATAGAGGCCAGTGTCGGGACGGGCGGTTACGGTGTAGGGAATCTCCATCGGTGCAAGTGTAGGAAGAAGTGGCAGGATGCCGGGGAGGAATCAGTGGATGGTCAAGCCAGCTTTGAGGTTGGCAACGGACGCTGTTTTTTCGCCGTCGCTGAGGGGCTCCCATTGCGGGGAGTAGTCCTTCTCAGCCCCAGGAACACTATATTCGTAGGGTCCACGGTAAACGACTTGCTCAGTGAGGAAGTTACCATGGGGAGGAGGCGTGGGAGTGTTCCACTCAAGGGTGGTGGCGTTCCAGGGATTATCGGATCCGGCTTTTTTACCACCGAACGCGCTGTAGAAGAAGTTGATGATAAAAGGCAACTGGGCGATGCCGAGACCCCAAGCCCCCCAGGAAATGATTTCATTCAGGTAGAAGTATTTGTGGCTGGTCATTTCAAAGACCTTGCCGCCGTCGAACCACCGGCGGTGGAATCCTGCCATTCCTTGAACAAACATCGGGGCGAACAGCACGTTCATGGCGATCAGGGATGGCCAGAAATGAAGGTGCCCAAGCGTGGAGTTCATCATCCGGCCCGTGATTTTCGGATACCAATGGTAAATGCCGGCAAAGAGACCAAAGATCACGCCGGGGGCCACGATATAGTGGAAGTGGGCGATAACGTAATAGGTATCGTGCAGATAGAGGTCGATGAACGTAAAGGCCAGAGGCAGACCGGTGAGACCGCCGATGCCGAACATTGGCAGGAAGGCAGTGGCAAAGAGCATGGGGACCGGGAAGCGGATGGACCCACCCCAGAGGGAGATCATTAAACAGGTCAGCAGGATGACCGAGGGAACCGAGATCAGGACGGTGGTGAATTGAAAAAAGGTGGCTACCACGCTGCCCATGCCTGTGAGATACATGTGGTGGGCCCACACGATGAAGGAGAGGAAGGCGAGGGTGAGCAGGCCGTAAACCATGGACTTGTATCCCCAGAGTGGTTTGCGGGTGTTGCAGGGAATGACTTCGGAAACGATGGCGATGGCGGGAAGGAGGAGGACATAAACTTCCGGATGGGCGAGGAACCAGAACAAGTGCTGGAAGAGCACAGGATGTCCGCCACCACTGATATTCAGCAGTCCGGCTTCCTTGGTGACCAAGCCGGTCGGCAGGAAGAAGCTGGAGCCGAAAAGCTGGTCACTCAACTGCATGAGCGCCGCAACTTCGAGCGGTGGGAAGGCCAGCAGCAGCAGGAAAGCGATGATAAACATGGCCCAGGTAAAAAACGGCAGGCGCATCCAAGTCAGGCCTTTGGCCCGGAGGTTAATTACGGTGGTGAGCACGTTGACAGCTCCGAGGAGCGAGGCGCTGATGTTGAACACCATGGCAAAAAGCCACTGGGTTTGCCCGGTCCAGAAGTGGGAGTCGGAATTCATCTGCACAGTGGCAGCCAAAGGTGAGTAGTTGGTCCAACCAGCCTGCGCGGCACCGGTAGGCAGGAAAAAGCTGGCAACCATCAGGACACCGCTGAGGGCGAAGAGCCAGAAGCTCCACATGTTCAGCTTGGGGAAGGCCATATCTGGCGCTCCGACCTGAAGGGGAGTCACAAAATTCACAAAAGCGGCAAATCCCAGCGGCACGACCCCGAAGAACACCATAATCGTGCCGTGCATGGCCCCGAACATGTTGTAGAGGGAACCGGAGACGGTGCCATTGGGTGCCCACCGGGAAACGAAGTCATCACCAAAGAGCCGGAGAATCCAATCCAGCGCAGGCGGAAGAGGCACGCCGGGATGGGCGATGCTCCAGCGCATGACCAGCATGAGCATGAAACCGAGGGCGAGGAAAAGAAGTCCTGAAAAACCATATTGCACCCCGATCATCTTGTGGTCGGTGGAGAAGATGTATTTTTGGACGAAATTAACTTTGTGTTCGTCGTGGTGGGAATCATGACTGTGGTCATGACCGTGATCCGCGTGCTTGGTGTCTAGGGTGGCTTCCATGGTTGGTTGCGTGATTGGGTCTGGGGATTTTAAGCGCGGGAAAAGAATTATTGTTTAGGAGCGGCTGCCGGAGCAGCAGTTGCTGGGGTCGTCACGGCAGCCGCAGGGGCCGCCGAGTGTTTGGAAGGCGTGAGGTTCGCCTCCAGCGGGATGGCAAGCAGCTCGGCTTCGCTGTAAGGCGCGGTGCGGGCGGCGAGGCTCTTGCGGAGTTCGGCCACTTGGTCGTCGTAGATCAAGCTGGCCTGATTGCCCCACTCGTTCCGGATGTAGGAGGCAATTTGCGCGATATCCTTGTTGGTTTTGACAGCCCCTTGAGCGGGCATGGCACCATTATAGGCCTTTCCATTGACTTGGAGCTGACCAATGATGCCATGCAGCAGAATGGCAACAACACGGGTTTCTCCGTGAATGACATACTCTGAATTCTTAAGCGGCGGAAACTGGCCAGGAACGCCTTCCCCATTGGCTTGGTGACAGCTCGCGCAAACGGTCGCATATTGATTTTTGCCTTTGGCAATCCAAATTTTTGGATCGTATTCGTTGCCGCTGGCTCCTCCGCCGCTTGGACCAAAATCTGAGGGTAAAGTGAGAGCGTATTCATAGCCCTTGATATTCGGACCAAAAGTCATCGAACCCGACTGCACCATGGAACCAGCAGCGATGGCCACGCCAATCATGGGAATGATCGCCCAAAGCGGAAAGGTGCTTTGGCTGGAAGATACGTTGAAATCAGGTTTTTCCCGGGCAGCAGCAGCGTGGGCCTGACTGACGGCCAGGCTGGCGTCGGAATCATTGCCTTTGCGGGGAGAGTTGAAGGCATCCGGACGGATGACCAGTCCCTCGACAGCGACATCAATGGGATTGGTGGAAGGAGTGTGATCTGAAGAATCGGAAGACATGGCGGGAGAGGGCGATTACTTGGATTCCTTGGGCTTGGCTCCAGTGATGGAGACGGGAATGGGCTGGTCGCGTTTGAGACCGAGGACATAGTCAGCGAGGGCCCGGGCGTCACTTGAAGGAACGATTTCCAAGCCTTCGGCGGGTGCCAAATTGTTGGGGAGTTTCAGGGCCAATTCAGACCCGACACCTTCCTTGATCCGGGTAATAAACAGGCTGCGGTAACCCGGGCTGATTGACCATTCCCTGCGGGCACGGGGAGCGTAAAGATAGAGGTAGAAGTTATTCAGGGCACTCAACTTCGCGGCTTTCACCTTGGCAGGTTCCGTCTCCGTGGTAGAACCATCGAAACGGTATCCGGCATTGGCCAGGTCAGGACCGATGCGGCGTTGGCCGATCATGGCAAAATCCTCATGCATGTAGTCCCACATGTTGGTCTGGCGGGTCACTGCATTGGCATCGCCACCACCCTTTCCCCATCCCTTTTTGAATTGATCGATCCCGGCGTAGTCAGGGCGGATGACCTGGGTATGGCATTGGGCGCAGCCTTGTTGCGCGTAGATTTCTTCTCCGCGCTTGCGGTCCCCGGCAAAAGCTTGGGGATAACTCAAGCCTTTCGATTCCGGCGCGTCAAAAGCTTTTCCGCTGCCGGGATCCTCCATCACGTAGGGCACGGTCTGCCGGTTGCGCTCCGCCGCGAAGGGCTGAACGACCATGCAATAGGTCGGGACAAGAAAACATGTCCCGAGGATTAGAACGAAATTTTTAAGACTATTCATGCCTCTGCTCCTTCGGTGGTGATAACAAGTTCCGCCTCATCATAGGGGGCGTGGGGGTAAATCAAGGTAGGGGCTCCAGCCTTGCGCCCGGCGTTGGCGACCATGAGGGCAAGGTGATGCAGGAAAACGGCGTTGGCTGCGGCGAGGAAAACCCAGGCAAGGATGCGCCCAACGAGATAACCGGCAGAAAAGACGTTGGCATCCTGCATGTCAGTATCCCAGTTTTCGGTCCCGGCCCCATGGGAAAAACCGCCAGCGAGGAGAACCACCGCCAAGGTAATACAGGCGTAGGCCGAGCCCCAGAAGTGAAAGCGGATGCGGCCTCCACTGATCCACTCGCATCCCGTGATACGCGGAACGATGAAATAGATCGCCCCAAACATGGTCATGCTGAAGAACATATAGATGCCAGTAATGGCCACAGCGTCCGTAACATAAGTAAAGGCCGTGTAGCGGGCCATGACCATGGAGGAAAGGACTGCGGCGCTGACAGAGGTGACCGCATAGCCAATGGAACCAAAGAAGGTGAAGCGGAGGCTGGGGCTGAGTTCGACCAGTTTATGGCTGCCCTTCACAGTCAGGTAGTGGTTGAAGGTCACGGCGATCACGGGAATCAAAAGCAAAACCTGAGCGGCTCCGGAAATGGCAGGCATCCACGCCGGGATGGGACCGCCAATCAATTCCTGGGCACCCGTCCAAGGTGCGAGAGCGATGAGGCCCCAGAAGGCGAGCGAGGCAAATTGATAACTGTGGATGGGTTTGCCCACAATTTTGGGGATGATAAAATACGCTGAGCCCAGACCCACCGGAACGAGCCAGAGGAAGAGGACATTGCTGGCATACCATGAGGCGATGGCCGGACCAGCGACGCCGGTGCCCTTGAAGACGTTAAGGATCAGATTGGCGGTAAGATAGATCCAGGGAAAGGAGAAGCAGGCCGCAAGAATATACCACTGGGTGATGAAGACGCTGCCTTTGCGGCGGGCAGAAAACATGACCACCAGCCAGACCACGATGAGCGAATAGCTGACGAGCAGGATCGGCCAAACCATCGGGGGAAACTCCAGCCATTTCATGGCGGTGCCATAACCACCAAGGATCCCAAGGACACCCGCAGCGACCCCGGCATTCCAAAAATGACCCGCGACCACGAGGGTGATGGGATTTTTGAGTTCAGTGCGGCAAAGCCGGGCCATCATCCAGATCATCACACCAAGGCCAGCCTGGAAGGCCCATCCGTAGAGGAGCGCATTCAGGAAGGCAGGTTGGCTGCGTCCATAGTTCAGCCAATCAATCCCGAGGAAACCAGGCGCAAGCTGCTTGGTGGAGGAAATAATTCCGAGGATCGTGGAGATCAACAACCACGCCGCAGCGCTGGTGAAGAAAAACAACACCGGCAGGCGGGTGGACCGGTCGATGGCTGCCCGTTGGAGAATTTCTTCCGGGGTAACCTCGACGAGGAGGGCTGATTGGTCTTCCTGACTCATGATAAAAGGGGATCGCGAAAGGGATTACTTGCCTTCGAACTTGGAAAGATTGGGGTCGTGGGAGGTTTTGGCTTTTTGCTCCTGCTCGCGGACGATCGCCTCAGGAGTTTTGATGGCACTCGGAGCTGCTTTTTGAGCGGCGAAGGTTTTGGCAGCGAAAGGAATCAGAAAATCTGCAGGGAGACGGACGGTTTTACCGGCCTCGACTTCGGCGATTTTATGGTATTCAGCGGCCTCGTCATTGGTAACGGTCGAAAGGATGCCGAGGCGGTTATCCCCTGCCCCACCGTCATTGACGGTGTAAGCAGCCGGAATGGCAATCCAGCGGTAAAGCACAATGATGACAGCAAGCGCGGCGATGGAGCCGAGAGCCCCCCAGAAGGTGAGGAACCGGTTGCCGAGAGTGTCTCCGGGATGTTCGTCCATGGTGATGATCAGAAAAAGGAGGGAAAATGGTGGGTTCAGCTGACAACGTTGACAGACTCCTCAAGGCGAGGGTCACCACAGGGATAGAGACTGTGTTTGGAGAGCTGGCGGATGAGGAAGAAGCCGTAGGTGCCGGCAAAAGTAAGCAGGGCGATGAGGTCAAAGAGAAGATCGCGGAAGAAGTCGGTGCCCAGTCCTGAGCTGCTGCCGTATTCCAAAGCACGGGCGCGTTCGGGAATCACCATCCAGTAAATTTCCAGCATGTGGACAAAGATCACGAAGGCAGCCACGGCCATGACGGCGTTGAGATTCCGCTTGGAGTTCCGCTTCAACATGATCACAAATGGAACCGCAAAGTGCAGGAAGACCAGGGCCAGAGACACATACCACCAGCCATTGGTATTCCGGATCGCGTAGAATTGGGTTTCTTCAGGGATATTGGCATACCAGATGAGAAAGAATTGGCTGAAGGCGATGTAGGCCCAGAAGATGATGAACGCGTGCATCAGTTTGCCCATCAGGTGATAGTGTTCTTCGGTGACAATGTGCTTGAAGTGGCCAGTCTTCACCAAGGTGCCGACGATGAGAATCACCGCCGCCATGGAGGCCAGCGCTGAGCCGGCAAAAATGTTCACCCCGAACATGGTGGAAAACCACGTATGATTCATACTCATGACCCAGTCGATCCCGGCGAAGGTGGAACAGACGGCAAAAACAGGCAGCATGCCACAGGAGAACCGGCGGGCGCTGTAGGTGGGCTGGACGGCACCCGTTTTGTCCTGACTCAGGGAGTAGCGGAGCAGTTTTGAACCAATGAAAAGGAGTGTGCCGAAAAAGATGATCATGCGCCAGTCCATTCCGGGGATAATGCCATCAATGCCGGTATGCAGATAGCCGTATTTTTTGTAAAGCAGAGTAGTGTCGTGGGTGGCTCCGAGGGCGTCATGCAGCGTCTTGACGCCATCGACGGAAACACTGCTTTGGATCTGCTGATGGATGCCGACCCATTCCCAGACTTTGCCCATGAATTCGGGCTTGTTCTTCAAGGAGACAAATGGAGTGAACAGAGGGAGTGCCAGCACAAAAAGGGGCATGAACAGTTGGGTCATCAACTCAGGAATGCGGCGGATGGCGACACCCCAGGAGGAATTGGAGGCATTATGCAGCAGCACCCAGAAGGTGGCACCGGCGGTGATGGTGAAAAAGACTTCCAGGGCGAAGAGGTAGCTGAAGGCGTAGGAATTCGAGGTTTCGCCGTGGGAGAGGAACAGGAATGCCGAGGCGACGACCCCGGCAATCGCCGTAAGCATGAAGATGGAGCGCCACGAAGTGAACTTCGTGATCTGCAGCTTCTCGCCGTCGGGCGGAAGAGTGGTAACGGAAACGTGGTGGCTCATGCGGCGTGAAAGGAGGGAAACTTATTTGGCTGAGGCAGCGGTCTGGGCAGCGGCCATGGCGTCCTTGACTGCAGGTTCGGCCAAGGGAGCAGTGCGGGAAAGACCAAGAGTCCGGACCCAGGCAACGATGGCCCAGCGTTCTTTGACGGGGATACTGGCTCCGTAACCACTCATCAGGCCTTTGCCCATATTGATGGTATTGTAGATGCTGCCGTTCGGGCGGTAGTCCGGGGCTTTAGGATCGATGAATCCGGGGGTGTGGAAATTGGCGATATTGGCGATGCCGTATTGGGCAGTGACGCCTTTGCCGTCACCGGCTTTGCCATGACAGATGGCGCAGTTGATGTTATAGCGTTCCTGACCGAGGCGGAGGAAGGCCGCATCCACTTTGATTTGGTCCGGGAACCCTTCGCCCCAGAAATCACCCATGTGGCCGGAGTTGTAAAAGTCGGAACCGTGGGTAAATCCGTAGGTTTGATAGGCCCCTTCAGCGGCCGTTTTGGTGGCAATGGAAAGGCCTATCGGCACCGTGCCCGCGACAGGCTTGCGGGAGCCGATCCCATCCGCGAAAAAGGCATTGGAGGACTGGGCCTTGACCTTGGCCTGTTGGTCCATGTCGTTGAAAACCTCGATGGGCGTGTGCGTGAATCTATCGCCGCGGAAACCGGCGAAACCGATCACGAGCACGATGGCCATGAGATAGGCGAAGAAAAAGTAGCGCATGGGGCGGAGAGGTCAGGAAAATTGGAAGCGGAGAATGGGGAGACTACAGTTCGTCTTCAACGAGTTCGATATTGGCACCGCCGAGACCAGCGAGAAAGGCTTTGGTTTTCTCCGGGGAGAACTTGGGATCGCGGGCTTCGATGCAAAGGAAAAATTTGTCGTCAGAGAACTTTGAAAAATTCCGGGAGTTGAACAGGGGATGGTGCAGACGGGGCAACTTCATCATGATCAGACAGGTGAAGAGTGCGGTGAAGGCCGCGAAGAGAATCGTCAACTCGAACATCACGGGGAAGAAGGCAGCGATGGTGTAGATATTGGCTGGCTTGGCCTGCACGACGGTCGGGTAGATCACGACTTGGGTCAGATACTCGAGCAGGAAGGCGGTGGTAAGACCGATGATGCCGCCGATGAGGACGAAACGGGGGAGAATGGAGCGGGGGAGCCCCATGGCGTCGTCCATTCCATGAACGGGAAATGGGCTATGGACATCCCAACTGGAATAGCCGGCATCGCGGACCTGCTCGGCCGCATGGTAGACATCCTTCGTGGAAGAGAATTCCGCGAGGTAGCCGTGGACGCGTTTCAATGGGGTGCTCACTGGTGTGGAAATTAAGAAATTAGGAAATTGGAAAAACGGGAAGTTCCGGTTCAGGCAGTCGCGGCACCGCTGGGGAGAGGACCGGCGGCGGATGGCGTAGGTGCCTCGTGGCGGTCTCCTTCGTAAACCGGGGCGGGAACGATGTTGTCGCCTTTGGTCTTGGAAGGATCGTAATGTGGATCTGCTTCCGGCAGGACGCCTTTGATTTCCGCAATGGCGATAACGGGGAGGAAGCGGAGGAAGAGGAGGAAGAGCATCATGAAGAACCCGAAAGTTCCGATGAAGGTCCAGATCTCAACCCAGGTGGGATGATACATGTCCCAAGCTCCTGGCAGAGAATCGCGGGCCAGGGTGGTGCAGATGATTACGAACCGCTCAAACCACATGCCTGCATTGACAAACATACAGACGATCATGACCACGATGAGATTTTCCCGCATCTTCTTCCACCAGAAGACTTGGGGAGCGATCACGTTGCAGAAGAACATGGCGAAGTAATAAAGAGTGTAGGGGCCGAACAGGATGCGCCATTTGAAGGCGTCGAACTCATACAGGCTGCCGGAATACCAAGCGATGAAGAGTTCCATCAGGTAAGCGTAGCCAACGATGGTGCCAGTGAGCAGGATGATCTTGGTCATGTTGTCCACATGTTTCATCGTGAACAGGTCCTGCAATCCGTAGATTTTGCGGACCGGGATCATGAGGGTGAGCACCATGGCGAAGCCGCCGAAGATCGCACCCGCCACGAAGTAAGGAGGGAAGATGGTGGTGTGCCAGCCGGGAACGACGGAGGTGGCGAAGTCGAAGGACACCACGGTGTGGACGGAAAGCACCAGCGGGGTGGACAATGCTGCGAGCAGTCCATAGGCGATTTCGTAGTGGCGCCATTGGCGGTTCCCTCCGCGCCAACCGAGGGCAAAAAGACCATAGGCCATCTTGCGGATGCCGGGTTTACAGCGGTCGCGTAGGGTGGCGAGGTCAGGCACCAGACCCAGGAACCAGAAGACGACGGAAACGCTGAAGTAAGTGGAAACCGCAAACACATCCCACAGGAGCGGTGATTTAAAGTTTTGCCAGATGGCATTGCTGTTCGGGACAGGAGCGAGGAACCATGCCATCCAGACCCGACCGACGTGCAGCGCTGGGAACAAGCCGGCGCACATCACGGCGAAGATCGTCATGGCTTCTGCCGCGCGGTTCACAGCGGTTCTCCATTTCTGACGCGTCAGATACAAAATGGCGGAAATCAGGGTTCCGGCGTGGCCGATCCCGATCCAGAACACGAAGTTGGTGATATCCCAACCCCAGGCGACGGGGTGGTTCGGACCCCAAACGCCAACGCCGGTGGCAACAAGGTAGGTGAAGCAAAAGGCCATCACGGCGACGAGAGCGACACAGGGGACGATGATGAACCACCAGCCTTTGGGTTGAGGGTTTTCCACGATGCCGCAGATGCGGTTCGTGACCCAGCTGTAGGAGCGGTTATTCAGCACCAAAGGCTCGCGGAGGAGGACCTTCGCGTGGGAAGGACCGCCGGCGTGCGGGTGATGGGAGTCGTGTGCGGCTTCTGCCATGGTGGGATGGAAGTGGAGAGTAAAAAATGGTGGGACCGCTTAGTGGGGGGCGGGGGCGTGGCCGTTGAGGGCGATGGGACGGATTTTGCTGCCTTGTCCGACTTTCTTCGCTTCGCGGGGGCTGACAGCGAGAAGTTCCGGATTCGGGTTTTTGATACGGCCCAGATAAGTGGTGCGGGCGCGGACGGACAGATAGCCGAGCAATTCGTAGTTCCGGGAGTTGGCCTTGGCTTTGACCACGTCACTGTCCTTGTCGAGGATATTGCCGAAGTGGATGGCCTCGGCAGGACAGGCTTCCTGACAAGCAGTCTTGACCCCGTTGGTCGGAATGCGCAGGTCCTGTTTCGAGATTTCCAAGGTTTCGTCGTATTTGCCTTGCTCGCGGGATTTTTCCTTGCGGGCATGCGAGCGGGCGTCGATGCGGGCCCCCTCAATGCGTTGCAGACAGTAGGTGCATTTTTCAATGACCCCGCGCATGCGGACGGTGACGTTCGGGTTCTTTTGCAGCTTGCCAAGTTCGGTATCCCCACGGTCGCCGAGAGGACCGGCGTAGAGATTGTTGAACTTCAGGCCGCCGATGGATTTCTCGGTGAGCGGGTTGCGCTTGTTGTAGTCGAAGAAGTTGAAGCGGCGGGCTTTGAAGGGACAGTTGTTCGCGCAATAGCGGGTGCCGATGCAGCGGTTATACACCATCACATTTAAACCATCCGGGCTGTGAACGGTGGCATTGACGGGGCAAACGGTTTCGCAGGGAGCGGCTTCGCAGTGTTGGCAGCCGACGGGCTCAACGAGCATGGAAGGGTCGTCCATTTCGTCTTCATTCCAGACGTTATCATCGCTGAAAGGAACATTTTCAACCTTGCGGTTATTCAAGGCGGCATCGGAATCGAGGTCGGTCGCAAAGTAGCGGTCCATCCGGATCCAGTGCATCTCGCGGCCGCGGATGACCTGATCCTTCCCAACGACGGGAATGTTATTCTCGGATTGGCAGGCGACGAGACAGCTGGTGCAGCCGGTGCAGGAGTTAAGGTCGATGACCATGCCCCACTGATGAAGGTCGTCATTCAAGTGCGGCTCGCGGGTGCCATCTTCTTTTTTGGCTCCCTCGGGTTTGTAAAAACTGAAAGCGTTTTCGGCTTCTTTTTCCTTCCGGCCGCCATGCAGGTGGCCATCCGTGCCCTGCTCCATCACGAAGTCGGCGTCCTTCTTCCAATCTTCCTGAGTGCCTTCGCGGACGAGGGCGCGGCCATACATGCTATGGTGCTCCTGGGTGACGCCAAGAGGCCACAACTCGGTGATTTCCTTGTGGTCAGTCCACCTGTCGAGGCCGTCGGTCACGATGCCGGTAAGCAGGGAAACCTTGGCTCCCGCTGCGAAGTATGGCGTGGCGGAGCTGCGGAGCCCGTAAACATCAAAACCAGTCCCTTGGCCGACCCGGCCGGGTCCATCGGCACCGGTGCCGCGTTGGCCGTAACCCACCGTAAGGGTTACCGCGTAGTCGGCATGGCCCGGAATCACGATCACGGGATAGTAGCGGACCACTCCAGCGATTTCGACAGAGATGACGTTGACTTTATCAACGGCTTGGAGGTCGACTTTGAGTTCCTTGGCGGTCTTGACGCTGATGAGGGCGGCATTGTCCCAAGTGACTTTGGAAACCGGATCCGGAGCTTCCTGCAGCCAGGCGCTGTTAATGTAGCGGCCGTCGGCAACCTTGGCGCAGGGGAGGAAGGTGACCTCCATGGCGGCAACAGTCGGAGGAGCGACGTCCGGCACCGAAGCGATGACAGAAAGCACCGCGGCGTTGAAAGTGCCAGCGGCATTGGGGTAGGCGGTGTTAGCGACGAAACCGTCGCGCAAGGCGTTGTTCCAGAGATCGTCGTTGGAACCGGCAACCACCGCAGCAAAAGTGTCGCGGATCAATTTGTAGCCCGGACCGGGATCTTCCACCATGCCCATCGGGACGGGAGCCATGGAAATCTCCTTGGCGGGTGGGGTATCTTCGTTGGAAAGGAGCGCATTGAGCAACTCATGATCGCTCACCCCACCGAAAAGGGGCAGGATCATCGGCTGAACGATGGAATAAGTGCCTTCGAAGCCGCGGGTGTCGCCCCATTGCTCAAGATAATGCGTCGCAGGAACCGCCCAGGAGGCCTTGCGGGCGGTGGCGGTGCGGTGACGGGTGCTGTGAACGATGACGGTCTTGATCGAGTCCTGGGCGGCAGGCCATTTCAGGTCCGCAGGGGCTTGGAAGGAGGGATCTGCTTCGCTGACGATGAGCAGGGTATCAACAGTTCCGGCGAGGGCGTCCTTGGCCAGATCGGCGAGGGAGCCGGTTTGGGTAGCGGTAACGCCAGTTTGTTTCAATTCAATGGTCGCGCCATAGGCCCCGAGGGCTTGGTTGATGGCTGCGCTGAGCAGTTGAACGGCCTCGGATTGCTGGCTGCCAGCGATCACAATGGACTTGCCCTTGGCAGCGACGAGGTCGCCAGCGGCGGATTTCATCCAGACATCGTAGTCGTCCCGTCCGGCTTGGTAGCCGGCGGTTTTCACCGAAGCGGCAGCGGCAGAAAGCGCAGCATCGCCCGTGGCGGCACCGATTAATTCGGCAAGTTTGGCCGCGACTTTGATCGCTTGACTGGCGTGAACGCGCATCCGGTGATCCGCCATGCCTCCGGTGATGGTGTAGTTGCTTTCCACCACGTAGAGCCGGTTCATCGGGTCTGCGCTGGTGTCGGCTTTCCGGCCGGACATGAACTGGCCAACGGACTTGCCACCGACGCGGTCAAGACCGAGGAAGTCGCTATCGAGAGCGAACACCCGGTCCGCCTTGTCAAAATGATAAACCGGCATCACGCCATCCGCGAAGGCCTTCGTATAGGCAGCACGGACATTGGCGGGGCCAAAGACCTCATAGCGGTGCACCTTGGCGGCGGGGAATTTCTTCTGAAGTTCGCCGATGAGACGGAGACGGGTGGGGGAAACGACCTCGTCGGTCAGGATGGCGAGACCTTTTCCACCAGCGGTGGCGAGTTCCTTCTTTTTGGCGTCGAGGAACTTGAAGAAGTCATCGCGGGTGGATGGCTTGCCAAAGTTGGAGTAGCTACGGGCGCGGTCCGGATCATAAAGACAGAGCACCGAAGCCTGAGCCTGGGAATCCAAACCGCCATTGCTGTCGGCGTGGAGTTTGTTGCCTTGAAGGTGGGTGGGACGTCCTTCGGAAGTGTGAACCACCAAGGGAGTGCCGCCACCCGCGCGGGGCATGGCCGTGGCGTAATAGAGAATCTTGCCAGGAATGACCCACTCGGGCATCTTGGAGTAAGGCTTCAGGTAGGTTTCCGGGCGGCGGCAGGACGCGAGACCGAGACCAGCCATGGCGGTGCTGGCGCTCATCAGCTTTAGGAAGGTGCGGCGGGAGGTTTCCATCTCCTCTTCGTCCTTCATGTATTCAGCCCCGTCCTGGAACTCACGATCCTGGAGGTTTTTGGAGGTTTCGGAACCGGTGAGTTGCCCCAGACTGGTCCAGTAGCGCTTACCGGTGGTGGGTTCTGGGGGATGTTGCCAAACGCGTTTCATTGAACAAAAAAGGGGATAAAAGGGTGCGGGACGGGCGGCAGGGTTGGCTTAGCGGTGACAACCGGCGCAGTTCACCGGGGGTTCGATGTGCCATGCGTCTTTGAGCTTTTGGCCCATTTCCTGTTGATCCTTGCCTTCGGATTTGGCGGTCCAGTCAAGCTGGGTGACCTTGTCCATGGGACGGAGGTGATTTTCAGGAGCACGGTGGCATTCCAGACACCAACCCATGCTCTGACTCTGGTCGTGGAAGACGACCGGCATCTCATTGATCTTGCCGTGGCAGCTCACACAGGAAACGCCGGAGGTGACGTGCACACTATGATTGAAGTAAGCGTAGTCAGGGGTGTTGTGGACCTTGACCCATTCCAGCGGTTTACCCGTCTCTACACTTTCCCTGATCTGGGCGATGTAGGGCGAGTTGGTTTTGACGTGCTGGTGACAGTTCCAGCAGGTGCTGCTGGCGGGGACGTTGGCGTGACCGGATTGTTCCACAAAACTGTGGCAATAGCGGCAATCCATGCCCAATTGGCCGACGTGGATCTTATGGGAAAATGGGATCGGCTGCGAGGGCATGTAGCCCACCCGGGTATACTTCTGCGTGAAGTAATAGTTCACCGCACCAGCCACCCCCGCACCCACAAAAAGGAAGCAGACGAGAAGCTTCAGCGGCAGGGTATTGGACCAGCGGGGAAAGGTATTAGCCATTTGCAGAATCGGTTCTGGAGCGAAAGTAGAGGCTTGTGAAAAATTTCACAAGCGGAATTAGGAAATTATTCTAAAGTATTTTGTCCATGACAGGGGCGGCACTGCATGGGAAATCTGAAGGAAACACGACCATAGAAAACGCCTCCCCCTGCGCAAGAGAAAATCCGGTCCGACGGATGAAAAATTGCGCTTCCGCACCATTTTCCACCAAACCACGGGTGCAGGTCGGTAAGCCCTGGCTTCCACCCGTGCCGTAAAAACGCATCGTTGCAAATCCGGCTTTTGACAGGACGATGACCGCTGGGCTCCAAGGGTTGCTTCATCTGCCAACTTCCACGCCGAACGTGATCCTACGCAACAGGTGAAACCCTGCACCAAATCCTTTTCAACTACTGAAATGAGTTTCCGATCTGTCTATTCCGCCCTTTTCATTTTAGCCACTTTTGCCTCGTGCGGGCACGCCAATCCTCTGGGAGACAAGGCATCGCAAGTGGCCCCGCCCGATCAGGTGCCGGAAGGGCTGGTCAAGTCGGATTGGCAGAGTATCCGCGCCGCCTACGAGGCCGGCCGTCATGCCTTCCAGCCGGTCGAAGACGGATGGCAGGCGGGGAATCCGGGGCAGCAGTGGCTGACGGTTTTTGATGGGCAGGGTTTTACGGTGACACCCGATGCGGGAGGATGGACGTGGGGCTTGGAATTGGCGGGCTATGGGAAGGCAACCGCGGTGCAGCAGGAGGGGGAAAAGATTTCCTATGCCAGGGCCGATGGGCTGACCGAGTGGTTTGTCAATGACACCCGGGGGCTGGAACAGGGATGGACCTTTGCCAAACGCCCGGAGCGTGCCGGTGCCAGTGGCCCGCTGCGCCTCGATTTCACGGTGCGTGGTGGCCTGCGCCCTCAGGTTTCCCCGGAAGGAGCTAGCGTCGCCTTCCTGAATGAATCCGGCGGCGCGGCGCTGACCTACGGCGGACTTAAAGCGTGGGACGCGGACGGCAAAACCGTGCCAGTCCGCTTCATGAAGGCTGAAGGAAGCAGCGATTCACTTGGCGTGGTCGTTGAGGACGCGGGGGCGAAGTATCCTATTACCGTAGATCCGACCGCCCAGCAGGCTTATCTGAAGGCCTCTTCAAGTTCTGAAGCTAGTGACATGTTCGGGATTTCCGTTTCCGTCTCTGGTGACACGGTTGTAGTCGGAGCTTGGGGCGATGGCAGCACCGCGACCGGGGTTAATGGAAACCGATCAGGCTATAATGGTGGGTATTCTGGTGCTGCCTACGTATTTGTGCGCAACGGAGCCACCTGGAGCCAACAGGCCTACCTCAAGGCTTCCAATACGGGAGCGGGGGACGTTTTCGGGAGATCCGTTTCCGTCTCCGGTGACACGGTGGTGGTCGGAGCTTACGGCGAAGACAGTAGCGCGACCGGGGTGAATGGAAACCAAGCTGACAATTCGAGTGGGGGATCTGGTGCTGCCTATGTGTTTGTGCGCAACGGAGCCACGTGGAGCCAACAGGCCTACCTCAAGGCTTCCTACACGGGAGCGGGCGACGGTTTCGGATTATCCGTTTCCGTCTCTGGTGACACGGTGGTGGTCGGATCTTTCCAAGAAGCCAGCAGCACGACCGGGGTGAATGGAAACCAATCTGACAATTCGGCGTTGGGTGCTGGTGCGGCCTATGTATTTGTGCGTAACGGAGCCACGTGGAGCCAACAGGCCTACCTCAAGGCTTCCAATACGGGAGGGAACGACGAATTCGGGAATTCCGTTTCCATCTGGGGTGACACGGTATTGGTGGGAGCTCAAGGCGAAGACAGTAGCGCGACCGGGGTAAATGGAAACCAAGCTGACAATTCGGCGTCGGGTGCTGGTGCGGCCTATGTGTTTGTTCGTAACGGAGCCACGTGGAGCCAACAGGCCTACCTCAAGACTTCCAATACGGGAGCGGGCGACTGTTTCGGGGTTTCTGTTTCCGCTTCTGGTGACACGGTGGTGGTTGGAGCTCATTGCGAAACAAGCAGCGCGACCGGGGTAAATGGAAACCAATCTGACAATTCGGCGTCGGGTGCTGGTGCGGCCTATGTGTTTGTGCGCAACGGAGCCACGTGGAGCGAACAGGCCTACCTCAAGGCTTCCAATACGGGAGCGAACGACTATTTCGGGATTTCCGTCGCAGTCTCCGGTGACACTGTGGTGGTCGGATCGAGAGAAGAATCCAGCAGCGCGACCGGGGTGAATGGAAACCAATCTGACAATTCGGCTGAGGATTCTGGTGCGGCCTACGTGTTTGTGCGCACCGGAGCAACGTGGAGCCAACAGGCCTACCTCAAGGCTTCCAATACGGAAGCAGGCGACTATTTCGGGGTATCCGTTTCCGTCTCTGGTAAAACGGCGGTTGTCGGAGCTTACCAAGAAGACAGTAGCGCGACCGGGGTGAATGGAGACCAATCTGACAATTCGAGTCGGGAATTTGGTGCGGCCTACGTGTTTGGCGGACTGGATGATTTTTCTTTAACAACTCCCACGGTGAACGGAGTGGTGACCGGTGCAGGTTATTACGGAGCTGGCAGCACCGCCACGCTTACCGCCACCGCCGCACCCGGTTATGCTTTTACCGGCTGGACCGGCGATGCATCCGGCACCTCGAATCCATTGTCTGTTTTGATTAATTCCGACAAGTCGATCGGGGCCACCTTCACGCGACAATACACCCTGACCGCCACCACGCCGGCCAACGGGACTATCACAGGGCTTGCTTCCGGCGGCAAATACTTCACGGGAACCACGGCCACTCTCACCGCTACACCAAACCCCGGCTTCGTTTTCACCGGCTGGAACGGTGATGCCAGTGGCAACGCAAGCCCACTGTCCGTCCTGATTACATCCGACAAGACGATAGGAGCCACCTTCACCCGGCAATACACCCTGACCGCCACCACGCCGGTCAACGGGACTATCACAGGGCTTGCTTCCGGCGGCAAATACTTCACGGGAACCACGGCCACTCTCACCGCTACACCAAACCCCGGCTACCTTTTCACTGGCTGGACCGGCGATGCCAGCGGCACCACGAACCCACTGTCGGTTCTGATGGAATCCGACAAGTCTATTAGCGCCAACTTTCCACCGGACCTGGGCGATGCCGACGCGGACGGTTTATCCGCATATCTTGAACGGGCGGTGTATGGCACCAATCCAAACCTTGCGGATACCGATGGTGACGGACTGACGGACGCATGGGAGGTGGGCTTGGGGCGATTCTCGATCATCCAGGGAACTTTTACCTGGGACCAAGCCCGGGCCAACGCCAAGGCGAAGGGTGGCGATTTGGCATCGTTCCCGGACGAAAACGGGTGGAACCGTGCCATGGAAACGCTGGGGGCCAATGCGCTGGATTCCTACACCGGCCTTTGGATCGGGGCGGTCGACGCGGCGGCGGAAGGCCAATGGACCTGGGTGAATGGCGAAACCTTTTTGTTCCAGCGCTGGGCTGCCAACAGTCCCAGCATCGACCCCGGAAACACCCTCGACTACGCAGAGGTCTCCGGGGGTGCCGGCGGGGAGATTGGGAAATGGTATGACCGCAGCAGCACAACCACCCGCGAGGGCTACCTTCTGGAAAAAGGCTACGCCAGTAGTCCCACCGACGCCGATTCCGACGACGATGGATTGAGAGACGGCCAGGAAAGGACGCGCGGCACCAATCCGCTCCGTGCGGACACGGACAGTGACGGACTGGGCGATGCCTTCGAGGTCAGGTTCCAGTTCAACCCCTTGAATCCCGACAGCGACGGCGACGGCATCCGCGATGGAGCGGACGATGAAGACGGGGACACCCTCACCAATGCCGAGGAAGCCGCCCTGGGCACCTCGCCGCGCTTGAATGATACGGACAATGACGGCCTGAAGGATCAGGAAGAGGTCAGCATTTACCTGACAGACCCGACTAAAGCCGATTCGGACGGCGACCTCCTGAGCGATGGGACCGAGGTCAAACTCACCGCCACCAACCCAATGGTGAAGGATACCGATGGGGATGGAATCCAAGACGCGGATGAAGACCCCGACGCCGACGGCTTCACCAACCGTCAGGAATTGGAATTGTTCCAGACCGCGCCCAACAACGGGTCGGATCGTTTCGGCATCGAATTTGAATACACACCCACCGCACACGCCCTGAAGTTCCCTACCGTTTCAGGTCGAAGCTATCGGGTGGAACGGTCCGTAAATCCAACGAACCCTGCCGGGTGGACAGAGGCGCTGACTTTTATCGGCACCGGAGCAAGGGCTACGGTCCCTCTGGGGCCACCCTTGTCATCCCACTGGTTCTACCGGGTCCGGGTCAGTCTGAATTGACTCGATCGAAAAACAAATTCTTCACTTTCCCGGTATCCAGCGGGTTCCCAACTCAGCTCAATGTGGTGTCATTCCAAGATCCATCAGCCGAAAGCAAAAAAATCCCGGCGGGCCCGCAGGATGCAGGATGTCCGGGTGCTGCAATCGTGCCTGGTTCCAAGGAAGCACGGCGCATGGTTTCGATAACAATGCGGGGGCGCCCGATATTTCGCATGTAAATGTGGCGAGGTATGTGGAGGCAGCGGACAAGGTGCTGGACTTGGGAATCGCCACGCAGCCGGAGGCACCCGGGGTGCGGAAGATGCGGCTCTCCCTGGCACAGCCGGGAGGCTTCGTCGCGGGTGTGATCATGCATGGCGACGGCGTGCTGCTATGCAAATTACCAGGCAATTTTGCGGTTTCCAGGCAATTTTGCGGTTTACCCGGACTGGGCCCGCCAAAATCCTGGAGGAGGGTTTCATCCCGGAGGGCGCGCCAGTTGCGGATAGGGACATCGTATTCGGCGGCGGTGGCGAGGTCGCCTTGGTCGCCTTGGTCGCCTTGGTCGGTGAGGTGAGGCTGAAGTGAGGCTGAAATGAGGGTAAGTGGCTGATTTTATGGGCTTTGGAACGCGTGAAGCGGGCGTTTGACGCTGGGGCGGGGCGGCGGCAGCCTAAAAGATATAATTTTGTGCAGTGAGGATAAGATTTAACGCTGGTCACGGGCGGTAGGACGGCCGGGTCGGGCGGCGGGAGGGGGTGAAGGTAAGATTTTAGGCCGTTAAGCCAGGATTTTAGACCGGTAAGCCGTTTTTGGCGGCGGCAAGGGGCGATCCGGACGGGTGAAGCTAAGATTTTAAGATTTTGAGATAAGGTTTTACGCCCTTGCGGGGCGACCGTAGCGGATGGTCGATCCATTTTTCCGCGTGGACGGGCAGTTTTGCTGATCTGGGGGGTGACCGGACGGTATGCAAATTACCCTAAATTCGAGACTGGAAACCACGGATTTCACGGATTCCACAGATGATAAGGGATTTAGAGCGCCTCCTTGACTCACCCACTGAGTGCGGTGGCATTTTTTCCAAAGCATTGGTAATCCGTGTGTTTCGTGAAATCCGTGGTTCCTGCTGCTGCTTTTAGGATTACCAAGTAATTTGCTTTTTGCTGATTCACTAAATTACGAGGTAATTCGCAGATGCCGGGTAATTCGCAGATGCCGGGTAATTCGCTGATGCCGGGTAATTCGCAGATGGTTGAGCCGCTGGATCCCGGCGGCGTTGCAGTGCGGGAGCCACTCAAATGACCTGGTCATGGGCTGCTGGTGCTGCGGAAGGATAGGGGGCGCGTGGAGTGGGTGGCGTCGAAGCCTTCAATTTCCAAGCCGCTGCAGCATATTTTGTCTGGCCGCTGGATCCGGGAGACTTTCGATCCAGCTCCTGGCGGCGGCCGGGTCCTGCTGGATCAGGCTTTCGATGAGCAGCACGGCCATGGCTTCCCGCTGCGGGGAAACGGGAAGGGTGGCCAGCCAGGCGGAGGCGTTCGGGGCATCCTGGGAGGCCCACTGGTGCAGGGCCATGCCCGCGGCGTCGGGATGGTGCTCCCGCTGGTCCCAGGCCCACTGGGAGGCCTGGGCAGGGTCCCGTTTGGCCCAGGCCACGGCCAGTTCCTCCGTGCCTGCCTTGCGAAGCGGGCCGGGCGGCATGGTGTCCACAAAATGGCTGGCCTGGTTGGGATCTTCCTCCAGCCAAACCCGGGCGGTTTCCCTAACGAAGGTTTCCTGGTCTTCCGGAGGCTGGCTGGCGGCCTCCGCCTGCATGGCTGCGGCGTCCAGGCCAGTCATGAGCATTTCCGCGATCACCCCCTCCCGCTGCCGGGCCGCCAGGGGATGCTCATTTTGGGTCAGACTGGCCCACCTGGCCCTGCCGGTCTGGGTGGGGGGGGCGGAGGCCTTCGTCCAGCCGGCCAGCGGTGGCGTGTCGGATGACGCCAGGGTCCGCACCGCCACCGCCGTCGTCACTCCCGGGGGCTGTCCCCCATGCCTGGCCAGAAGCCACCCTGTGGCCAGGCCGATGGCGAGGGACGGCAGAATAAGCAGGACCGGTGATTTCATGGCGGCGAAAGGGGTGAATATTTGTCAGGAAAGCCACGCGGGCCGCCTTCTTTGGGGAAAAGGCGACCCGCGCGCTGGTTGGCCCGGCGGAGGGATGCCGGGTCAGGAGAATTTCCTAGTGCTGGAAGCCAAAGTCATCAATGTTGAAGGAAATCGGCGTCGCCGTGCCAGCCCGCGTGACCATGATTTGCACGGCCACGATGCCGCCTGGCACGGTCGCCTGGCGGAGGAAACAGATGTCCCTGGTGGGAATGGCACCCACGGCCGGGGTGACCGTGCCGGTCAGGTTCGGGCCGCCAGACTGAATCCACGTCACGCCAATGGTTTGCTGGGTTTGCTGCTGCAGAATGGTCAGTCCCACCCGCATGAGGGGCCGGAGGGTGCTGGGCTGGAGCTTGATGGTGAAGGGCGCTCCAACCGGCTGGGCAGGCACTTGCAGCACGCCGTTCCACGAAATGGGAACCGCGCCACCGACGGGGGCGGAAATGTTGGCCGGGCCCGAGAAGAGCATGCCCAGGGTGTTCACGCCGCCCACTCCGTAGATGACTCTGGCGTTCAGCATGCCCATGGCAGGGTAGCCAGGGGCCAGCAGCTCGGGTTGGTCAAAATTCGCGACTCCTCCACTGTTGGCAGCCCATGCGGCTGGCAGGCCGCCAGTAAAGACCGGATAGGTGACCCCACCCCAGTTGTTCAGGTCCACCACATTGGCATGGGTGGGGGCGTCGTAAACTCCAACCGAGCGCAGCACGGCTTGGGCCTGGGCCACGGAGACGGTGGCGATCATGGAAAGGGCGGCGAGGGCGATGGATGTCATTTTCATGGGAGTTGGGAGGTTAGGTTTTGTTTGATGGTTTTGGTTCATTTGTTCAAGCAGCTTGTGGCTTGCTTATTGAACCAATCGCAACCGCCTGAAACCTCCGGCAAAAATTATGGAAAAAACTTCAGGGCTCCTCTGCAGGCGGTGGCGGACTTATTCCGAAAGAATGCCCTTAGTGGAACCTTAATGGCAGTCGTGGGTTCTCCCCGACCTGCCGCGTCCGCCGTTGGCGGCACCTTTGCCGCCAGCCTTTCCCCGGCAAGCTAACTCTTACCCCGCCACCCTCCCCGCATGTTGAGCATCCCTGGTTCCCATTCTTCCCGGTTTTGCGATGGGCAGTCGCGCCGGGGCTTTTTACGCATGGGGGCCTTGGGGTTGGGAGGACTGTCCCTGCCGGGGCTCCTCCGCGCGGAAGCGGCCCAGGCTGGCTCCAGCAGGAAATCCGTCATCATGATCTTCCTGCCTGGCGGGCCACCTCACCAGGACATGTGGGATTTGAAAATGGATGCCCCCTCTGAAATCCGCGGCGAATTTCGACCCATTGGCACCAAGGTAAGCGGCATCCAAGTCTGCGAACTCTTCCCCAAAATGGCGGCGATGATGGACAAGTTCAGCCTCATCCGCAGCGTGGTCGGCAGCACCGGCCACCACGCCGCAGAACAGTGCCTCACCGGCCGCCCATCGCAAAATGCCCCCGCCGGCGGTTGGCCCAGCATCGGCTCCATCATGTCCCGCCTCCAAGGGGCTGGGGCCCCTGGCGTGCCCGCCTTCGTGGGACTTTCTCCGAAAATGGGCCATGCCCCCTGGGCCGACCCCGGCAAGCCCGGCTTCCTCGGCCCCGCTCACTCCCCCTTCCAACCCAATGGGGGAGGCTCCGCCGATCTCGTCCTCAATAACATTTCCCTGGAACGCCTCCAGGATCGCCGCGCCCTCCTCCACAGCTTCGATACCCTGCGCCGCGACGTCGACGCCTCCGGCATGATGGGCGCCATGGATGCCTTCCAACAACAAGCCATGGGCGTGCTCACTTCCAGCCGCCTCGCCGAAGCCCTCAACCTCGACCGCGAAGACCCCAAAGTGCGCGCCCGCTATGGCGGAGGCAGCATGAAATGCCGCGACGACGGCGGTCCCGAATGCCCCGAGCAATTCCTCATGGCCCGCCGCCTCGTCGAAGCCGGCGTCCGCTGCGTCACCCTCGGCTTCAACCGCTGGGACTGGCACTCCCGCAATTTCCCCCAAGCCCGCGAAGTCTTTCCCCAACTCGACAACGGCCTCACCGCCCTCGTCCAGGACCTCCACGACAGCGGCCTCGACAAAGATGTCAGCGTCGTGGTGTGGGGCGAATTCGGCCGCACCCCCCAACTCAATAAAGAAGGCGGCCGCGACCACTGGCCCCGCGTTTCCTGTGCGGCCCTCGCCTGCGGCGGCATGAAACACGGCCAAGTCATCGGTGCCACCGACCGCCTCGGCGGCGAAGCCGTGGAGCGGCCCGTCGACTTCCAGGAAGTCTTCGCCACCCTCTACCACGCCGCCGGCATCGATACCCACACCGCCACCATGAACGACCTCAACGGCCGCCCCCGCTTCCTCGTGGACGAACAATTCAAACCCATGCCGGAATTGATCGGCTAACTCCTGGTTTCCATGCTCACTTTATTTTCGGAAAAACCGGGAGGCTCCTTTTGCGATGGTCTTTCGCGCCGCTCCTTCCTCCGCCTGGGCGGCCTGGGCCTGGGGGGCCTCACTTTTCCCCAGCTGCTCCGCGCCGAAGCCGCCCAAGGCACCGGCAAATCCCAAAAAGCCCTCATCCTCGTCTACCTGCCCGGCGGCCCCCCCCACCAGGACATGTATGACCTCAAAATGGACGCCCCCTCGGAAATCCGCGGCGAATTCTCCCCCATCCGCACCAAGGTCCCCGGCATCCGCATCTGCGAACACCTCCCCCGCCTCGCCAGCATGGCTGACAAGTTCGCCTTCGTGCGCAGCGTGGTCGGTGCCAAAGACCGGCACGAATCCTTCCAATGCATCACCGGCCGCCTCAACGACAACGTCCCCCCCGGCGGCTGGCCCGAAATCGGCAGCATTATCTCCAAGTTGGAAGGCGCCGGACCCGCCGTCCCCAACTACATGAACCTCTCGCCGAAAATGAAGCACTCCCCCTACAATCAGGGGCTCCCCAGCTTCCTCGGCGTCGCTCACGCCCCCTTCATGCCCATGGGTAGCGTCAAGGACGACATGACCCTCAACGGCATGACCCTCGAACGCCTCGCCGACCGCCGCGGCCTCCTCAAAGCCTTCGACGGCTTCCGCCGCAACGCCGATGCCTCCGGCGTCATGACCGGCGTCGATGCCTTCACCGAACAAGCCTTCGATATCCTCACCTCCTCCCGCCTCCTCAAGGCTCTCGACCTCTCCGGCGAAGACCCCAAACTCCGCGAACGCTACGGCAAAGGCACGGACCAAATCCAAGGCGACGCCGCCCCCCGCCTCAACGAACAATTCCTCCTCGCCCGCCGCCTCGTCGAAGCCGGCGTCCGCGTCGTCACCCTCAGCTACAGCTTCTGGGACTGGCATGGCCAAAATTTCAAAATCGCCAAGGACAACCTCCCTGACTTCGATCAAGCCATCACCGCCCTCGTTCAGGACCTTCACGACCGCGGCATGGCCGACGACGTCAGCGTCCTCGCCTGGGGCGAATTCGGCCGCAGCCCCCGGATCAACGAAAAGGGTGGCCGCGACCACTGGCCCAATGTCTCCGGCGCCTTGCTCGCTGGCGGCGGCATGAAAACCGGCCAGGTCATCGGCTCCACCGACCGCCTCGGCGGAGAAGCCGCCGACCGCCCCGTCCACTTCCAGGAAATCTTCGCCACCCTTTATAACAACTTCGGGATCAATCCCAACACCACCACCGTCGCCGACCTCACCGGACGGCCCCACTTCCTCGTCGATGGCCAATTCCAGCCCATGAAAGAGCTTGTATGATGAAAGCCCACCTCGCCCACCTCGCCCTCCTTGCTCTCCTCGCGCCCACCGCAGCCCTCCACGCGACCGGACTCCGCATCCACTCCGGCGCCCCCGACGGGCAAAGCGGCACCCTCCACGGTGCCGACGCCATGCTGCAACTCCTCGTCACCGCCAGCGACGCCCCCGGCAAAGAGCGCGATGCCACCCGTGAAGTCACCTGGAAAGTCGAGCCTGACGGCCTCCTCAGCATCTCCCCCACCGGACGCGCCACCCCCCTCCGCGACGGCACCGCCACCCTAACCGCTACGAAGGACGGAGTTCAGACTTCCACCACGCTCCTCATCCAGGGAGCCGCCACCGGCCGACCGCTCCATTTCAGGAACGACATCGTCCCCGTCATGACCAAATACGGCTGCAACGGCGGCGGCTGCCATGGCAAGAGCGAGGGCCAAAACGGCTTCAAACTTTCGCTGTTAGGCTTCGAACCCGCCGAGGATTACGAACACCTCGTCCATGAATCCCGCGGCCGCCGCCTCTTCCCCGCAGCCCCCGAAAGCAGCCTCCTTCTCCTCAAAGGCACCGGCGAAATGCCCCACGGCGGCGGTGCCCGCGTGGAGCGCGGTTCCCCCGACTACCTTACCCTGGTGCGCTGGATGGAACAAGGCATGCCCAAGGGTGACCCCGCCGCCGCTTCGCCCGTGCGCCTCGCCATCTTTCCCGAGGAGCGCCTCCTCGCCCCCGACAGCGAGCAGCAACTCCAGGTCACCGCCCACTATTCCGATGGCTCCTGGCAGGATGTCACCGCCCTCGTGCAATATGACAGCGGCGCCAAGGAAATGGCCACCGTGTCCCCCACCGGCCTTGTCCGCACCGCCCAACAACCCGGCGACGCTGCGGTCATGATCCGCTACATGGAAATGGCCGGCGTTTTCCGCGCCACCATCCCCCTGGGAGCCCCTCCCGGCGAATTCCCTCCAGAACAAAACTTCGTCGATCAGCACGTCTTCGCCAAATTGCGCACCCTCGGCCTGCCCCCTGCCGGCCTCTGCGATGACGCCACCTTCCTGCGCCGCGTCACCGTGGACATCACCGGCCGCCTCCCCAAACCCGCCGAAGCCACCGCCTTCTCCCAGGACAACTCCCCTGACAAACGCGGTGCCTTGGTGGACCGCCTCCTCGCCTCCCCGGATTACGCCGAATACTTCGCTTCCAAATGGTCGTCCCTCCTCCGCAACAAACGCGCCGACCGGCCCGCCTATGGCACCCAGGCCTTCTACTCCTGGATCCGCGATAAATTAAACCAAAACCGCCCCTTCTCCGAACTCGCCGCCGGTGTCGTCTCCGCTTCCGGCACCATCAGCCACTCCCCCGCCGTCGCCTGGTATCGCGCCGTCCAAAATCCCCAGGAGCAAATGCAGGACATCGCCCAGGTCTTCTGCGGCCAGCGCCTCCAGTGCGCCCAATGCCACCACCATCCCTACGAAAAGTGGAGCCAACAGGATTACTTCGGCCTCGCCGCCTTCTTTTCCCAGGTCGGCCGCAAACCCTCCGGTCAACCCGCCGAAGAAGCCATCTTCCACCAGGGCGGTGCCGCCTCCGCCCAAAATCCCCGCACCGGCAAACCCGTCACCCCCACCACCCTTGGCGGTCCTACCCTTAAGCTGGACCCCCAGGACGACCCCCGCCCAGCCCTCGCCGCCTGGCTCACCGCCCCGGAAAATCCCTTCTTCGCCCGCATGTTCGCCAACCGCTACTGGAAGCACTTCTTCAGCCGCGCCCTCGTCGAACCCGAAGACGACCTGCGCATCACCAACCCCCCCGTCAATCCTGCCCTCCTCGACGCCCTCGAAAAATCCTTCATCCAAAGCGGCTATGACATGAAGGCCTTCGTGCGCACCCTCTGCACCAGCAGCACCTATCAACTCTCCAGCCTGCCCAATCAACACAACGCCAGCGACCGCCAAAACTTCAGCCGCTTCTACCCGCGCCGCCTCCCCGCCGAAGTCCTCCTTGATGCCATCGACACCGTCAGCGGCCTCGGCTCCCGCTTCCCCGGCCAACCCGTCGAACGCCGCGCCGTCGCCCTGCCCGATGACAGCTTCAACGCCTCCAGCTACTTCCTCACCGTCTTCGGCCGCCCCGAAAATACCAGCGCCTGCGAATGCGAACGCACCCAGGACAGCAGCCTCGCCCAAAGCCTCCACCTTCTCAATTCCAAAGGCATTCAGGAAAAATTGACCGCTCCCGCCGGACGCCCCGCCCAACTCGCCAAGGACCCCCGCCCCCTCGCCGAACGCCTCCAGCAACTCTTCGTCATGGCCTACGGCCGCCCCCCCGAAGCCTCCGAAACCGCTCAGGCCACCGCCTACCTCGACGCCAAAAAGGGCGAAGCCAGTGCCTGGGAAGACCTCGTCTGGGCCCTCCTCAACACCAAGGAGTTCCTCTTCAACCACTGAAGGGCCCTACCCTCATGCCCTCCCCCGCCCCCGCCCGCCTCCTCCTGACGGCCCTCGCCGGCATGGCTTCCCCCTTGCCCGCCCAACTCCCCACCGCCCGCCTTGATGCCCTCTTCCCTCCCGGCCTCCAGTTAGGCACCGAAGCCTCCGTCGCCCTCACCGGCCTCGACCTCGAAGACGCCGGCCACCTCCTCTTCAGCGACCCCGGTCTCTCCGCCACCCACCAGGAAGGCCTCCATTTTAAAATCACCGCCAGCGCCGGCCTCCGCCCCGGCTTCTACGAAGTCCGCGCCGCCGGCCGCTATGGCCTCTCCGCCAGCCGGCTCCTCGCCATCGGCGCCTTCCCCGAAGTCACCGACACCGGCACCCACGACTCCCCCGAACAAGCCCTGCTCCTCAGCCCTCCCATCACCGTCAATGGCACCACCGCCGCCGATGCCGCCGACTTTTTCCGCTTCACCGCCTCCAAAGGCCAGCGCCTCCTCCTCTCCTGCGCCGCTGAACGCATCGACTCCCCTCTCAACGCCGTTCTAACTATATTTAATAAAGCCGGGCGCGAACTGGCCACCGCCCACCGCTCCCATAGCAACGACCCCGCCATCGATTTCACCGCCCCCGAAGACGGCGAATACATCGTCAAACTCCACGACATCGTCTGGCAAGGCGGCCCCACCAGCCTCTACCGCCTCACCATCGCCCCACCCAGCGACCCCAACCAAATCGCCGCCCTCCCCGTGCCCCTCTCCGGCGCCCTCTGCGGGTGGATGCCCCAAGCCCCCCGGCGCACCTTCCCCGACCCCGCCCCCCAAGCCAGCGCCGCCCACCCCCTCGACCTCCCCATCGTCGTCGACGCCCCCCCCGCCTCCCTCGACTGGTTCGAATTTACCGGCACCAAAGGACGCCAAATCATGATCGACGTCCTCAGCCACCGCCTCGGCTACCCGAGCGACTGGCTCCTCCAGATTTTCAAAATCACCCGCGACGCCGCCGGGGCCGAACAAAGCGAAAAAATCGCCGAATTTGACGACACCGCCGCCCCTCCCGGGATGGAATCACTCCTGCTAGGGAGCCGCGACCCCTCGGGCGCGCTGCGCTGTCCGGAAGATGGCCGCTACCGCATCCGCCTGGCCGACCGCTTCCAGACCAACCAACCCTATCAACTCCTCCTGCGCGATCCCCAACCCGGCTTTTCCGTAGTCGCCTTTTCCGAAAGCCCCGCCACCAAGGGCGCGGCCCTCCACCGCTGGAGCCCCCTCCTGCGCCGCGGCGGCAGCGCCCTGCTCAAAGTCGCCGTGCTCCGCCACGATGGCTTCGCTGCCCCCGTGACCCTAAAACCAGCCGGCCTGCCCGAAGGTGTCAGCGCCAGCGAAATCACCCTCCCCGGCAACCTCAGCAGCGCCGCCCTCGTCCTCCGCGCCACCCCGGAAGCCAAATCCTGGAACGGCCGCATCCAACTCACCGGCACCTCCGGCGGTCTCTCCGTCCCTGCCCGCGAGATCATCCCCCGCTGGACCGTCGGCAACAACGCCGCCGAACGCCTCAGCTTGCGCCTCAGTTCTGAAGGCTGTGTCCTCGCCGTCACCGATACCGAAGCCGCCCCGCTAATGATCGCCCCCACCGAGACCAAAGTCTACGAAGGCTCCCTCGCCGGGACTATCGAAATCCCCGTCAAATTCACCCGCGACCCCAGCCACAAAGGCTTCAAAGGCGAGTGGGAGGCTGTCCTCATGGGCCTCCCCGGCCTCCGCCAAGCCCCCGTGGTCAAACCCGCCGCCGACGCCGCCGACGCCAAACTCGTCCTCGATCTCAAAACCAAGGACGGCAACACCTTCGCCCCCGGCAACTGGTCCCTCCACGCCAGTGCCCACGGCGTCATCCAATGGCAGCCTAACGATAAAATCCCGGTCCGTGAACTCGCCGAAGCCGCCTACTCCGCGCCCATTCAAATCCACATCGACCCCTCCCCGGTCCTCCTCACCGCCCCCGCCACCCTCGCCATCGCCCCCGGTGCCAAGGCCGAACTCCCCCTCAAACTCACCCGCCGCTACGGCTTCGCCGAAACCGTGTCCCTGGAATTCGCCGGCCCCACCGGCCGCAAGGGCCTCAGCGCGGCCGCCCTCACCATCCCCGCTGCCGCCGCTGACGCCGTCCTCGCCATCGAAGCCGCCCCCGATACCCCTCCCGGCTCCCACGCCTGCTTCCTCCAAGCCAAGTGCCTGTGGAACGGCGAAACCCTGCCTTGGAGCCTCCCCCTGACTTTGGAAGTGAAACCATGAACCGTTTGATCCCCGCAGCCCTCGCCGCTCTAGCCCTTTCATCAAGCGGGGCCCCCCTCAACATCGTCGAACTTAAACGCGATGCCCCCGTCGATTTCGCCAAGGAAATCCACCCCCTCCTCAAACGCAGCTGCCTCGCCTGCCATAACACCACCAAATCCAAAGCCGGCTTGAACCTCGAATCCCCCCAGACCATCCTCAAGGGAGGTGATAGCGGGCCCGCCGCCGCCGCCGGCAAAGGTGCCGAAAGCCTCCTCCTCCGCAGCGCCTCCCACCAGGAAGAAGCCGCCATGCCCCCACCAGGCAACAAGGTCAACGCCCCGGACTTCTCCCCCGACGAACTCGGCCTCCTCCAACTCTGGATCGACCAAGGCCTCCAGGGCAAGGCCATCACCGACCAAGTCGCCCAATGGCGCCCCTTCCCCTCCAAAAATGCCCCCATCGCCGCTGCCGCCCTCTCCGCCAGCGGCCGCCTCGCCGCCGCCGCCCGCGGCAACCAGGTCCACCTCACCGAAGTCTCCACCGGCCTCTCCCTCGGTCTCCTCACCGACCCCGAACTCGAAAAACTTCCCCTCTACCAGGGCCAAGCCGTCGCCGACCGCGACGCCGTCATGTCCCTCGCCTTCGGTGGCGATGACCTCATCGCCACCGGCGGCTTCCGCACCGCCCGCCTCTGGAAACGCGCCGCACTCCTTGAACAAGCCCCAGCCCTGGCGCTGCCAGCCGCTGCCACCAGCTTCGCCGCTCAAGGCTCCCACGCCGCCGCCGGTGCCGCCGATGGCACCATTCGCCTCTGGAATCCTGGCGCCGAACCCGCCGCCCTCCAGGAACTGCGCGACCACCCCGCCCCCGTCAAAGCCCTCTGCTTTTCCCCCGATGGCGCCCTCCTCGTCTCCGCCGCCGCCGATCGCAGCCTGCGCGTCTGGGACCTCGCCAACGCCACCCCCGCCTTCCGCGCCGAGTCCCCCGCCGAAGTCACCGCCCTCTGCTTCCTCAAAGGCGGCACCGAACTCGCCGTCGCCTTCGCCGACGGCATGCTGCGCCTCTATCCCTTCGCCTCCAGCCCGCCCCCAGCCTTGCCCCCGCCCCTCCGCGAGTGGAAACTCGGCGACCAAGCCGCCCTCACCCTCGCCGCCCCCGATCCCGCTGGCACCCAACTCCTCTGGACGAACCAGGAGCCGACCCTCCATCTAACAGAGTCCGCCGACGGCAAACGCCTCCCCGGCGTGACCCTGGAAAACCCTGCCCAGGGCGCCATCACCAGCACCGAAGCCCGCCTTAAAGCCGCTCAGCGCCAGGTGGAAACCCGCAAGGCCCGCCTCACCGCCGCCGTCGAAGCCGTCAAAAAGGAAACCGAAAACCTCCGCGCCACCCACCAAGGCCAGGAAAAAACCCGCGCCGATTGGCAGCGCAAACTCGGTCTCGCCCGCAGCGCCGCCCAGGCCCGCAGCGTCCTCCCCGGGGACAAACCCCGCCAGGAAGCCGCCACCAAAACCGCCGCCGAAGCCGCCACCGCCGAACGCGCCTTCATCGACGCCCGCATCAATGCTGAACTCGCGGTGCGCCTCACCTCCCAAGCCTCCCAGCAACACGCCGCCGCCGACGGTGCCGCCGCCGCCGCCGAAACCAGCGCCGCAGAACTCACCGCCACCCTGGAAGCGTTAAAAAAAGCCCTCGTCACCAGCCCCGCCCCCCAATCCCTCACCCTCCTCAATGACCGCCAGGTCGCCCTGGTCTCCCTCGATAACGGCCGCCTGCAATGGCACCGCCTCAGCACCGGCGAACTCCTCGACTCCGCCGAAAGCGGCGCCCCCACTCCCGGCCCCGCCCTCCTCGCCCCTTCCCCCTCCGGCTTTATCACCGTTAGGTCGGATAACAAAGCCGTCCGCTTCCCCGCCCGCCGGCCCTTTGTCCCCGACCGGACCATCGGCCAACCCGACGACGCCGATACCTTCGCCAACCGCGTCACCGCCCTGAGCTTCTCCTCCGACGCCCGCCTCCTCGCCACCGGCGGCGGCGTCCCCTCCCGCAGCGGCGAAGTCAAAATTTGGAACACCGCCGACGGCTCCCTCGTCCTGAAACTCGCCGACCCCCATTCCGACAACGTCAACGCCCTGGCCTTCTCCCCTGACGATTCCCTCATTGCCACCGCCGGCAGCGACCGCTGGGCCCGCGTCTTTCAAGTGGCAGACGGCGTCCGCAGCGCCTCCTTCGAAGGCCACAGCGGCCAGGTCCTCAGCATCGCCTGGCGCGGCGACGGCCTGGCCCTGGCCACCGGCGGAGCCGACAAAACCCTGCGCTACTGGGACCTGTTGGACAGCAAACAAACGAAAAGCGTCACCACCTTCACCAAGGAAGTCTGTGGCGTCGCCTGGCTCGGCAGCAGTGACACCGTCGCCAACGCCAGCGGAGACGCCGCCGTCCGCCTCAACGAGGAAACCCTCCCTGGTGGCAAAAGCTTCTGCTTCACCCTCGCTACCGACCCCTCCGGTGCCCTCGTCGCCGCAGGAGGGGAAGACGGCATCCTCCGCATCTGGCAGACCGCCTCCAAAAAACTCCTCCGCGAAGTGCCCTAGCTCCTTTTTACACCACAGCTTATTTTTTCCCGCAGTTGTCCCCCACCCCCATAAGGCATAGTGTCACATGCCCTGCGGGCATCACCCTCACTCCTCACTCCTATGTGGAACACCTCCCCACCTTCCCCTGGTCGGCCCACCCCTTTTTCCCGCCGGGAATGGCTGCGCGTCGGCGGCCTCGGCGCTCTCGGCCTGAGCCTTCCTGGCCTATTGCGCGGCAATGCCTCCCCCGCCGCCCTCTCCCGCGCCGCCAGCTTCGGCCGCGCCAAATCCTGCATCATCCTCTTCCTCAGCGGAGGTCCGCCCCAACACGAGACCTTCGACCCCAAACCCGACGCCCCCGTCGATATCCGCGGCACCTTCCGCCCCATCTCCACCAGCGTCCCCGGCCTCCAATTCTGCGAAACCCTCCCCTACACCGCCCGCATCGCCCACCACCTCGCCGTGATCCGGTCGATGTCCACCGACATCCATTCCCACTCCACCAGCGGAGCCTGCATGCTCACCGGCTACGAGCCCGCCAGTAAAGCGGAAAACGTCCCCCCCAGCCCGGACGACTGGCCCAGCATCGCCGCCGCCGTCGGTGCCCTCCACCCCAGCACCCGCTCCCCCCTCTCCTCCGTCGTCCTCCCTGATGAACTCTACAACGACGGCCATATCGTCTGGCCCGGCCAAAACGGCGGCTTCATGGGCTCCAAATGGCACCCCACCCTCATGAAGTGCGATCCCCAGCGCCTCCCCATGCGCATCGAAGGACTCACCCTCAATGAAAACCTCAGCAGCGTCCGCCTCGGCGAGCGCTTCGGCCTCCTCCAACAATTCGACCAGCATTTCAGCCGCAGCATCCAGAGCAACGCCGTCACCGAAATGGGCGAAATGCACCAGAAGGCCTTCGATCTCCTCCACTCCGACTCCAGCCGCGCAGCCTTCGCCCTCGAACAGGAAAAACCCTCCCTCCGCGACGCCTACGGCCCGCACAAATTCGGCCAAAGCGTCCTCCTCGCCCGCCGCCTCGTCGAAGCCGGCACCCGCCTCGTCCAGGTCAATTGGCCCCGCGAAGGCGATCAGGAAGTCAAAGGCAGCCCCCTCTGGGACACCCACGCCGACAACGCCAACCGTGTCCGCAACGTCCTCTGCCCCCAGTTCGACCGCACCTTCGCCACCCTCATCGACGACCTCCAACAGCGCGGCCTCCTCGACGAAACCCTCGTCGTCGCCATGGGCGAATTTGGCCGCTCCCCCAAAGTCAACGCCGTTGGCGGCCGCGACCACTGGGGCTCCGTCTTCTCCGTCGTCCTCGCCGGCGCCGGCACCGGAGGCGGGCGCATCATCGGTTCCAGCGACCGCATCGGCGGCCTCCCCCAAACCCGCCCCGTCCGCCCCCCCGACCTCGCCGCCACCATCTTCCACCTCCTCGGCATCGATCCCGCCGGAGAATTCCTCGACCCCCTCAACCGCCCCCGCCGCCTCACCAACAGTGGCACCGTGCTCCGCGAACTGGCCGACGCCTGACCAGCTCCTCTTTCCTGGCACCCCCAGGCCGCAGCGCCCCGATCTGCTTGAGCGCGGCCATAAAGCCGGGCGTTTTTTATTCCGTGCCCCCCGGCGAATGGTGAGCTGCGGGTATTGCAAGGGCCCCGCCAAAGGTGGCTTTTGCCACTCCATTTTTTGCACTCGACCAAAATGATGTCCCCTTCTTGGCTGAAAGGTCCCCGGTCTGATTCGTTGCAGACCAGTATATCGATTTCTTCAGATTCTTTTTTTATGTTTGTCTGAACGGAAAATCCGGGAACTGTTTTAAACAGGGCAGCAATCAGTGTTTCCAACGTTCTGCCCTTTTCGTGGTTTGTTTTGGCTGTATCCACGTCAATTAGGAGGCGTTGGAGGTTTTCATTTTCGGCTGAATCAGCCAACCCCTGCGCTCCTTGCGTCACATGCAGTTCGTGGATCTCTCCTGTGTTACCCAAGTCTGCCACCATTTCTTCCACCGCCCTGTTTGCCCGGTATTTGTCGTTTTTTGGCACCATGCACTTTATCTGCGCATTAATCGAAATTATAGCCCCGAACATCTCTTCCTCGGCGGGAGGAGCCAATGTTGACACCGCGAAATCGATCAAATAAGCTAGCGCTGTCCAAAGCTCCTCTTTTTCCTCATCAGGCCAATTTGGCAGAGCAGCTTCTTTCGGAAAAGAATGTCGTATCTCATCCTCTTTAGTTGTTTCGTCATGCTGGACTGCCAACCCAACCAAAATTGGAAAAGAAGCAGTCCTTGACAATGAGTCGACTACCAATGGATTTACTTCCAAAATTGTGATCGAAAAAAAACCGCCGCCCGGGGTGAGCCGGACGGCGGGGTGTTATTGGTGGAGGGGCCAGGGAAGCGGCGCGCCGCCGGGAGGGCTGGCTAGTAGACGCGGACGGTGGCGGCTTCGGTCCAGGGGCTGGGGCCTTTGGCACCGACGGCGCGGACGCGGACGGTGAGGTAGCTGCCGACGGGGCGGCCTTTGAGGAGGAGGCTGGCGGGGCGCACGGGAAGGACGGGCAGGCTGTCCCAGGGGATGGTGCCGGGGCTGTCATTGGAGGTGCTGTCGCAGGCCTTCACCTCGTAGAAGTCCAAATTCACCGGGAATTTGCTTTAATCTGCTACACTAATTCTACTGTGTTATAAAATATCCGTTAAAGTGTCTGGATTTCGTCGCTTTCGGGAATCGATGTCGATTTGCCTTCGGCGGTGTCGCCGGGCGAGGGCTTGCTGGACTTCGGCTTCGGTGGCTTGCGGCGTGGGGAGGTATTTCTC
>CAMDJM010000018.1 GCA_945900785.1 Akkermansia muciniphila
ACGGAATGACCGGGGTTGAGTCCGGTCTCACCATTGGTTTGGCGGCCTACACTCCGGCGCAAGGACACGCGTGGTATCGTGCCGGAGGTCACGCCGTGCAACAGAGTTACTCCCCGTCCCCAGCGGCAACGCCGGTTCTTTGCTAAAAATGTCCGACGGGGAAGCTGCCAAGGGTATCCTCCATAGCGTATCCACCATCGCCGCAGAACTCACCGCCTGCGGTCTGGTCACCCGGGTTTCCTGACATGCGCTGTCTGGCCGTCTGGCTCTTCAAAGCCGCCTGCACGGTAGGCCTGCTGGGGTGGCTGCTGTCCCGGCCGGATGTCAAGGCTGGGCTTGGCAGCCTCCATCATCTCGCTCCCGGGTGGCTGGCTGCCGGATTTTGTTTGGCGGGGCTAACCCAAATCTTCTCCGCATGGCGCTGGCTGGTATGTTTACGCACCACCGGCGTGCCGTTATCTCCGGGCACGACACTCAGGCTGACTTTGATCAGCACAGCTGCGGGATTCCTTTCCATCGGCACTCTCGGGGCAGATGCGATGCGGGTGACATTGGCCGCCCGGCGGTATCCGGACAACAAAACCGCTCTGCTGGGCTCCATCGGCTTGGACCACACCAGTGCCGCTCCTGCTTTTGTGCTCATGATTCTGATCCTCTTCACTTCGGTGCACACGGGTTTCCAGATTGGACCCTGGACCGGATGGACCATTATTCTCAGCCTTGGGGGATTTGCCGGCATCGGACTGCTGCTGCGCCGCTTCCGCCCGGAAATGCATGACCGCTTGCTTCATTTCCTGCTGGAGCGCACCACCCGCCGCGGTTTTGCCAAGGCAGCATTGCTCTCTATGCCTGTTATGTTGACCCACTATGCGGTATTTTACTGCGCCGCGCGGGCCCTTGGGATCAATATTCCATTGATCGGCTTCACAGCAGCGGCGGCCAGTGCTGATGTGGCTGCCGCCCTGCCCATTACCATTGCCGGCTTGGGAGTCAGGGAAAAAGCCTTTGAGACCCTGCTGGGACTTTGGCATCAGGTCCCGCCCGCTTCGGCGATTGCCCTGTCTCTGGCGGGATTGGGCCTCATTTTCCTCTGGGCTATCGCCGGGGCGGTCTGCTTTCTCCTGGAGCCGGCCGGAAAACCGGCCTTCAACGCCGCTTGAGACCTGATTTTTCTCCTTTTTGCCAATCTGAAATTTCCCCTGGAATTTCCCGGCACCCCTCGTTTAGTGCTGGTTCTGCCTTGGCAGTATGGTGACCGTAGTTCAGCGGTAGAGCGCCAGATTGTGATTCTGGTTGTCGCGGGTTCGAATCCCGTCGGTCACCCCATTTCCTTCAACCCCTCCGGGGACCCGTATTCCTGTGATCCCTTCCCCACCGCAACTCATGGAGCCGCTGGAAGTGCAGATAGGCTATCAATTCAGAAATCAAACCTTGTTCGTTGAGGCCTTGACCCATCCCAGTCTGGCTTACGAAACCCAACGCGACCAGCCGGACAACCAACGGCTGGAATATCTGGGGGATGCCGTCCTGGAACTGATTTTTTCGGAATATCTTTATTCCACATTTCCTGAAGCCGCCGAGGGCCTGCTGACCAAATTAAGAGCCCGGTTGGTCTCCCGGCCGGCCCTCGCCAATTACGCCAGAAAGCTCGGACTCGGCACCTGGTTAAGAATGGGCCGGGGAGAGGAAAGCAGCGGAGGCCGCAACCGGGACAGCTCCCTCGCGGATGGCATGGAAGCCTTGACTGCCGCCGTGTATCTGGATGGAGGTTGGGACGCTGCCCGCGCTATGATTTCGCGGGTCTGCAAGGAAAGTATGGCCCTGCTGGAGGCAGAACCCACCGAAGTGAATCCCAAAGGCCAGCTCCAGGAGATTCTGCAAGGGGTTGGACTGGGCCGCCTGAAATACGTCATCATCAGGGAAGACGGCCCGGACCATCAGAAAAACTTCGTGTGCCGGGTCGAATGGAATGGCCAGCCGTTGGGCGAAGGCGCAGGTTCGAGCAAAAAAGAAGCTGAAACCGCTGCCGCCAAAGACGCCTTGGCTGGAGAATCCCTTGCCCAATTCAATTCAAACGCCGCCTGACCCTTTGGGCGCAACCCGGTGAAGAGTTTGGGAATCAAAGTGGGGAAACCTTCCAAACCTGAGAATCAGCACTGATATTCGGACCTGTCCCCAAGGTTGTGCACCCCCCTGAAGGCTGTGGAACTACAGCTGCTAAAATGAGGAACACGGTTGTTCCACTTATTCACCGCCCATACTATGAATGAGTTTTATATCTGATAAAGATTCTCTTATTCAGGAACAGTGGACAAGTTGCCCTTCTGCAATTCAGGTTGCTTTTAAAGAAAGGTTCATGTTATTTACTGCAAGATGAGTAACGAATCAAACAAGTGGACCCGGATGCAGCGCGTCCAGAGTGACTCCTCCAACCCCGAACGCTTTCAGGCCAAGGCATCACCTGTCAGCTTGCACATGGATGCCTCGCGCCGCCGGAACCTTGACAAGGAGGAGGCGGCCCGCGACCGGATGATCTTCCGTTGGGTCATGGTGATTGTTGGCATCCTCTGCTTTACCGCACTGCTCCTGTTTATCATAAACCGGATCAGCGGTCCTTGAAGCAGCCGCACCTTGGCGGGATAGTCCATTACGCGCCCGCCAGACGGCTCAGAATCGCTTCAGCGGTATAAAGATGGGCTGGGAGCAGACGATCCACTTCCAGCTCGCTGGTGAGGCCCGGAAGCCGCATTCCCGGTTTCCCTAGGCTGAGGCTGAAAATTTCCAAATCCGGGGTGACATTCAGGATGCGGGCCAGATCCTTGATAGTCTTGAGATCTGTAATGGATTCCCGGAACAGGATTTTCACCCGGTTCAGTTCCAGCCAGGAACTCAGTTCCGGCAGGGATTTTTTCGAGGCCTCTCCTTCCTCATTGGCGACGCTCCGCATTTCCATCCCGTAGGCCCGGCCAAAATAAGCCATGGAGTCATGACTGGTCAGGAGAAAATGCGTCCTTGCCGGCATTTCAGCAAACCGGTTGGCCATAAAGGCAAAATCCCGCTCCAAATCCGTGCCGTAGGCATGGCTCTGATCCTCAAACCATGCCGCCGCCGGTGGGGAACACCCGCTCAAAACCAGCGCGGCTTCAGCCGCCGCCTTTTTCCAAAGGCGTGGATCCATCCAAAAATGCGGATCATTACTCCCATCCGGCCGGATCAGGATATCGTTGTCGCTCAAACCATTGGCCAGCACCCCGACCTGCAGCCCCTGACTGCGCAGTGAATCCAGACTTTCTGTAAACCGCTTTTCCAGGCCCAGTCCGCTCAGGAAAAAAGCATCCGCAATCCGAATGGTTGTCAGGTCCGAGGCGGTGGGTTGCCACAGGTGCGGATTGCTTCCGGCAGGGATCAGATGGTGCACCTTCACCGCTTCCTTGCCTACCTCCCGGATCAAATCCGCAGCCTGCACCGTAGTGGTGATCACCAGCAATGGTTTTTTAGGCAACTTGTATCGGGGTGGTGCGGGAGGAGGGTGGCACCCCGCCACGGATACCGCAGCCAGAGGAAGCGTGCGGAGCAGGTGGCGGCGGGTCATGATGCAGAATGGAACGTTGGACAGGTGAAAACAGGGCGGTGTTTTTTAAAAGATCCTATGTTGTGGCAATGGCTGGTGAACAGGCCCGCTCCCCACAGGCAAGCGGTGCCATCATGGAGGGATTTGGTTCCTGGGCCATCAATCCCAGATCCTGCAGGAGACGCTGATCCTCAGCGGCCGCAGGATTGGCTGCAGTCAGGAGTTTGTCGCCATAGAAAATACTGTTGGCACCCGCAAACATCGCCAGCGCCTGGGCCTCACGGCTCAGCCGGGTGCGGCCGGCGGAAAGGCGCACCTTGGCTTTCGGAATGGAAAGGCGGGTCACCGCGATCATCCGCACCAGATCAAAAACATCCACCCCACCATTCCCGGAAAGCGGAGTTCCCGGCATCGGCATCAGACTATTGATCGGCACGCTTTCCGGCTGGGGGTTGAAGCCGCTGAGAATTTCCAACATCTTCAGCCGGTCTTCCACCGTTTCACCCAAACCCAAAATCCCGCCGCTGCACACACTCATCCCGGCATCCTGCGCATGCCGGATGGTGCGCAGCCGGTCCTCAAAAGTGTGCGTGGTGACGATCCTGGTGTAATGCTCCGGAGAAGTATCGATGTTATGATTGTAAGCCGTGACCCCCGCTTCCTTCAGCGCGGCCGCCTCCTGCGGACCCAGTTCCCCCAGGGTCACGCAGACTTCCATCCCCAGCTTGCTGACGTCTTTGACGATATCGATCACTTTCTCAAACCGGTCTGTGCCCATGCGCACCCCACGCCAGGCGGCTCCCATGCAGAAACGGGTGCTGCCATTGTCCCGCGCGGCCTGGGCGCGGACCATGATGTCCTCCTTCTCCATCAGCTTCTCCGCCTTTACGCCGCTGGAATACCGGGCGCTCTGGGCGCAGTAGGAACAATCCTCGCTGCATCCGCCGGTCTTGATGCTGAGCAGGGTGCAAAGCTGCACCTCCCGCTCCGGCCAGTGGGCCTGATGCACAACACGGGACTGCTGGATGAGATCGAAGAAGGGCAGGTGGTAAAGGCGGTGGAGTTCGGCGTAAGTCATGGGAACGGGGGAGGGAGGGAAATTATTGGGGACTGGTTATCAGTTATGGGGATTTGGTTTCGGGAGGAGTGGCGCTCATTCCGTGGATCCATTCATCGATTTCGGTGCGGTTTAAAGCTGTTTTGCGTGTCTCGCGTAAACTCGCGACGGCGAGGTCCCCGCGGCCCTGGGTCAGATAAATCCGGGCTGCCAGGCTTGGGGGAAGTTCCGGTAAAACCATGCAGTTGAAAAGAACGACTTGGGAAGGGGAGCACCAGCCCAACAACTTATTACAATTAACCAATAATTCCTTCGAACCCTACTGCCCCCAGCGTCCATTCACGGTTGGCAGGGTCACATTGTCCTTGATCGCGGAAAAATCCGTCTTCCCGATCGCGCCGATCATGGGCATGCCTGTGCAGCTTTTCCAGGTGCGGCTCATGTATTCGCCAGTGTGGCAGCCGTAGCTTTGCACATGGGCATCGCTGGTGAAAAGACCGCGATGGAGGCGTTTCAGATCGGACACATGAAGATAGCAGGAAGAAACTCCCAGGATATCGTTGCTGTAATCAAAGAGGAAACAGAACTTGTTCGAATGTCCGTAGAACTCAAAACCGCTCAGCTTCCGCTCGCCCCGGTTATTCAAATAGCTGACGAGGAAATTGCTATTGCTGAACCAGAGCAGACGCACTCCACGTTCCGCAGCGAGCGTGGTGATTTCAGTGAGGGTGCAAAGGTATGGCGGGCGTTTCACCGCATCCTCCTGCTGGCGGGTTTCATAAGCCGGACGGTATACCAGCCAGGTAATACTGATCGCAGGCCCATGCTGCGCCCGGAGTTGGTCAATGCGGATGCGGGCGGCGCGGATGAAGTTCCCCCAGTAACGGTCATGCTGATCTCCTGGAGCCCGGTATTCCTCCCAGCCACGCAGGGCCGGCCCTCCGCTGGTGATCACGTATTCCTCTGCGGCGTAATTCCGCTGCGCCTGCGCCGTCAGCGGCAGGGCACCGCAGCCCAGCAAAAACAAAATACAGAAGCGGAAAAAAGCTCGGGTCGTCATATAAGAAGGAAGTGGCGGCATCTATAATCACAACCCGCGTCTGATGCAAGGCGCGTAGCACACCCTGAGCGGCAGGTCTTCAGGCAGCCATTGAAGCGCCAGAGCCATTTCAACAGACTGTCCCCACCGCAGGAACGCAGCGTCAGGCTGCAGCGTCCGGGGATTCTCCCGAAATAAGGGCACCCTTGCTCCCGTTTTCACTTCGCCCACCCACCTTCAACCCGACGCGATGACGACCCAATCCCCTCTTCTTCTCACCCTGCTCAGTCTGGCCACGGTTTTGGCCTCAAGCCCCGCCCCGGCCCAGGACCAGCCTACAGAGGTGCCGGTGGACCGCTTTTCGCTGCCGGATGATCTTGAAGTCACGCTCTGGGCAAAAACCCCCCTGTTGCGCAACCCCACCAATATCGACTTCGATGCCAAGGGCCGGCTCTACGTCGCAGAAGGAGTCAACTACCGTGGCAAGTCGGGCCGTCAGCCGGAGGGCGACCGTATCATGATTCTGGAGGACACCACCGGCGCAGGAAAAGCAGACCGCTCCACCGTTTTTGTTCAGGAAAAGGCTTTGGAATCACCCCTGGGGGTGGCTGTGTTTGGGAACCGCGTAGTGGTTTCCATGCCTCCTGACATGATCGTCTACACCGATGTGAATGGCGATGGAAAATTCGAGGCGGCCACTGACAAGCGCGAGGTCCTCCTCACTGGATTCAATGGACGCCAGCATGACCACAGCCTGCACAGCGTGACCGCCGGTCCGGACGGCCTGTGGTATTGGAATCAGGGGAACACCGGGGCGCAATTCGCCGACCGCAATGGGCGGAAATTCTTCATGGGCAGCGCTTACGCGCTCGATAACATCGCCGGGCAAAAAAGCGATGACGGCCATGTCTGGGTCGGGGGCTTCGCCGCCCGCATGGAGCCGGATGGCACCGGCGTCAGCATCATTGGACACAATTTCCGCAATAGTTATGAGCAAACCGTCACCTCCTTTGGCGACGTATTTCAAAGCGACAACGATGACCCGCCCGCCTGCCGAGTCACCGCCATGATGGAAGGCGGCAATGCCGGGTTTGCCTCTGCGGATGGACATCGCTCCTGGGAGGCAGACCGCCGCCCTGGCCAGGACACCCCCACTGCCGAATGGCGTCAGGAAGATCCTGGCACCATGCCCTCCGGCGATGTCTACGGCGGGGGTTCCCCCACCGGGGTCGCCTTCTATGAAAACGGCGCCCTCGGTGAAAAATGGCGCGGCCTGCTCCTCGCCTGTGAGGCCGGCAAGAATGTCATTTTTGGTTATCTCCCCAAGCCGGAAGGTGCCGGATTCAAGCTGGAGCGCTTCGACTTCCTCACCTCCAACAAGGAAAAGGAATGGGCCGGCTCCGACTTCCTCGGCGGGCGGGCCAATAACGAACTAAAAACCAAATTCCGGCCCAGCGACGTTTGCGTCGGCCCGGATGGAGCGATCTATGTTGCGGACTGGTTCGATCCAGGCGTCGGCGGCCATGGCACCGCTGATGACGGCACCACGGGTGCCATCTACCGCATCGCGCCGAAGGGTTTCAAATCACAAATTCCAGCCATTGACCTGAACACGGTGGAAGGTCAGCTCACTGCCCTCCGCAGCCCGGCGGTGAATCTGCGCCATGAGGCTTTCAAGCGGCTGCAAGCCCAGGGTGCTGCTGCCGTGCCCGCCGTCGCCGCCCTCATGGCCGACCCCAACCCCTATTTGGCCGCCCGCGCCGTCTGGCTCCTTGCCAAAATGGGTGAGGCCGGCCAGGCCAAGGCAAAAACCTGGCTGGATTCCCCGGATGAAACCCAGCGCCTCGTCGCCTGCCGGGCCCTGCGCCGGGCGGGTCAGGACGTGCTGGCCCTCGCCACCCGCATGGCCGCAGATCCTTCCCCTGCCATCCGCCGCGAGGCCGCCCTCAGCCTGCGCGATATCAAATCGGAGCAGTGCATCCCCATTCTTGTCAAAATCGCCTCACAATTCGATGGCCGCGACCGTTCCTATCTCGAAGCCCTCGGCCTCGGCAGCGAAGGCCGAGAAGGAGCCGTCTTCACCGCCCTTGCTCCCGGCTTTGGCCAGGATCCCCTCACCTGGAGCGATGCCGCCGTCTGGATCGCCTGGCGTCTCCACCCCGTGGAAGCCGTCTCTGCTTTCAAAGCCCGGGCCCTTTCTGCCAAGCTCAGTCAGGACCAGCGCCGGCAAATGCTCACCGCCCTGGCCTTCACCCCGGCCCGTGAAGCCGCCCAGGTCATGCTGGCCATCGCCGCCGATCCCGCCTCGCCCTCCAAGGACCTCGCCCTCTGGTGGCTCCTCAACCGGAAGGGCAATGACTGGGCTTCCTTTGATCTGGACCGCGCCCTGAAGGAACGCGGCATCTACGATCCTGACAAGGTGCAGCTCACCGCCATCGCCATGCCGCAGCCCCCCGCCAACGCCCCTGCCTTCCCCTCCGCTGCAGAAGTCGCCGCGCTCCAGGGTGATCCTGCCAATGGCAGCGTCTCCGCTGCCCTCTGTTATACCTGCCACCGCATCGGCCAGGCCGGCGTGGAATTCGGTCCTGATCTTACCGCCTTTGGCAAGCAGCAGACCACCGCCATCATGGTCGAAGCCATCGTCAACCCCTCCGCCTCCATCTCCCACGGCTACGGTGGCACGGAGATCACCACCACTGATGGCCTTACCATCACCGGCATGGTTCTGAAGCACGGAGATCCCCTCCTGATTAAATGCATGGGCGGCACCCTCCAGACCATCCCCAAATCCCGCATCGCCTCCACCAAACCGCTCGGCCGCTCCCTCATGTATGACCCCGCCACCCTGGGCCTCACCCCCCAAACCATCGCCGACATCGTGGCTTATCTGAAAAAGCTTTAACCTCCGGGGAGAACAGGCGTCCCGGGTGTCCCACCATGACCCACCATGACCCACCATGACCCACCATGACCTGGCGTGGACCAGCGCAGTAGCATACTCCCCGGAGATCAGTCCAGTTTCTTTGCGCAGGGCGTGCGACAGCTCCTGCATCACATCGTCCAGCAAATCATCGGCTTCTGGACGTAAACCGGCGGCTGCTTTTTCGGCCACGCGCACCGCTGCGTCTGCCGGAACCACTTCCTCCGATTCCTTACTCTTACGGGTGGGAGCCGTGGCCACTTCCGCCGCTGAAGGGCTGACCATCGCCGGGAAACCCGTTTCCACAGCTTTCACATCGCCAGCCACAACCACTTTCGCCATCGATTCCAATTCCGATTCTTTGCCCACTGCGGCCCTGCGGTGACTGGTGTGCGTGTTTTCCCAAAAAACAACGATTTCCACCTGCCGATGGGCGTCTTTTCGTCTGCAGCGTGCGTTTAATTTTGGCAATGATTAAAAAACCCCATTTGTCCTCTATGATCGGTTTATAGCCTCATGGGCAGCAATCCCTCCTGCGACTAATCTTCCAAACGCGAAACCTTGAGCCTTGTCCGATCAACCACCCCTTTTTCCATCTCCCGTCTTGTTTAAAGTTGTAGAGGAATTTTTTCTTGACGATGTGGAACCTAAATCACATTCTCATTGCCACAATTGGATCACAATTCAACCAAACCCAAAAATCACCATATGAACCTAACTCCACCGTCCCTAATCTCTAAAGCATCCGGGCTTGTCCTCCTGGGCTTGCTTTCCGCCAGCAACGCATTTGCCGCTGCCCCTGATGGGGGTGGTGATCTCAAATCTGATGATATTGTCGGAATTTCCTTCTGGATTATTTCGATGGCCCTTGTGGCAGCGACGGCCTTCTTCTTTTTGGAGACTCAGCGGGTTACCCCGAAGTGGAAAACTTCCCTCACGGTGTCCGGCTTGGTGACCATGATAGCCGCCACGCACTATTTCTATATGCGCCAAGTGTGGGTGACCACGGGAAACACGCCCACCGTTTTCCGCTACATTGACTGGTTGATCACGGTTCCTCTGCTAATGGTTGAGTTTTATCTGATTCTCTCAGCGATCACGAAGGTCCCTGCCGGAGTGTTTTGGCGCTTAATGATCGGGACAATTGTTATGCTCGTCGGTGGTTATGTCGGCGAGGCCGGATACATGAACGCCTGGCTCGCATTCATCATCGGAATGGCTGGTTGGGCATTTATCCTTTGGGAAATCTTTCTCGGTGAGGCTGGAAAGATTAACGCGAGTTCGGCACCTCCAGCGGTGCAGTCGGCTTTCAGCGTCATGCGTTGGATCGTTGTGATTGGTTGGGCGATTTACCCGATCGGATATTTCCTCGGCTATCTCACTGGAGCGAGTCCGGAGAAAAGCATGGTGATGCTGAACGTTGTCTATAACTTGGCAGATGTGGTGAACAAGATCGCCTTTGGAGTGATCATTTGGATCGCTGCAACGAGCGAAAGCGATAAGTCCCTAAATCCTTCCAAAGCTTGAGTGGGCTCATAAGGAGGGGAATTGGATGTTGATTGCTGCTACTCCCTGGCATTGACGAAATACACATCATTCACTGCCAGCACGTGGCAGTGAATGATGAAAATTTGTTTTTCATTCATGAATGCTCCTTCCCCAACGCACTCCGGTTTGTCGTCGGCAGCGGCGGACAATTTGCTTGATGAGGTGGAAAGAGTGATGCGCCGCTTGGTCACTCACGGGGAGCCTTCCGGAGAAGACATGTTATCGGATTCCGCCCGGGCCGCCGTCGGTCATTTGGCTGCAGGTGGACAGCGGGTGCGGGCGCGCCTTGCGCTCGGAGCAGGCATCGCGCTCGGCCTTTTACCGCAGGACTCCATCGCGCTCGCTGCAACTTCCGAACTTTTGCACAACGCGTCGCTCGTGCACGACGACTTGCAGGACCGCGAAAATGTCCGGCGGCGCAATCCGACGGTATGGGTGAATTATGGCGATGATGTGGCGATTTGCACAGGGGACCTGCTCCTGTCTGCCGCTTATGGTGCGCTTGCTGCGGTAAGTGATCGTCGGCTACTGCCGGATTTGATCGCCCTCGTTCATGCCCGCACCGCGTTGGTGGTCCGCGGGCAATGCGCCGAGTTCTCTGCAAAGGGGCAACAGGTCACTGACATGGCGATGTATGAGAAAATTGCCGTCGGGAAATCCGGCGCTCTGCTCAGCCTTCCACTGGAGCTGGCCTTTGCAGCGGCTGGCAAAAAGGAGTGGATGGGCGGGGCGAGGCGCGCGGCGGAGGCTTTTGGCATCGGCTATCAGATCATGGACGACATGGAAGATGTCGAAAGTGATGCCGCCGGCGATCACGGGCCGCGTGCTGTCAATGCGCTTTTGGTTTTGAGGGCCGCTGGTCACGGAACGAATGCCGAAGCGATGGCTCGCGAAATCGGTCTGCTGCACCTGCGCACGGCTATCGCATTGGCGGATCGGCTCCCGAACGAAGCGGGCGCATTTCTCCGTGGTATGGCCTTGGCTTTATGCCAACAGCTTTAGGTTTGAGGAAACAATTTCATGCAGGCAATCGTTATTGGAGCAGGTTTTGGGGGAATGGCAGCGGCACTTCGGCTACGCGCAAAGGGCTATGAAGTCACGCTGATGGATCGCTGCGCAAGTCTGGGTGGCCGTGCCCAAGTGTTTGAACTCGACGGTTTCCGTCATGACGCTGGTCCGACCGTCATCACCGCGCCTTTTTTGTTGGAGGAGCTGTTTGAGCTTTTTGGCGAGCGCCTCGCCGATCATGTCGCGCTGGTGCCCTTGAAGCCTTGGTATCGCTTTCATTTCGCCGATGGCGACACCTTTGATTACGGCGGCAGTCTGGAGGAAACCCTCGCGGAAATTGACCGTATTGAGCCGCGCGACCGGGCAGGTTACCTTGCCTTGCTGGCGCACAGTAAAAGGATTTATGACGTGGGTTTCACGGAACTGGCCAGCCTGTCGTTTCACCGGCTGTTCACGATGCTGCGCCAGATTCCCCGGCTGATCGGATTGCGAAATTACGAGACGGTCTGGAGCATGGTATCGCGTCATTTGCACAGCCCGAAACTCCGGCAGGCGTTCTCGATACAGCCCTTGCTGGTGGGTGGCAATCCTTTTGATACCACCAGCATTTACGGGCTGATTCATTTCCTGGAACGCGCTTACGGGGTGCATTTCGCGATGGGAGGCACCGGGGCGATTACCCAGGCCCTGGAGGGTCTGATGCTGCGTCAGGGCGTTGACCTCCGGGTGAATACCACGGTCGGGCGCATTGTGATAGAGCACGGGACCGCCAAAGGGGTGGAACTGGCCGATGGCACCGTGCTCGCCGGGGACGTGATCGTTTCCAATGCCGATGCCGCGCATCTTTACCGGCAGATGATTCCGCCTGCGCAGCAAGCTTTTTCGACCCGCCTGAAACTGGCCGCCGCGCATTTTTCCATGGGTCTCTTCGTGTTGTATTTTGGAACCAGACGGATCTATCCCAGCGTGGCGCATCACACCATCTGGCTGGGCGAACGGTATCGGGAGCTGCTGGACGATATTTTTCACCGGCAGGTGTTGTCAGAAGACTTTTCACTTTACGTGCACCGGCCCACGGCGACCGATCCGGGCTTTGCGCCACCGGGTTGCGATAGTTTTTATGTGCTCTGTCCGGTGCCGAATTTGCAGGCGGGGATCGACTGGGAAACGGAGGGGCCGCGCTTGCGGGACCGGATCGTGGCCGCGCTGGACCGCACGATCCTGCCGGGTCTAACCTCCACGATTACGGCGGACTTTTTCAAAACTCCCGCTGATTTCCAGCACGATTACCTCAGCGCCTACGGAGCAGGATTCTCGGTGGCACCGCTCTTCCGCCAGTCCGCCTGGTTCCGTTTCCACAATCGGGCAGAGGGCATCAAAAACCTCTATCTCACTGGAGCAGGAACCCATCCCGGAGCTGGTCTGCCGGGCGTGCTTTGCTCCGCCAAAGTGGTGGATGCGCAAATTCCCCACGCCGTATGAGCGGGGCCATTTCCGACAAAACACTGGCAGCAGCCGGGGAGGTGCTGGCGGCAAAAGGACGCAGCTTCCACTGGGCGCGCCGGTTGTTGACTCCGGTCCACGCCCGGCGGGCAACGCGGCTTTACGCCTTCTGCCGGCACCTTGATGATCTGGTGGATGAGGCCGCCACGCCGGCCGGAGCGGAAGCAGCCCTAACGGCGGCCCGCCTTGCCATCCAAACCGGGCAAACCACCGACCCGCAGCTGCACGACGGATTGAATCTGATAGCGGAATGCGCCATCGATCCGGAGATTGTTTTGGAACTCATCCGTGGCCTGGCCTCAGACCTTGGCCCCGTGTGCCTCGCCAACGAAGCGGAGTTGCTGCGATATTGCTACCAGGTCGCCGGGACGGTGGGTCTGATGATGTGCCGGGTCATGGAAATCAGCGATCCGGCAGCCTTGGCGCATGCGGTCGATTTGGGGATCGCGATGCAACTGACCAACATCTGCCGGGACGTGGCGGCGGATGCGGCGGCCGGAAGACGTTATTTACCCGCGACTCTCGTTGGGGAAATCGATCCCGCCGTCTTGATTGCGCCGACGGCATCCCTGCAACCCATGCTCCGCCGCACGCTGGCCAACCTGCTGGAACAGGCCGGTTTTTACTATCAAAGCGGAGAACGCGGCCTGCCGTATCTGCCGTTCCGCGCCCGCTGCGGCATCCTCGTGGCCGCGCGGGTTTACCGCGCCATCGGCACCCGGCTGCAGCAGCGGGATTTTGCGTATTGGCAGGGCCGGGCCGTGGTCCCGGATTGGGCAAAAGCAGGCCTTTCCCTGCGTGCCTTGGTGACCCAGCCCCTGCGCTCCCGTTTCTGGCGCTGCCGGCCCCCGCACGGCGGAGCATCCCATGGTCATTCCGCAGGACTAACCGGAACCGGAGGGCCTGATGCGCCCTGACCTTCTGATCCTCGGGGGCGGCTGCGCGGGCTTGAGTCTGGCACGCCGGCTCTCCTCCGCGCCCGGCCAACGTTGTCCGGAAACCGTGGTTCTGGAAAGCCGCCAGGCGTATGCGGACGACCGCACCTGGTGCTTCTGGAGCGAACCCGGTGCCCAGTTGACCCATCTGGTCAGGCACCGCTGGCCGGGCGTTTATGTCGCAGCAAATGGGATCGTAGCCAACGTGGACTGCCGCGCCTTTCCCTATGCGATGATCCCCTCCCCCGCGTTTTACGGGGAATCGGTCAGCATGATAGGAAAAACAACGCAGATCCAGTTGGAATTGGGCGTTTCCGTGCTCTCCGAACCGATCAAAGCGGGAAAGGAATGGCACCTTGAGACCACCGCCGGGACGCGCTCCGCCCGGATGATTGTCGATACCCGCCCGCCCGGACCGCCGCTACGTGGGGAGGCCCTCCTGTGGCAATCTTTTGTGGGCCACGAGATCGAAAGCGCCGAGCCGGTCTTCCAGCCGGATCTCGCCGGGATCATGGACTTCGCACCTGTGCGCGGGGGGCGGATTCTCTTTTTTTACCTCCTGCCTTTTTCGGCGGACCGTGCCTTGCTGGAAGTCACCATCCTGGCAGAAGAACCTCTTGGGCCGGGCGTCTTTCACGACGAAATGCAACAGTTTCTCACGCGCACCCTGCGGGGGCGGGCCTACACCATCAGGCGTTCCGAGCACGGCATTCTGCCCATGGGGATGCCTCAGCCGCCGGCGCCTGCCGACCCGACCTACGTCAAAGCCGGCGTCTTTTCCGGCGGCGCGCGCCCCAGCAGCGGGTATGCCTTTCAACGCATCCAGCGCTGGGCCAAGGACTGCGCCAAGGCACTCGCTGACGGCTTGCCGCCTTTGCCGCACCCCCGCGACCCGCTGCCACTCCGCGCGATGGATGCGCTTTTCCTGCGGGTGCTGCGCCACCAGCCGGAGCTGGCCCCGGAGCTGTTCCTGACCTTATTTCAAAAAGTGGACAGTGCCCGCCTGATCCGCTTCCTGAGCGATGGCGGGACTCCGCTTGATTTCGCCGCGATCATTTCGGGTTTGTTGCCCGGCCCTTTTTTGCGCGGAGCTTTTTCCGCGCTGACTTCATCACGCCCGCCATGAACGCCCAACGTCTCCAAGGCACGCTGTTTTGTCTGCTGGCTTTACCCATGGCACTGGCGGCATCTGCGGTTAGCCATTCTGCTCCGCAGATCGGAGTCATCCTGCCCGCCGTGATGATCGCCGTCTTCGGCATTCCCCATGGGGCGCTCGACCCCATTTTTGCGGATCGGCTCTACGGCATCCGCTCCCTCTGGGATTGGCTCCGGTTTGGCCTCATCTACCTGTTGCTGGCTGCTTCCGTGGTCGCCTTTTGGAGGGTCGCGCCGGTCTGGTTTTTGATCGGCTTTTTGATCATCTCGGTCCTGCACTTTTCCGGTGATCCGGCGGAGGGCACGCCCTCCGTTTCGCGCCTCCTGTATGCGGGAGCCATCATCATTTTGCCTGGGTTCCTGCATCAGGGGGAAATGGCCCGCCTCTTCGGGCAACTTATCGGTAGCGGTCCGGCCCAGGGGCTCAGCGCCGGACTCACGTGGCTCGCTTGGCCATGGGCCATCAGCCTCGTTTTGGCGGCTCTGGAATGCTGGCGTCGCGACAGGTTGACGGCCTTGGAAATGATTTCCACCGGCCTGCTGGCCGTGCTTTTCCCGCCCCTCGTATCCTTCACCATTTTTTTCTGCGGCATGCACAGCGCGCGGCACATCATCCGCACCGTCGCCTACGCCGGGCGTTCCCCGCTGCGGGTGTTGATGTCAGCCGCGCTCCTCCCCCTGGCCGGCACCGGCCTCCTGTTTGCGGTGGCTTGGCACTTCCTGAAAAACACGCCGGCGGATGCCCGCGTCCTGCAAATCGTCTTCATTGGCCTCGCCGCCCTCACCGTTCCCCACATGCTTTTGGTGGAACGGGTGCGGCTCTCCGGCTGGTCGAAAATTCCCCCGCCCCCTTGCTGAGAAACGGGGGTGATTTTCCTTTCCAGGCTCATTTCCGATTCCAAAAGATCACGAGATTCTTCGTGCCCCGTCCCGAGACGACGATGTCGAGCCGGCCATCCTTGTCCAGATCGACCACCTTCAGATCCTCGGCCGCGACGAGATCCCGCGCGACCCAGAAGGTGTTCTCCCATCCGCCGTCGGCCTTCTGGAAAAAGAGCTTCACCCCGACGTGGCCCCCGGCATCCGGATTGCGCCAGCCGACCACGACATCCTCGCGTCCGTCGCCGTTGAAGTCCCCCACCCCGAGAGCGTGGCCTTGATTGAGGCTGTCCGTCAGCAAAGTGCGCGTCCACTTCCCGCCCGCCTCCCCGGCAGGGGCCGCCCGATAGATCACCAGATCGTTGCCGTGAAACGGCTCCACCGCCGCGATGAAATCCGCCCCCTTCGCGATCTCACCCACACCTCGCGTGGGCGGGGTCGTATTCCCGGGCGAAATCAGCACCGTCGACTCCGCGGCACCGATCTTCTCACGCACGATGCCTCCGGCCCCACCGAGGTAGAGATAGCCGTCGCGATGGTCGAGATTGTGCGCGACGTGCAGCTTCGCCCCGAGCACCTCGTGCGTCCACGCCGCCGCATCGCCCGACTTCGCCGGATCGACCCGATACGTCCTGACATTCGCCGTATTTTCCCCGGCCCCATTCTTGTTTCCGATACCGTGGAGCGGCAGCACGACGAGGACGTGCCCCTTGTCGGACGGCACCCAACGCATCCGGTGGGTCGTGGGATCGTGGTAGAGAGGCACCGGCTTCCAGGGCGCGCCCGCCTCAGTGGGACGCTGGAGGAAAAAGACCGCGCCCGACTGAGTCTTGTCCGAGGTCTCACCCGGATTCCATTGCGCCCCGGCCGCGATCTCCACCTTGCCGTCGCCATCCAAGTCGGCCGCGGCGAGGCAGACATGGTCGCGCAGGGTGAGATTCTTCACGATAGACGTCTCCTTCCAATCTGGATTGTGGAACCACGAGATCTCCCCCTTGTCGCAGAGCAGGACATCCGCCGCCCCGTCGCCATCGACATCGCCGATCGCGAGACCGTAGCCGATCTCGACGGAAAAATCGATGGTCTGCGGCTCGAACTTCGGCAGGCCGCCCGGCGGAGCGGCGGCGAGAGTGGCGGGGAGAACTGCGGCGGAACACAAGAAGCGGGTCGCTGCTGCGTAGCGAAAGCAAAGGAGGGAGTAGGAAAGGCGCATGGGATGAAGGGGGTTGGGTTTGCGGCACTCAGTGAAGCGGATCAGGGCGGGATGTGACAGACAAAATCCGGAGAAGGAAGGGGCGCGAGTGCGGGCTTCGAGCGGGATCGTGCGGGTGGATTGGGAATGACGAACCGATGGCACCCCTGCTACTGGGATCGCTTGTCCGGTCCAGGTTTCGTTTTCTGAATATCGTCCGGCTTTGATACAGCTGGAGCGCAGCGGAGACAGCCCGCTACTATAACTGAAGTAAGAAATCACAAATACCTAATCGGCCTCCCGCAATATCACTGATCTACCCTCCCCAAGAGAAGGCGAAACCTGACCTATTGAGGGGCAGGGCAATTCGCCCTCTCCTCCGGTGTCAGCCGCGTCATCGCAGCCTCCACATCATGAACAAAACCGGGCGCGTATTGCACCTTGGTCTTCGTCCACCAGGGCGCCCCGCCGGGTGAGCAAAGCCACCTGGCCAGCGATGGACCGGCACCCCTTTCGAAATTGCTGGCCTCAAACACGCCGGTAACCGTCCTATCCCAGATGTGGAACGTCGCCCAGGTATGTTCCGAGAGCAGGCTCTCAAACCTTAACCTATCGATAGCATCCAGTGTCCCCCCGTTCAGCCCCGCGACCCAGAGCTGCGCGACGTCGCGGTCACCGGCCAACGTGAGTCGGATCGCCTGCCACTGGGCTTGCGTAGCGTTGCTCTCTTCGCGCTGAAGTTGGCTCGTGTTCAGCCGCAACTGAAGCCCGACGTAGATCAGCGAAGCCACGACGGCGATTGCACCGACGACTTGGAAGGCGTTCGAGAGGTCTTGCAGCCATCCGCAGGCAGGCCTCCCGCCCACGTCGGCAGGATTGTTGTCTTGCGGCGAATCCTGGGTCGCATCGGTTACGGCTTCAGCCATCTCTTCTTGTGCTATGCTCATAATTTTTCGGACGTAGGTCTGACCCTCATTAAGGTGGCTAACGACTCGGATCAGGCGACGGCGAGCGGGAAACGTCGATGACACGACAGATGCCATTCGAGCCGTTGCCTGCATCCGTTTTGTTGAACGGGTTCGCTCTGCTCAAGCGCTTCGCCAGGCCGTGGAGCGGGGTTTGAAGGAGGTGGGTTGCCATGGCGGCGGGATGGGGGAGATGGCAGGCGTAGGAAAAAACATCCATTACTAAAATATCCTATCCCTCTTTAGCCCGTTTCGCTGGTCATGTCCAGTTCAAAGGAGTGCGGTCACAGACCGCAAAGGGGAGCACACGCGCCCTGCGTGTCGTGGAGGGCGCCCCCGCCCTCCACCTGAAAACCGCCCGGCGCAGCCGCACTTTAATTCCACCGAGTCCGGGCGGTGCCCCCCATCTCACTTCAAGACCGCTTCAGGCTCCACCGCATCCGTCACGATGCGGCGCGGATGGATTCCCGACGTTTTGCCATAGCGCCAACCGTGGCTGCACAGGGATCAATTAGCCGCTTCGCGGAAAGGTGGCAAGTCTTCCGCGCGGTGCGAAAGACGACACGTGGGGCGCGTGTGCTCCGCATTGATTGCCCTGCAGGTTGATTCACTCCGTTCACCCCTGCGGGGCTGCTCCTGCGTCGCAGTCTGTCTCCGCTGCGCTGCGGCTCACGCGGGTGCGGCGGCATGAGGGGGGAGAACAGGCGTCCCGCCTGTCCCGCCGGGTGTCCCACCCGGTGCCAGTGCCTTGGCAGGAACCCACTGCAAGGATACATGGACCGGTGCCTTGAATTCCCATAGCTCCGGCACCCGGCAGGATGCCGGGCGGGACAGCCGGGACGGCTGTTATCCCCGGCACTTGCAGCCTCCCCGGCACGGGTGAGCCAGCTCCTGCGGGCGGGCGACGTGGTAGTGTTTCTCCCTGACAAGGCGGAAATCCTCTGTCCCTGCTGCGGTCACGTCATGATTTTTTTCCACGCCCTGCGCACCCGCGCCCGGCCTCCGCCGCCGCTACCGCTACCGCCACCGCTACAGCCGCTGCTACCGGTAAACTGCTGCGCCACCGCCATCCCCGCATGAAGCAGTCACCGGCAAATCTAATTTCCGCCCAGCCGGTCCTGACGCCATCAAAACGCGTCAGGCCCGGCTCTGGTGGATCATGCCCGGAGGCGGCGGATTTTGCGTTTTGGCCCTGGAAGTCCAGGCCCAGCCACTGCTTCCAGGCATCAGCAGAGCCCCTTCCCGGAGCCATTCGGGTGGTCAAAGGCTCCGCCCGCCCGTTCAGCCTGACCCGATGGAAGCCGAAACCGGATTTAAGAGAGGAGAAGCGCCGGGAGGCTTTACCCACTGACGCCCCGGCCACAAACCGGTCCTGAACCGGACCATGCCCAAAGGCCAACCGCGGATCGTTCAACAACCGTTATCATCGGGGCTGCGCCCGATGATAACCATGGTCATTCGGGGTTTTCGGGTGTTGGAAGCTCATAGTGTGCCCGCCTCGAGTTGTTCCAAGTAGATGAAATCGGGAGACCTGACGCCCGCCTCTTCACGGATTTTGACGAGCTTGGGTGACTCGAAAAAACGCCTGGCATCGTCAATGGATGTCCAGACAGAGAAATGAACAATACGGTTGGGGTTGTTCTGATACTTGAGAACCTGATAAGACCGCTCGCCAGCCTCCCTGCGAATATCGGCAGCGCCGTCGAACACCTTCTTCCACGCAGGGTAGTCCGCGACCTCGTGGATAATGAGAACGTGCTGGATGGCTGATTGTGGGGTCATTCTTCGTTGGCGTAGTAATCGGCTTCCTGGAGCGTGAAGCACTTGCGATATAGCTTCACGAACGTTCGTAGTCCTCCCACAATGATTCAATCGTGAACTCTTCAGTGATTGGTATGTATTGCTGACTGTGCACCGGAGCGTGGGTATTCGGCTTGAGCGCAAGAAGTTCTCTAAAGCGTTGGAACATCAGTTTCTTGGCATTACGTCCCGGATCAGGCGACGGCGAGCACAAGACGTTGCTGGCACGACAGATAGCCTTCGAGCCGTTGCCTGCATCCGTTTCGTATTTCGTTGGTTGTTGCGCGTGTTCACGATGGGAGGGCGGTCTGGGTCCAAGTCTCGTCGTGTGTTGACGGATAACTCTCGTCGGTCAGTATGCGTCGAACTCCAAATAGCCAAACCAACAGTCGTATCAGCCGTCTCTCCCGGTTGGGATCCATACAATCAAGCTCGACGATGGTAAACTCCGTCTTCACCCCTGACGGTTCAAATGCCATTCCTGCTCGTGAGCGAACGACCCTGAGGCCACGGCAACGGCAATATCTCTTCCCAAAAGAGATGCAGATGCGGTCGAGCGTGCAATGAACCAACCAGCCCAAGCCAAGTATGGCAGGAACAGCAACGACTGCGGCAATGACTATCAAAGCAGTTGGCATTCTGATGTGAGTATTGCGATCGGAGATGCGGAGTTAGGCGAGCGCTGGCACCGCTGGGGCGGGGGTGGGGGTGGGCGTCGAAACGGGTTGGCGGGTTAAAGCTACGGAAAGCAAGGCCGACAGAGCAGCCCCAGCGGTTGTCCAGCCGCGCCTTGTTAGACATTTCTAGGATGCGAGATCCCATATCGGTTTTCCCAGGAACGCCGAAAGAGTGCCGACATCAGCCCGCATTCTGGTCAGGTCTCCGTGATCCACGACATTGATGCGCCGTCCATCCTCCAAAACCAGATTCAACTCAAAACTATAGTAGGATCTATCGGAACGGGTTGAACTTAGGTATTCAGGAATCAGCTGCAACGCATGGATGTCGTCAAGTTTGGCCCGATTTTTCAGCGGCTCCGTCTCCAATAACGCATTCGGGGTCTTGCGCCCCTTCCAGAAATACCCAGTCCCTTTATCAAACACGATTGACGCCGTGCCGGAGTAAAGAAGGCAAGCTCCCAACGTCGCGACGACAATACCCGCCACGAAAAGCACTCCTTCGCGGACATGGAACGCGAATCCGCCGGAGGGAAGCTTCGTGACCGAGGCCGCCCACATCAACGCCCCCCCGATCAAGAGAACAATGAAGTAAAATAGCAGGGCTCCGGATGAGGCGCGGAATTGCAATCTGGAACCAACCATGGTCGCTTTGTGCGTTCTGAAATTATTGCCCCCACTTTTTAGCGGTGACCATTGAGTCTGCATGGCAACCGCGTCACCAATACGCGATGGATCAAAGAAACCGCGTTCGTTCGGCTGATTCACAACGATGTTAACATTCATGGGCATGGATTCTTGTGTTTAACGCCCCGGATCAGGCGACGGCGAGCGGGAAGCGTCGATGACACGACAGATGCCATACGAGCCGTTGCCTGCATCCGTTTTGTTCCGCCTTTTTGATCGTTGTCATAAATCGCGAAACGGGTTTCCAATTGCACGCCAAGTAAATAGAAGCGTCGCAATATGGAATCCTGCGATTCCAATATTGCTTATCACGACAGGGTTCTTAAACGTTCCGACGGTTATAGGCGTGGTGAGTTTATAAATGATCTGGATTATCAATAGTGCAGCGACGGACCGCGGATCTCGAAATACGAGCAAGATGGCGGATACAGCAAGGATACTCAAATAGATCGACAGAAGAATTCCACGCGCAGGCGTTGCTTCTCCGTAGCTTACCTGGGTCCATCCTGCCTGCATCATGAGACCTACGCAGACTGGAACGAGAACGGCTATGTTCAAGAGCAGTGAAAGTATGAGCATTGTATTCATTGAAATCCTCGAGTTAATCGTCCCGAATGCGCATCAACGACTATGTTGGAAGTAGGTGCTTATTTGTTTGCCGAATAGTCTATTATACCACCAGATCTGGTGGGATATCCATATGGGGAATTGCCTTCATTTGGCGGGTTGGCAGGGGTTAAGGGCTTGATTTCCAATGGATATGGTTTCTAACGGAACAGCATATCCAGCCCAACAGGATTTGCAAGAAATTTTAAGGGTTTCAAGGGTTTGCTGAAGGTTCAGTTTTATTGGTTTTCCGGGGTTGGCGGTTGGCTGGAAGTGACTTTTGCGTGCGGGCGGATTCCCGGATTCCGCTTTTTGATTTCTCCTGCGGAGCGTTGCCTTTTGGGTCTTGCTGTGGGGTGGATTGCGCCTTGGTTGGAGAGATGCTGTATGGACTCGATTTTACTTCCCGGCCGGGCCGGCGGAAGGGGCTTACTCTGGCGGAGTCTTCACTGGAGGGGGATCGGGTGCGGGTCTCGGGAGTGCGGCGGCTGGAATGCTTTGAGGCGCTGGAGGCGGTTTGGGCGGGCGCGGGGCCCTGGGTGATGGCCTGTGATTTTCCCTTTGGTCTGCCGCGGGATTTGATCCGGTTTCTCGGGTGGCCGTCGGAGACATGGGCTGCGGTGGTGGAACACCTGGGCGCGATCCCGCGCGGGGAGCTGGAAAGCCATTTCAGGCGCTACCGGGAAGCCCATCCGGCGGGCGCGAAATATGCGCACCGGGCGACGGATCTGGCGGCCGGGAGCAGTTCTTCCATGAAGCTGGTCAACCCACCCGTGGGTCTGATGTTATACGAGGGGGCTCCCCGGCTGCTGCGGGCAGGGGTGAGCCTGCCGGGTCTCCATGCGGGGGACCCGGAGCGGATCGCCCTGGAGGGGTATCCCGGGCTGATAGCGCGTCGGGTGCTGGGGCGTGAGTCCTACAAAAATGATACCGTAAAAAAGCAGACGGAAGCGCAGCGGAACAATCGCAGACGCCTGTTGGGGGAGGCGGATCAGGTGCTGGGACTGCGGTTGGAGCTTCCGGACAGGACGGCCCGGGAAGCGGTGGAGGACCCAACGGGCGATGTGTTGGATGCGATCCTCTGTGTGCTGCAGGCGGCCTGGGCCGTGCAGCGGGCCGCAGCCAATTATGGATTACCGACCGTGGTGGATCCGCTGGAGGGCTGGATCCTGGCGGCGGGGACGGAGCCCTGCCAGGGAGCGGGGAAGGTCAGTGCCCCTTGATGAAATAGATGATCAGGAGCACCGGCAGGGGAATGCCCAGCAGCCAGAGCAGGATCCATCCAATTTTGCCGGACTGTTGGCGGGCGGAGAGGTTTTTGCGGGATTTCATATATTAGGGAAGGTTGGGTTTTTGAAGTGAATCCGTGGGGGGATCAGGCCGGGGCGACGACTCCATGGCTGCTGGGGTTGTTGATTTCGGGTGTGGTGCCGGAGAGCTGGGCCTTGACGATTTCATACAAATAGCGGACGCCCTGGGTTGCGGAGTTGTCCCAGTATTCCGCCCGGAGAGGAATAACGTGGACCAGCCCAAGGGTGGGATCCTGCAACCCTTCCGGAAACCAAACCCGATAGGATTCCTTCCAAAAGGCGGTGAGGGTGGCCTGGTCCGTGACCAAATCTGCGGTGCCGATGATGGAGAGGTATTTTTGGTGATCCTTCTGAAAGGTGAGGAGGACATCCTGATCCTGACGGATTTCCTCTGTTTTGGGGCTGATGGTGCTGGTGAAGAACCATACATGGGATCCGCTGCCGGCCTGGGCGATTTCCATGGGGCGGGCATGGAGGCTGCCGGTGGAGGTATGGGTGACCAGCATGGCGGTATGGAAGGATTGGAGGAGATCCTGCACTTTGTCTGAGGCGGGCGATGGAGGGGTCATAAGCAGTCCTGGTGGGAGTTGGGTCACGGCGGGGAATCCCGCGCCGTGATTCTTTTGCTGCATGGGGTATGCCCTGCGGCTCTTACGGGGAAAAGTGTGTCAGGACTGGTAAAACAACAGGCGTTTTGCCGGGAAGGTCCATGGCGCGTGTGGCAGAATGCAGGGCGGGGATTTTCCATCCGTTCCTGCTTTGGAACCGGTAAAAGCGTTGCCCGGCAGGAGGCCGTCCCGGCCATATCAGCCGGTGGTTGAGCGCCAGTGACACCACCGGAAAACATTCATCACGATGGCCGCTCCAGCGGCTTTGGAGCGCGGATGGCTTGCCTCCGCTTTCCCGAAGGCAGCTTGCTGCCGTTTTCGGTGGGGCTGCGCGCGAAGGGGGAAACGCCCCCCGTCGGTCCGCGGGGCAAGCCCCGCTGGCGAAAGCGGAGACAAGCCGTCCGCACTCCAAAACCGGGCCGCTGCCGCTTAATTCTACTTTGTTAAATTGGGGAATCAGCGGGCTGGAAGCCCGCTGGCCGCACAGGCTGGAAGCCTGCGCCACGGGGAACTTAACAAAGTAGAATTAAAAGTGCGGATGGCTTGCCGGTCGCCTTGGCATTTGGCGGTCTCCAGGATCACTGATCCCGGAGAGATCCCAGCAGATAGCCGCTGTCAAGCCTCCGGCTTGAATGCCGCAAATGGGTTCATCCATTTTCCCGGCAGGTCAGGATGTCTGAGGCTCAGATTCCGGGCTTGGCTCAACTTCCGGGGTTTCATCCGGCTCAGGCTCAGGTTCTGGCTCAGGCGCAGGTTCGCTGCTGGCTTGGGGAGCGGCGGTGGCTTCAACGGCAGCAGGCTCAGCCGCAGGGGGTTCCAGGCTGGGGGGCCCGGCTGGTTTTTCCCCGCTGAGGAGGCGGGAGACTTCCTTTTGGACTTCCTCGATCTGGGCGAGCTTCAGCTCTGGGTCGCGGATGATGTAGACCTCGCCGCTTTTCGGGTGCTCGTAGACGAGGAAGGTATCGTCCCCGGTTTCGCGGGTGCCGGTTTGCTTGAGTTGTTTTTTCCGCTCCAGCATGACGGCCAGAATGTAGCGGGTGTTTTCGGTGAGGATGGAGTCTTCCTCAATGAGACGGCGCAGCAGGACTTCGGCGGATTCCTTTTCCGCGATTTCCGGGCGGCTTTCGGTCTTCACGCCTTCGTATTCGCTGCGCCAGACGGAGAAGGCAAGTCCCAGCCCGGGCTCCACCTCGGGCCAGGCTGCGAGGGAATAATCCCGGCGGAGGAGTTCACCGCTTTTTGGATCCTCCACCAGCACGGTCATAAAAACGTCTCCGTCCCTGAAGGGTTGGGCCGTGTGGGAGCAGGCGTGAGCCCTTGAGCGGATGTTCCAGTTTTCGTTGATAGCCATGTAAAAGACCGGGCCCACCGGATGAGGCGGGCAGGGGAAGGGCCTGTAAGCCAAGTGCGGTTTCATCTCAAGCCGTTTCGCGGAAGGCGCGATCAGGAGCATCAGGACGCTCCTTTCCCGCTTGCCCGTTTCCTTCCAACCGCCCATCCTGCTTGGATGAAACCCTGGCTACTGAGCCTCATTGTGATTGGCCTCTGCGCGGGAACGTTTGGTTGGCTGGTCCGGAAAAAAGTCATCCCTCAATTTCTGGCCAGCGCGAATGCGGAGTGCGTTGCGGACTGGCATGCGGCCTTGACGGAGTGCCGGCAGGAAACCGGATCCTGGCCGGATCTGGCTGATATTCCCGATTTCGAGGATCGGGTTTTTGTCGTCAAGTCCAGCAATGGCCGCCGGGTGGATCGCGGTTACATGACCGGCCGGCCGTGGAATTACAGCAATGGGGTGCTGCTGGATGCCTACAATCAACCGATGCGGATCGCCCAGGCGGGTGGGCAGGTGGTGGTGTCCAGTTCAGGGGCCAACCGGGTCTGGGGCGATGCGGACGATGTCACCTCCGACCAGGTGCAGGAGCGCTATCAGCCGATCACGCTGGCTGATGCGCGCGCCGCCGCCGAAGCCGAAATTCTGCGCAAAAAGAAAAAGTAGGGCGTTCCCGGCGGGCCGTGGAGGATCCGGCCCGGTTTGAGAGGGTGGGCTTTATCCGGGACTGGATGAGCCGGGCAATGCCCAGGTGCTGTGGCGCATGGTGGTGCCTGCGGTTCCCGCTGGCGGGTCGGTTCAAGCACGGTAGTAACTGCCAAAATGCCATTTCCAGAGTCCCCTCCCCGCTTCCTGCTCCTGATCCGCGCCCTGCTGGGGGCCGTGCTGGGTTTGCTGGGGATTTTCCTTCTGGCGGCGCAGCGGTGGCGGCCGGGAGCCAGCCGCTGGTGGAATGGAGACAAGGCGAAATTGCAAACGCTGGTGGAGAGTTGCTGGTGGTGGGCTGGATTGGGGATGGCGGTGCTGGTGCTGGGATTGCTGCTCACCAGCCGGTGGTGGGCCCGGCCCTGGCCGGCGGTGCTGCCCCGGGAAATCGTTAGGATGCCGCGCTGGCTGGTGGGGGCGGTGCTGGCGGTCATGGTTGCGGGCGCGGCGGTGCGGGTGCCCCGCCTCGACCTGAGTCTTTACAATGACGAGGCTCATGTTTTCCGGGCCCAATTGGCAGGGGAGGTCCCGAAGGCATTTCTGGGCCAGCCGGAGAAGTTCCGCGCCTTGACCTGGTGGTCGACCCTCTATGAAAACCGGGCGGGGAACAACTCCCTGCCGTTTTCCCTCCTGTCGCGGACCAGTTATGGGATCTGGCGCAGCTTCACGGGAGCCCCGGTCGGACAAGTGAACGAAACGGCGCTGCGGCTCCCGGTGCTGGTCTGCGGCGTGCTCGGGATCGGTGCCATCGCGTTGCTGGGCTGGCGGCTGGGGGGAGCGGCACCAGCCCTGCTGGTGGCGTGTTTGGCCGCCTTCCATCCCTGGCATCTGCGCTACAGTGCGGAGGCGCGGTGCTATGGGATGTTGCTGTTGGCCATTCCCTTATTGTTTCTGGCCCTGGACACTGCCCTGCGCATCGGGCGCTGGCGGGTATGGCTGGCCTTTGGAGTGGTGCTGGGAGGAACCGTGGTGCTGTGGCTGGGATCGGCCCATTTTTTCACCGCGCTTTACCTGACACTGCTGGCGATGGCCTTCCTTCCGGCGCTGCGGGAGCGCCGCGCCGCCTTGCTCATCCCTGCCACGGTGGCCGGAGTGCTGGCCTTGGGCCTGTTTTTGATGGTAAGCCTCCCGCAGTTTGTGCAGCTCAGCAAAGCGCTCCAGGATCCTGGTTTCTTTAAGAGTCCCCACCCTTTCCCGGTGGAGTGGTTTCAGGATGTGGCGGGTTTTCTGGGATTTGGCATCCCTGGCCTGGCGGTGGATCCGGGGCATTCTTTCCAGCCTTCCGTTGAGCAGGCCTTTGCTTCCGGCTGGGGGCTGGTATTGGGGTGCAGCGTGGCGGTGTGGCTCGTGGGTCTGGTGGCTGGCACCGGGAGCGCATTCCGTCAGGGCGGCGCGGGGCTGGCCCTGCCAGGCTGCTTCGCCGGCGGCGCATTTCTGACCTGGGCCTACTGCTCTGCCAAGGGGATTGTCTATCTGAAATGGTATCCGCTATTTCTCCTGCCTGGTTTGCTCCTGCTTCTCGCGATGGGCCTGTCCAGGTTATTGAAAAACCGGTCTGCCGCCTGGTGGGTGGTGGCCCTGATTCCTCTGGCCGCGTCCTGGTATCCTGGCCTGACGTATTACCAGGGTCACGGACGGGAAAATCTGAGACGCCCTGTGGAGCTGGCCCGCGGAGCTGCCTATCCTCTTTCCCTGACCAATCCCAACCGGACCCTCTACGGGGTGACCTGGTCCGAATCCCCCGTCTATGATCCGGCCGCCGTCACCTTGAAAAACGCCGCCAGCCTGGAGGATCTGATCCGGCAGGCCCGCCAGGAAAAACGGGCGCTTTTTGTGGCCCACGGCCACACCCCGGAAGCCGAAGCTGCCTCCGGCGACATCCTCGCCCAACTGCGCAATCCGGCCCTGTTCCGCAGGGTGGGGATGCTGCCCGGATTGGACGATGCCTCCTACGCCCATTACGTGTATGAACTGCTCCCCGGGGCCTCCGGCCCGTCCCCGCCCAATCCGGATGGAAAATGACCGTCCGGGAATGCAGTCAGGCCTCCAGCGCTCCTGTTCAGTGCGGCGGCTCTGCAGCGGACCGGGATTTCCCCCGCCGCTGGACCACCCAGCCGGACGGCATCACCACCCGTCAACTGCTGCCTGGCCGCGCCCACTGCAAGGAGGAGGACTCCTGACCCGGAACCCTTCTAGCCATTCGAATCCTGACGGTTCTTCATCTGCGGGAACAGCACCACATCCCGGATGCTTTCGCTGCCCGTCAGCATCATCACCAGACGGTCGATCCCGATGCCGATGCCCCCGGCGGGCGGCATGCCGTGTTCCAGGGCAAGCAGGAAATCCTCGTCGATCTTCTGCGTCTCCTCCCCGGCCTGATGCTCCAGGCGGGCGCGCTGCACCATGGGATCGTTCAGTTCGGAATAGCCTGGGCTGACCTCCACGCCGTTGATGATCAACTCGTAAACATCCACGAGGGTGCCATCCGCCCGGTTTTGTTTCGCCAGCGGCACCAGTTCGGTCGGCACGTGGGTGACGAAGCAGGGGTTGAATTGCTTCTCCTCAATCTTCTTCTCGAAAACCTGTTGGGTGACCTCGTAGTCCTCCATCCCGGCCGAGATTTCGACGCCGATGTCCTGACATTTGGCCCGGCGTTGCTCCGGGGTGTAGTCCCACCACTGCGGGTCCACCCGGCGCAGCAGATCCCGATAGGGGGTGCGCTGCCAGGGACGGTTCAGGTCAATCGTCCGCGTCACTTCACCCTCCTCGTTTTTGTGCTCAATCGTCAGGGTGCCGCAGAACTTCATCGCGAGGTGGCAGACCAGTTCCTCCACCAGATCCGCCATCACTTCAAAGTCCGCAAAGGCCTGATAGGCTTCCAGCATGGTGAACTCCGGATTGTGCCGGCGGCTGATGCCCTCATTCCGGAAATTACGGTTCAGTTCGAACACTTTCGTAAAGCCACCCACCAGCAGCCGCTTCAGGTAAAGTTCCGGCGCGATGCGCAGGAAGAACGGTTGGCCCAGGGCATTGTGGAAGGTCTCGAACGGCCGCGCCGCCGCCCCGCCAGGCACGCTTTGCAGCATCGGCGTTTCCACTTCCAAATAGTCGCGCTGCGCCAGCCAGACCCGGATTTCCGCCATGATCTTACTGCGCATCAGGAAAACCTCCCGGCTCCGCTGGTTCGACATCAGGTCCAGGTAGCGCTGGCGGTATTTAATCTCGCGGTCCGCCACCCCGTGCCATTTGTCCGGCATCGGGCGCATCGCCTTCGACAGCACTGTCAGGGTTTCCACCTTGATGCTGGGCTCCTGCGTTTTCGTCAGGAAAGTCGATCCCGTCACCCCCACCCAATCGCCCAGGTCCACACATTCCTTGAACATTTGGAAGGTTTCCTCCGGCACATTCTTCGCATTGAAGAAACATTGGAAGCGCCCGCCGATGTCCGCCACATCAAAGAAAATCGTCTTCCCCATATCGCGCGAAGCCGTCACCCGCCCCGCCACGCTCACCGCCATCCCTTCCGCAAAAACCTCCTGCAAGGCGCCCGGCGCATGGGTCGTCTCATACTTCCCCCCAAAAGGCTCCACCCCAAACTCCCGCATCTTCGCCAGATTGGCACGGCGGTTCGCGAGGAGTTCGTTCTCATCGGGCGGAGTCACAGCGGCAGCATCAGTCGGGGCATTCATGGGGCGGCAGACCTGCCACAACAGGGACGGATTGCAAGAGGTGGGAAACTTCCGGTGAATCGCCCGGAATCACCGGGCTGGTGCTACGGCTGATGACCTCGCCGGAGGGCCGGGTGCGGGTGAGTGTTTTGGTCCGCCGGGTAGCATTTCGCATTTCACGCGGGGGTGATGCGATGTTCGGGAGCCGGGCGTTCTTGGAGGATGGCTTCGGGGCGAACCGGGATAAGAGGCAAGGCCGTAGCCGGACGATGCGGAATCGTGTTTTTTGGAGCTTGGGCTGTGCGGCGCTAAAAAGACTCGATTCCCTGCCTGTTCCGCAGGCCAGAGGGATTGCTTGAGCGGAATCGCGTCATCCGAAACATCGAAGAACAAGCAAATTTACAATCAATTAAACTGATTTATTGAACGCTCATTCCGGAAGAAAAGTAAAACACCGTCCGACCGAAAATTTGCAGGCGGTTAAAATTCAGATTCGTTGATTGTTTCGGTTTGCATGTTTCCATTAATTACCTCATAAAGAGCAAGTGTGATATTGCTGTATTCCGTGCCTGTAGGGGTTGGGTTTTCCTGCAAAGTAAACTCTTCGGTTTTTGAAAGCGTTCCGTCAGATAGGTCTCTGTAGCGGACATCAAATTTTCCTTTTATTATACTTTTAAAGGTGAATTTAGCTTGTGCGGGTATAAAGCAGTGTCGCACTAGATAGGCGGTAGTTCCAATTGAGACTAATTTAAGGTGAACATCCGAAGTATTCTTGCTGTTATCAATTGTGACGGAAGAAAGCCCGCCGTATCCTCCTTGCTCTACACCTTCAATGTAGGAAGCCCTCATTGGCCAAGGAAAGCCATAAGGATTTGTTTTGGGGCAAAGATACGCCGGTTTTTTTGGTCTGGTCGGTGGAGGATAACCTTCATTCAGTATTTTTCCCCAATCAAATCGGTCCTGTGCGAGCTTTGCCGGGGAGTTGATTTCAGATGAAGGATAAGTTTGCTGATAGGTTGTCTTTGGCTTTTGTTCTCTGAAGAAAGAATCCCCCCACATCCATATTAAGAATCCTAGGCAAAAGGTGAGTCGAAGGTCAAAAAGAAGAATTTTTACTAGGAAATGAAAGAAACCTTTCTTGGGGGTTGTTACTAAGTTCTGGGGTGTTGGTTTGGGATCTTTATGTTGTTCGTCCTTTAGACGCTGTGTAGCCCTAATGGCTGCCAATCTCTCATCATACTGTCGCCTTTTTTCTGTATCCGAAAGGATGGCATATGCTGAATTTAGGATTTGCATAATCCTGTGAGATTCAGAACTATTGCCATTTTGATCTGGGTGATGTCTTAGTGATAATGCTTTGTATGCGGCGCGGATTACTTCCAAAGGAGCATTTTCTGAAATTCGGAGATTATCGTAGTGAGTCTGCATAAAATCATAAATTGGGAAATGTGTCAACACTTTCAGATCGCCAAGCAATTATCAGGATTGAAGAAATTTGCAAGTTTAATAAAGCGGTTCGCATTGACCCAAAAAGAATTAGGAGCTCAATAAATCAGATTAATTGCAGAAAAATGCTTTGACAGGAATTATTGAGACAGAATCCAAGCTCAATAATTCTGCCGATTTATTTCAGCTTCAGTTACTGCGGCCATCCAGGATTATAAAAGTCGCTCATTGACAAAACCCCTTTTGAGACCTGGGATGGCTCACTTGAAAACAGCCACGGTCAGAGAACTTCGGTATGAATTTCCCCGCATCGAGGCGTGGGTCCATGAAGGCGAATCCATCAACATTACCAAGCGGGGCAGGGTGATCGCCACTTTAGTCCCCGCCCAAAGAAACGTTCTGTCCAAGCCGCGACCTCCCAAAGTGGACATCATGGCCAGATTGCGCGAAAGGTGGGGAGGACGCGTTTTCACCATGGAGCGCGTGGCTGCCCTGCGTGCGGATGAACTGGCTCAGGATTTGGGCTGATGAAGGCGTCTCCTGACACTTCGTTTCTGTGCGCATAGTTTCGGTTTCAGGTTAATTCTGCTGAAGCCGCAGCCCGTCTGAGGTGCAATGCGCAATGGATGTTTGAACCAAAAAATTAGTTGAACAAGTATGCCGCTTTCTGGTTGAGTTACTGGGCGTTGGATTTGGCCGGGGTGGCCGGAGCTGGGGAATCCGGCACCGGAGGCCCGCCTGCGAGGGACTCAGACAGCTTCACGAGGATAGCTTTGGCCCATTTTTGATAACCAAGTTCGGTCAGATGCACCCCATCGGGTGAGACGTCCGGATTCAGGTTGCCGTCCTTGTCGAGGAACCCGGCACCGATATCGAGAAAGCGGATCCACTGGCCATCGTTGAGCTGGGCGATGATGGAATTCAGCTCCTGAATCTTGCGCCGGTCCGGCGTGTTGGGAGCGTGGTCCTTGGGAAAAGTGCCGAGCAGCAGGATCCGGGTGTTCGGGAGTTTCCCGCGCAGCTTGGTCACGATGGCGGAGATGCCACGCGCGATGTCTGCGGCGGACTGCGACGGCGAGGCGACGATGTTGTTCACACCAATCATCAGGACGGCCACGCGCGGATGGATCCCGTCGATGGCACCATTCTCGAATTGCCAGAGAAGGTGCGAGGTCTGACTGCCGGCAATGCCGATGTTGACTGCGTGCAGGGGAGCAAACTCCTTCTCCCAAACCGCCTTGCCGATGTCAAGCCAGCCGCTGGTGATGGAATCTCCGATGAACATCACATCCAACTGGTCCGCGTGACTTCTCACGTCAGCCACCCTCTCGGCGTGCCGCATGCGCCATTCGTCATTGCCGCGGTCGGGTTTTGCGGGATCAGGAAGTTCCGCCGCAGAAACATTCAGGGCAATGAGCAGAACCCCGGCGAGAGACGCAAGCAAAGGCGATGGATTTAACATAATATTGATTCTCCTAAAGTTCATTGAAGCAGACTCATTGCAGAAAAATGGTGCGACAGGAATTTAACGAACCAGGACGCGTTTTCACCATGGAGCAAGTGGCTGCGATGCGTGCGGATGAATTGGCTCATGGGTTCAGTAAATTCACGCAGAACCTCCCCAGGAGGCCCCATGTTGCACAGGGGAGTTCAAAAAATCAGAATAATTGCAGAAAAATGCCTTGACCGGAATCATTGAGTCAAAATCCAAGCTCAATAATTCTGCCGATTTATTTCATTTTCCGTTACTGAGGCCATCTGGGTATTTGAAGGAGGTCATTGATAAACCCCCTTGTGAGACCTGGGATGGATCACATGAAAACGGCAACGGTCAGAGAACGTCGAAATGAATTTCCCCGCATTGAGGCGTGGGTCCATGAAGGCGAATCCATCAACATCAGCAAGCGGGGCAAGGTGATCGCCACTTTAGTCCCAGCCCAGGGAAACGCTCTGACCAAGCCGCGCCCTCCCAAAGTGGACATCATGGCCAGATTGCGCGAAACGTGGGGGGGACGCGTTTTCACCATGGAGCAGGTGGCTGCCCTGCGCGCGGATGAACTGGCTCAGGATTTGGGCTGATGAAGGCGTATCCTGACACTTCGTTTCTTGGCGCATTGTATCGGCTTCAGGATAATTCTGCTGAAGCCGCGGCCTATTTCGCGGCCATGCCGGGTCCATTGGAGGTCACCACGCTGCTCCTGTATGAGTTCAGGCAAGCGGTGCGGTTCCAGATCAGGTTGCACCGGCATGATGCTTCCAAAGGCTATCCCCGGGCCGAAGGGACCAAAATGCTGGCAGACTTGAAGGCGGATTTAGTCAGTGGCGATGTCATCACCATCCCCGCCCCTTGGCAGCAGATCCATCTGGCTGCCGGGCGCCTCAGCGAACTTTACACGGATGCCAGCGGTCACCGCTCCATGGACATCCTCCACGTGGCCACGGCCATGGAGCTGGGCGTTAAAGAGTTCCTCACTTTCGACGGCAATCAAAAGAAACTCGCTGAGGCAGAGGGCCTCGTCGTGCCGGTATGATCGGGCGGAGTCACCGCCGCAGCATCAGTCGGGGCATTCATGGGGCGGCAGACCTGCCACAACAGGGACGGATTGCAGGAGGTGGGAAACTTCCGGTATCTCCCGCATTTCACGCAGGGGAGATATTCGGGAGCTGGGCGTTCGTGGAGGATGCTTCGAGGCCAACCGGGATAGGATGCAAAGCCGGAGCCGGACGGAGCGCGTGGATCAGTGGACCAGTGGCGGGAAAATGCAGAGGCCTTCATTTAGTATTCGCCTGAATGGCAATTCGTTCGTAGCATGAAAGGCCTGAGCCTCATCCACTTCCGCGCCCTGCCTGCCTCGAAAATGTTATTTTTTTGTCATCACGGACTGCTGGCCGCCTGCTGGCTGGCGTCCCTGTTTGTTTTTCCGGGCGTGGCATCCGCCTCAGCCATGGCACCGGCCGTGCTGTTTTTGGAGGATGATGATGCGGGGCGTCCAGGGTGTGTGGCGGTGATGAAGGGCTTCCGCCAGTCGCTGGAGCAGGGCCGGCAGGGGATGGTGGCGATTTATCAGGAAAATCTCGATCTGGCGCGGTTTTCCAATGCGGACTATAGTGCTCAATACTGCCAGTGGCTCCGGCAAAAATACCGCAGCAAGGAAATCAATGTGGTGGTGGCTTCAGGCAGGGTGAGCATGCAATTGGCAAGTGGATTCCGGGACGAACTCTGGCCCGGCGTCAAAATTATCGTCCTGGGTGGAAACATTCTGGAAGGGGAACTCCCTGCGAATCCCGTGTCTTATTTGTCTGTGAAACTTGATGTTGGGGGCACCCTGAAAGCAGCCCGCGAGCTGATGCCTGCTGCCTCAAGGCTGGTGGTGGTGTTGGGTGCAAGGTCGGCTTACGCGGGGATGAATGACTTTTTTCTGCGGGAGGCGGAAGCGGCGGCCGCACGCCACGGCCTCGCCATGGAGTCTCTCGTGGGGCTCCCGCTGGACGAGACCCGCCACCGCTTGTCCCTGCTGCCCCGCGATGCCATTGTTTTATACGGTTCCATCAGCTTGGATGGCGCTGGCCGGGCCTACACCCCCCGTGACGTCCTGGTGGACCTCTCCCGCGCCTCCGGGGCCCCGATCTTTGGTCTATCGGAAACCTTCATGGGCTACGGGATGACTGGCGGAGTGGTGCTGCGGATGGAAGAATTGGGACGGGAGCTGGCCGACATGACGGCGTAGGCGCTGACGGCACCTCCAGGAAAGGCCCCGGCCTCACGCGAGTCCCGGGCCCAGGGCATCCTGTTCGACTGGCGGGAGCTTCAGCGATTCGGCCTGCCGCAACGGAGGCTCCCCGAAGGAGCGGAAATCCGCTTTGCTCCTCCGTCCCTGTGGAAAACCCACCGGAACGCGGTGCTGGGCAGTGTCACTCTCCTTGTGGGGCAGTCTGCCTTGATCGTGGCCTTCATGGTTCAGCTCCGGCGGCGGCGGAAGGCAGAGCAAAAAGTCCTGATGCAGCGTGACCAGCTTGCGCACGTGGGCAGGGTCTCGTCATTGGGCCAGCTGGCGGCATCCATCGCGCATGAGTTGAATCAGCCCTTGGGAGCCATCCTGCGGAACGTCGGGGCCGCCGAGTGCCTGCTGCAAAAGGCGGATCCTGACATCCGGGAGCTTCGCGCCATCGTTGCCGACATTCGCGCGGATGACCGGCGCGCCAGCACCGTCATTGAGCGGATGCGCGCGCTGCTCACCCGCCATTCGCTGGATTTCGAGGCCTTGGATCTGAAAGAAGTGTTGCAAGAGGCGGCAGGTCTTCTGAAGTATGAGGCCATGCAGCGGGGAGTTGCTTTGAAGATCGTGACGGCTCCCGGCCTGCCATCCGTCCATGGGGACCGGGTGCACCTCCAACAGATGGTCATCAACCTCGTGCTCAATGCCATGGACGCCCTGCAGGGAAAACCCGACGGGGCCGTGGTGATTGAGGCGGAGTCCGATGCCTCCACCGGCATGATCGCGTTGCGGGTCCGGGACAATGGCCAGGGCATCACAGAGTCCATCCGCAGCGCCCTGTTTGAGCCCTTTCAAAGCACTAAACCGGCCGGAATGGGAATGGGACTGGCGATCAGCCAGACCATCGCCGAGGCCCATGAGGGAGTTTTGCAGGTGGAAAGCTCCAGCCCCGCAGGAACTTGTTTTTGTTGCACCCTCCATCCGTCCCCTTTCCCCGTGCCGGCATGACTCCGACCCATGGCCTGGTTTATGTGGTGGACGATGACGACTCCTTCCGCCGGAGTGTTTCACGCCTGTTGTCCGCCGTAGGTTATGAAGTAGCCACTTTCGCCTCCGGTCCCGACTTTTTGGCCCAGCACACTTCCTTGAGCCGCGGATGTGTCCTCGCGGATCTGCATATGCCCGGATGCAGCGGACTCGAATTGCAAACCCGTCTGGCCTCCTCCGGAAACCCCCTGCCTCTGGTATTCCTCAGCGGGAACGGAACGATTCCGTTCACCGTGAAAGCGATGCGTCAGGGAGCGGTGGATTTCCTGACAAAATGCGCGCCGGACCGCGAACTCTTGGCAGCGGTGGCCCAGGCCTTGCTGCTGGATGGCGTCCAACACGCCCGGCGCGGTGCCCTTGCAGAAATGCAGTCGCTCTACGGCCAGTTGTCCCCGCGCGAATGCGAGGTGTTTGCCGGGGTGGTGGCCGGGCAGCTCAACAAGCAGATTGCGGGGGATCTCGAAATCGCCCTGCGCACCGTCAAGCTGCACCGCACCCACATCTCCCGGAAACTCGGGATGCCCTCGGTGCCCGAGTGGATCCAGCTTTGGAACGCGGTCCGCACGAAATAGGCGATTCACACCGGTGGCGGATGATGGCAATTCCAGGGAAGGACGGGCTGTCCCACCATCGGGTGCAACACCGTCCGCCAAGAGCCTGTTTAGGGACCACCTGCCCCAAGGGGCAGTAGCCGCACAGCATAAATGGCTTTATTTCGATACCAGGTGAGCACCTTATAGTTAGCATCCGAAAGCACTCACAATCATCCCAAACGGTCATGAACCCCTCTGCTGATTCCCAAAATACCGAACTGAGCCGCCGTCTTTTCCTGAAATCCGGCGTCGGCACCATGGCCGCGGGAGCTGCCGCCGGCATCGCTGCGCAGGGCGGTGCCCATGCCCAGACCGCTGCCGCTCCCGCAGCAGGAACCGATCTGGGCAATTACACCAAAAGCGGATTCCCTGCCGCCAATTTGGGTTCGGTCCGGGATTCCCTGGAAAAGCTGTCGCTGTCCGATGAGCTGGTGTGCACGACCCAACAACCGGTCTATGTGCTGCCGCGGGACCACAAGTTCCATGGCGGACAATTCTACGCCACCAATCACTTCTGGGAATGGCATTACTTCTCGGGATTCGCGAAAGACGCGGCGGGCAATGAGTATGCTTTGTTCTTCGGGACCGACCCCGTGGGCTATGATCCCAAAACCGGTGGCTACGCCTTCCTGCCCGCGGTCGTTTCCATCTCGCCGATCAAGGAAGGGAAAAAATACTACTATTTCAACAACTTTCCGGTATTCGAGCCGAAGCGCCCGGATGACGCCACGTCGCCCGCGGACTTCCAATATCTGTTGCGCAACGATGAGGCCGGCTGGGCCATTGATGAACGGTATTACGCCAACGAGGAACGCTGGATGTTCAGCATGAAGTCCAAAAACCCAAAGGATCCCTGGTGTGACTTGGATATCCGCACCGCCGCACCAGGTTATGTGCCCCGCACTCCTACCGGCATTGAAGAGGAGGGATTCAACGAACAGGGCCGCTACAATCCGCAGACCATGCATGGGCTGTCCTACTACTACATTGCGCCCAATATGCCGTTTACCGGCAAGATTGGCTTCGACGGGAAAGAGGTGGAAGTAACGGGAAGCGTGTGGTTGGAGCACCAGTGGGGAAATATCAAGAGTCTGGATCAGGAGAACTGCCGTTGGCGCTGGTTCAGCTTCCGGTTTGACGACGGGCGCAATCTTGCGTTCCGCCATTGGGTGGTGCCGCCGGACAACAGCCCGGTGCATGAGCGGAACCATTATTGCATGATGCACCCGGATGGAAGAATCGAGTATGGCTTTCCCAACCGGGAAATGCGTTTCACGCCCACACGGTCGTGGCAGGTTCCCGGCGTGGAAGATCAGTGGAATGCCGAAGGTTTGATGGAAACTCCTTTTGGGGACTTCTTCCTGAAATCATTGGTGGACGATTCTGTTTTTGTCAGCAAAACCGGGATGACCTTCTGGGAAGGTCCTATGTCCATGCATGAGGGCGACTCCAATGGGAAAAAGATCGGAATGGCCTACGTGGAGCAATATTTCCAGCCGAAGGGAGGCCCTGCCCGAATGCGCACCCTGCCGGAGCAGGATATGGCGAGGGAGCTGCCATTCTCGGGCCGCGCACCCGGGGCAGGCACCAATTCCAAGAAGTAATAAAACGCCTCATTAAAAACACACTACCAACAACAAATCCAAAACCACCATGAACTCCCCATCTAATCCCCAGGACAGCGAATTAAGCCGCCGTCATTTCCTGAAGTCCGGAGCCGGCGTGGCCGCCGGAGCCGTGGCCGGCATTGCCGCGCAGGGCGTCGCCCAAGCCCAGGCGCCAACTGCCAATCCAACGGGCCAACCGCCCGTTGGCGGGCCCGGCATCGAGACCCAAACCGGTCAGGCGATTTACCAATTGCCCCGGGATCATGCCTGGCACGGCGGGGCTTTCTACCAGAGCAACGAATACAACGAATGGCACTACATCACCGCGTTGGGACGCGACCTCAAGACGGGTCAGCGGATCTCCATCTTCTGGGTTCCGCTGGCGCAGGGCTGGCAGACTTCCGAGGGCCGCCCTTTGCACAACGTCCTGTTTGCTTTCCATAACCTCGAAACCGGCGAATTCCACACTTCGCTGTGCTATATGACGGGCAAGTTGAAAACCGAAGGCTCGGCCCCGGATGCGAAGGACTTCTGGTTCAAGTATGCCATCGACGACGGCAAGAACGGTTTCACCACCGAATACGACTATCAAAAAGAAACCTGGAGGTTTGCCGGGTATAATACCAAGGACGACAAGTGGAACCAGCCTTTCAAGTTGGACATGACCGCCACCTTGAAGACACCCGGCTACGTGCCCATGGCCTACTGGGGTCTGGAAAGCATCGGGGTCGATCCGCAACAACGTCAGAACCCCGAAACGATGTTCGGGCTTACCTATTATTACACCGCGCCGACGATGGCCTGCAAAGGGTCCGTGGACGTCGGCGGCCGCACGGTCGAGTTCGAGGCTGACGGTTGGTTCGAACACCAATGGGGCAATTTCCGGAATACCTATCAATACAGGTATTTCTGGGCGTGGTTCCGGTTCACCAATGGCGACTTGATGACGTTCCGCCAGTATTACCAGGGCTTGGATTTCAATGACGTGCAATACAACGTCGGTCGGTATTTGTTCATGGACGGCGCCACCCACCAGCGCTCCTATGGCTTCGGTCCCGCGATCAAGGTCATCCCATCGAAGATGTGGAAGTCGCCCAAGTCCGGGAAGTCGTATCCATGGTATGGTCGCATCGAGACGCCCCAAGGCACCTACTACTACGAGCCGACCCATCCCGAGCAGGAAGGCTACGGCCTCGCGGGTGCCTACATCGAGGGCGTCCTCCAGTTGCGGCAGGGCTCTCCGACAGGGCCGATCGTGGCCACCGGGTTCACCGAGATGATCATGCTGACCGATCCGTTTGAAGACGGTTCCGACCCGTCGATGGGGCCGCCGATCTCCCGCCCATTGCCGAATAAACCGGGCGAGCCGTGGAGCCCGAAAGTGACCCTCCCCAGGCCGTAACGCCAGCCCGCTATCCCCTTCTTTTATCTCCACTGTGCGGCTGCGTTGCGCCATGCAGCGTCGGCCGCAGTAGCAGCCTTTTGCCAAACTATCATTCACAACAACCATGAGCGCACCTGCCGACTCCCAAAACACCGAGCTGAGCCGCCGTCATTTCCTAAAATCCGGCGCCGGCACCATGGCCGCCGGAGCCATCGGCGGCGTTGCCACGCAGGGCGTTGCCCAGGCCCAGGCCGCCGAAGCAGCCACCGCATCCGCTTTTGAAACCGAAACGGGCAACCGGATTTACAACCTCCCGCGGGACCATGCGATGCACGCCGGCGATTGGTATAAGGGCGCGGAGTATCAGGAAACCAACTACTTCACCGGCTTCTTCAAGGAGAAAAAAACCGGCAAACCCTATTCCGTTTTCTTCTGCTGGTCCGTGTATGGATGGGACGCCAAACTCCAGCGGCCTTTGTGGGTGGCGCTCTTTTCCATGTGCGACATCGAGCGCAAAAAATTCTATCAGGCAGTTCAGCCCATGCCCGGCCCGGTGACTGGTGTTGGTTCCGGCCCCGCTGTGGACCCCAAGGACTTTTTTGCCGAGTATAAAATTGGCAAGGGAGCTGATGGCAGCGAAGGGCTTTTTTCTTATCATAGCGCCGGCGAAGCATGGCGCTGGATGGCGAACGTCCCCCAACCGACCAAAAACATCCCGAATCAAACTCCTTTCTTCATGGATATCCGGGGCAAGGTCATGAAGCCAGGCTACCAATGCCCGGTGCCCTACGGATTCACCCAGGAGGGGCTCGGGACGGATGTCACCAATAACCTCGCGAACCCATTCACCGGTGCCGCGCTTTCATGGTATATCATTGCTCCCTGCCAGCAGGCTGAAATGAAACTGCAGTGCGCTGACATGGATCTCGAGTTGGAAGGCCAGTTCTATCATGAACACCAATGGGGCCGCATTCGCATTCCAGGGATGGAACAGGCGCGCTATTTCTGGGGCTGGGCCCGCATGGACAATGGGGATATTCTCAACTGGCGCACCTACCGTGATCCCAAAACCGGAAAGTATGTCCCCTCGGACTCTGCCAACCGCTTCAACGTGATCCGCCCGGATGGCACGATCCAATACTTCATGGGCCCGGCTTTCACCTTCGAGCCCACCAAGTCCTGGAAGTCTCCGGAAACGGGCGTGGAATACCCGCTTTATGGAAAAATGGACACTCCGTTGGGTGTCTTTTATGTAGAGCCCCTGATTGACGTGGCCGAAGCCCAGTTGCTCAACGGGGGCATGTGGGAAGGAGCCGCCCGCCTCCGCAAGGAGACTCCCGACGGTCCTTATGTCGGCCGTTCCTTTATCGAACACATGTGGGCTCCCTTCGATTCCCCTGTGGGCAAGGATATCCCTTACGATCCCAAAATCACCGGTCGCCGCGACACCGACCTGCCTGACGCCCCGGATTTCAAGCAATACACCAGCTGGTAATAAAGCGGTCAGGCAAATCCATCTAGCTAAACTTTGTCAAATGAATACTCGATTCCTAACTACCCCACTTTTTGTCTTGGCCCTGCTTCCGTCCGCGTTGCAGGCTCAAACCGCTCCCCCGGCGGGTCCAGATAACAGCGATCTGTCACGCAAAGTGGTCGACCCCACCGCCTCCCTTATGACCTTCGGATTCAGGTTCATCCATGTTGATGGCTATCATGGGAACGGGGACGAGTCCGCCAATCAGATTCAGTTCCAGCCGGTGATTCCCTTTGAGGCGTTTGGGGTGCCTAATATTCTACGGATCACCGCGACTTCCACCCTCGACGGGCCGGGGGATTCCGGATTCAACGATGTCTCCATCTTCAACCTTTTTGTCATCAACGAGAGCTGGGGCCGCTGGGCTTTTGGTCCGGTGGTGGATTTCATCAGCGAGCGCCCGCCCGGAGGCGACTCCTTCACGGCCGGCCCGGCCGTCGGAGCGGTGCTCAGCAAGGGCAAGTGGACGTATGGCATTTTCAACCAGAACTTCATCGGGAGTGAAACCGAACTCTCATCGCTCCAGCCGGTGATTGGCTATCAGCTGGGAAATGGCTACTCGTTGAGTGCTGGCGACGCCCAGTTCACCTATGATTGGAAGGGCGGCCAATGGGTCAACCTTCCGCTAGGAGTTTCACTCAACAAGGTCATGGAAGTCGGCGGACAGCCCCTCAAGCTGAGTATCAATCCCGAGTATAACTTCAGTGACATCGAGAGTTCCAGTCAATTCACGGTCCGCTGCGGACTCTCCCTGATCTTTTAGCCATGATCCGCCTGTCCCGTCCGACTCTCCTGGCCGCCGTTTTGGCGGTCATCGGCACCCCGGCCATGGTTTCGGCCCAGGGTTATGCACGGATGTTCCTCAATGCGCCGAAGGACACGGATATGCTGATGTTCACCTACCTGAACACGCGCTCCAATACCGAAGGGGATCTCGATATCAGCAGTCCGGGCACCGAAGCCAGAATCAACGTCGGCAGCTTCGCCTACGCGAGGATCATGAGTATTTTCGGGCGGACCGGTGGCCCGGGCTTTTCCATTCCCTACCTATCCGTGGACAGCTCCGATTCGGCCACCGGGCAGTCCCTCGTGGATTTGGAGGGGTGGGGAGATCCGGCCCTCACCTTCGACGTGAACCTTTTCGGTGCGGATGCCATGACCCGCGAGCAATTCGTCCTTACGCCCTCCGAAACCTATCTGAGTCTTCATCTCGCGCTCGGCACTCCCTGGGGAAGCTACGATCCCGCCGAGGCATTGAACACGGGAGGGAACCGGTGGAACGGGAAGGCCACCCTCAATTACAGCCTCACCGCGGACGAAGGGGTTTCGTGGTTCGACTTCTACGCCGCCGCCAAGATCTTCGGGGACAACGACGAATATTTCGGCGGACGCGAGCGGTCGCAGGAGCCCATTTTTTCCTTGGAGGCACACTACAGCCATAACGTGAATCCCCGGATCTGGCTGGGTGGTGGCTTGGCCTACAACAATGGCGGGCAGGTGGCGGTCGATGGTCTGGAAACCGGCACGGCACAGAACACCGTCAAGGGAATCGCCAGCGCCGGCTTCCGTCTCTGGAAGGGAAGCACGGGTATCATCAGCTACAACCACACGCTGATCCGGCCTGATGAAGCGCCCAAAGAGGGCACTCTGATGCTGCAACTCATTATGACATTCTAACACACAAAATTTCCCGTCCTCCAGTCCGGCCCGATGGCTGTTTCAGGTGCCAAGCCGGCAAAAACAAAACCCTGGCAGTGATGCCTTTTATATAATCATGAAAAAATACCTTGCTGAATTCATTGGAACCTTCTGGCTGGTCCTCGGCGGCTGTGGCAGTGCGGTCCTTGCCGCGGCATTCCCGGACGTCGGGATCGGTCTGGCTGGCGTGTCGCTGGCCTTCGGCCTCACGGTCCTGACCATGGCCTATTCCATCGGTCACATTTCCGGCTGCCACCTCAACCCGGCCGTTTCCATTGGCCTCTGGGCAGGCGGTCGATTCCCCGCCAAGGATCTCGGACCTTATATTCTTTCGCAGGTCCTCGGGGCCATCGCGGGGGGCGGGGTGCTTTACCTCATCGCCAGCGGGCAGGCCGGATTCTCTACCGCCGGCGGTTTTGCCTCCAATGGCTTCGGGGAACACTCGCCGGGCAAATATTCAATGGCTGCTGCACTGGTGACGGAAGTCGTGATGACCATGATGTTCCTGTTCATTATTCTCGGAGCGACATCCAAACGTGCCCCGCAGGGATTTGCCCCCATTGCCATTGGCCTCGGGTTGACCCTCATTCACCTGATCAGCATTCCGGTGACCAATACCTCCGTCAACCCGGCCCGCAGCACGGGCGTGGCTGTTTTCGTCGGTGATTGGGCGGTCTCCCAGCTTTGGCTCTTCTGGCTGGCACCGATCGCCGGTGCTGTCATCGGGGCCATGCTTTACCGCGCCGTGAAAGGAAACGAAGACTGACCCACTCCCAAATCATCCTTGTAATCAAACTCGAACCACCCATCCCGAATCCCTGACCACTCCTCTATTCCCATGACCACACTCTTACGACCACTCCCCGCCGGAACCGCCCTTTTGCTGCTGGCATCCTGCGCTACTCAGGAAACCGACCGCGACTTCTTTATCAAGGCTGATGCCAACAAGGACGGACGCCTTTCCCTGGAAGAAGTCAACAAAGAGGGCCTGCCGAGGCTCTTCAACCGCTTCGATGGCAACGGTGATGGATCCGTCACCCTCGTGGAGGCGCGGGTGGTCGAGCCCGGATTTGATGAAAAAGTCTTCGCGTCGCGCGATCTGAACAAGGATGGCAAGGTCACTATGGCGGAGAACGAAAAGGTGGCGCTGAGCAGGGGCGGGTTGAAAAAGCAGTTCGCGGAGGTGGACACCAACCATGATGGCGTCATCGAAAAGGCCGAAGCGGAAGCCTACGTTGCCAAAACAGATGCGGCCCGGAACTGATCTGCCCCAGAACCCTTAATTTCCACCTACCCATGAAAAAAATGATTCGTTTTCTCCTGCTTTTCCTCATTGCCAGTCTCTTCACCAGCTGCGTGGCCCCACATCCCAGTCCTGTCGTCCGTGGCCGCCGACATGGTGGCGTGGCCGGCGCGGCGATCGGCGGTGCCGTCGGTGGCTGGGAAGGAGCTGCTGCGGGAGCCCTCATCGGCGGTGCTGCCGGTGGCATGACCGGCCGCGCGCGCCGCAGCTACTATACCGGAACGCCTTATTATGCGCCCGCCCGCGGCTATTACCGCAGAGGGTATTATTGAAGAAATGGCGAAGCGCGGCTGCCCATGCGTGCTGATGAACTGGCTCAGGATTTGGGCTAATGAAGGCGTATCCTGACGCCTCGTTTCTATGCGCATTGGTTCGGCTTCAGGTTAATTCTGCTGAAGCCGCTGCCTATTTCGACGGTAATCAAAAGAAACTCGCTGAGGCAGAGGGCTTCGTCGTGCCGGTATGATCGGGCGGAGTCACCGCCGCAGCATCAGTCGGGGCATTCATGGGGCGACAGACCTGCCACAACAGGGACGGATTGCAGGAGGTGGGAAACTTCCGGTGAATCTCCCGGAATCGTGTCGGGCTGGTGCTGCGGCTGGATTATAGTGCCGGAGCGCCGGGTGAAGGTGCTGGTCCGCTGGGTCGCGCATTTCACGCGGGGGTGATTTTCGGGAGCCGGGCGTTCGTGGAGGATGCTTCGGGGCGAACCGGGATAAGAGGCAAAGCCGGAGCAGGACGAAGCGGATACGTGGTTCCAGGAGTCTGGTCCGTGCAGCGCACTTGGGACTCTATTTCCTGCCTGTTCTGCGGGTCTCAGGGATTGCTTGAGCGGAATCGCGTCATCTGAAACATCGAATGACAAACCAAAATGCAAACAATTAGGCTGATCTGTTGAATTCGAGTTCTTTGCTGGCCGGATTCCAATGCTGCCAGATATTCAGTGTGCCTTCGCTCCACTCATCCTGGTTGTCTCTGCTTAGCGGGCCGAAGTTCTTCTCCGGAATGACAGATTGAAGGTTGAAAGGGACGGGCACCCGGTTGGCCTCCCGGGGCGCGATGAATGACTGAGCCATGCCGGTGACGGTGCGCTTACGGAAAGTCAACGAACCGCAGCCGTTGCACGTTGCACAGTTGCAAGTCGTTGAAATTGAGGGGATTCGCCGGCGCGGTAGAGCCATAGCTACTTCGGCGTCAGATGCCCGCCTGCGGGAGACTCAGACAGCTTCACGAGGATAGCCCGGGCCCATTTTTGATAGCCAAGTTCGGTCAGATGCACCCCATCGGGTGAGACGTCCGGATTCAGGTTGCCGTCCTTGTCGAGGAACCCGCCACCGATATCGAGAAAGCGGATCCACTGGCCATCGTTAAGTTGGGCAATGATGGAATTCAGCTCCCGAATCTTGAGGCGGTCCGGCATGTTGGGTGCCGGGTCCTTGGGAAATGTGCCGAGCAGCAGGATTTGTGTGTTCGGGAGTTTCCCGCGCAGCTTGGTCACGATGACGGAGATGCCACGCGCGATGTCTGCGGCGGACTGCGACGGCGAGGCTACGATGTTGTTCACTCCAATCATCAGGACGGCTACGCGCGGATGGATCCCGTCGATGGCACCATTCTCAAATTGCCAGAGAAGGTGCGAGGTCTGACTGCCGGCAATGCCGATGTTGACCGCGCGCAGGGGAACAAACTCCTTCTCCCAAACCGCCTTGCCGATGTCAAGCCAGCCGCTGGTGATGGAATCGCCAATGAACAGCACATCCAACTTGTCAGCGTGACTTCTCACGTCAGCCACCCGCTCGGCGTGCCGCAGGCGCCATTCGTCATTGCCGCGGTCCGGTTTTGCGGGGTCAGGAACCTCCGCAGCAGAAACATGCAGAGCAAGGATCAGAACACCGGCGAGAGACGCAGGAAAGGGGGATGGATTTGTTATCATATTGATTCTCCGGAAGGTTTTTACCCAGCCGGCACAATGGAAATTGCCTCGTTATTCCCAAGCGACAAGGTTAACTTTCCATCGGTGATCGGAGCGCTCTGCTTCAGCGGAACGCAGCCCTCCAGAGTGATCCGGAAGATATCAACACTCTGGACGTTGCTCCAGTCATCCGGCAACTGCCACGAATTGCCAGCATAGCCCGCTTTGCTGAAGGCGGTGATTTCCCTCTTCCCGCTCCACAGGGCGGGAACGAAGAGACTGGGGACGTGCAACCAGGATTCCCAGCAGGCGTGGGAAGAGGAAGCTTGTTCACTACTAACGCAGTTGATATTGACAGAAAGGCTGGAAGCAGGCGATAAGGAGATAGTTTGACATTGGCTCCCGGAGTGATAATGATGAGTGCCCCAGCGGGGCTACTCAATTCGCACTTGGAAAAAGAACTTGCGGGCGGCAGCGCGTTTGGGAGAATGAACAGAAACCACAGGCCAGCGGGCAGCACCGCGCCTGGGCCGCTCGATCCCGTGGCAGGTGACCATGTGCGCTGGAGCCGGCTCGCGACGTGGGATAACTGGGGCCCATCCAACGCGAAGACCGCCAGGGTCACAGGCACAGCGGAGGATGTGTTTGTCATCTTTCCCTCACTCGTCACCCACCAGCCTATCATGCGTGTGGGTGCCAAAGGGGATGTGGTGTGGACAAAAGCCGGAGCTGGCCTTTCGCCAGAGCAGATCGCTTCCACACCGGACGGTGGTTTTGTCATGGTGAGCAACTTCATCGACCGCTTTCTCTCCCGTCATGATGGGCAGGGAAACGTGCTCTGGTCACGCGCCTTCAATGTCATCGAAGAGGACAACTCTTCGAAGACCTTTGATATCAGCTCACTGATCACCACCGGGGCCACACCTGGCCAACTTCTGGTGCATGTCATCGGTTACGCGAACAACAACGAGCAAACCCTGGACGCCGATCCGGTGATGCTTACCTTCAACGCTGCGGACGGCACGTTCATCCGCGCCAAGCGCTATGCTTCCTTCAACATGGCTGAGACCACACGCCAAGCCATTGTTTCCCATGATGGAAACATCCTCCTCTGCGGCACGGCCAAAGGACCACGCGAACAAGACCCGATACAGCCAATCGGCGCGGGTTCTGAGTATGGTGCCCTGCTCATGAAAGTGCAGCCTGACAGCACACTGATCAGCAACAGTCGCGTGCGCGGCAGTCTCGAATACTACTGCATGGCTGAATCCCCCGATGGCACACTTTTCACCGGCGGTAGTTTCGCCCGCAGCGTGATCCTTGATGACATTCCAGCCTTCCTGATCGGGCGTCACCCAGTTGGTGGCCCTTCACTCTTTTTCGGAGTGGGGGAGGACATCGCTAATGACAAGTATGATGTGATCACCCGCAGCACGGGTGGCGACATTCTGCCCAACGCCGGCAACACCCCGTGGGACTACTGCGCCAAGCTGGTGTGGACCCCTGTCGGACTCGTGGCCATGGAAAACACTGGCCTCGGCCCTGACCGCGCAGTCACCGTCATGTGCTTCACGGAAAAAATGAGCCTGCGCTGGTGGAACACCATCGAGAACACAACACAGGAAGACACCTTCTTCGACGCCACGCTAACCAATGATGGCATCTTCACCGTCGGTCAGACAAAGTCATTCGGCACCACTCCCAGCGGCTTCTACGCCGCCATGATCAACAAGCTGCCATTCGAAGGCAAGGTGGACCTGCATCCTGGAGTCGCCGGCTTCAGTGGCTATATGGCGCCGGGAGTCCAAGCCATCCCCACCGTTGGTGGCCTTGATCCTGGCATCGCGCATCCTGAGACCGGCATTGGTGGCAGCGACACCATTCCATTCACCGTCGTCGATCAGCCCGTGGCCTTTCCGTCATCCGTGACCATGCCCGCGCTCGGCCTCATCGCGCTGACCTCATGGCAGACCATGGAAGCTGGCGACAGCTCCGCGCCGATGACCTTTGCCCAATGGGCCACCTACCATCGACTCCCCGCAGGCATGAACGGTCCCAACGATAACCCCGATGGTGACCAGCGCACCAACCTCGAAGAATACTACTTCGGTGGTGATCCCTGGACGCTGCAAAGACTGAAACCCAGCCTCGAAATCTTCCAGCGCCCCGACACAGGCATGAGCCTGCGGGTCCAGCGTTCACTCACCTCACATGAACTCCCTTTTGGACTTCAATTCACCAACACTCCCGGCACCGAAGCCTGGCTGCCCGTCGGCGAAACCCCGCCCGATTGGCATACCGAGCCTTCAAATGCCGGCGACCCCGGCGGCACCCAGCGCTACCGCCTTGATCTCCTGCCCGATGCAGCTCCGCGCCGGTTCTTCCAGCTGGACTATCCAAATGTCGGCGGCCCATAGAGCCGCTTATCCTGGCAGTCTCCTGTAATAGGCAATACCAGCACATGTATGGAACTCACGGATGCCGCGCGGATCATGATCGAAGCCCCGCCGCCGCCGGGCTGATCCTTCTCATTTGGCAGGAAAGCAGGAGGCTCCATCCCGGGCCTTTGGGTAGGCATGGCTTGAATGGAAATGGAAAGAAGGGGGAAGGTGAATCTGCGGACGGGATCCGGGCATAAAAAACGCCTGCCCCTGGGAGGCAGGCGTTTTGGAATGGGGACTTACGGGCCGGAGCCCCGTGCTCCCTTTGGGGGTTACTTGTAGCTGGCCTGGCTGCCTTTAATGTCACGCTTTTTGACCCAGGGCATGAGGGCGCGGAGCTTGGCTCCGGTTTTCTCGATGGGATGGTTTTCGCCATCCTTGAGGAGCTTGTTGTAAACGGGGTAGCCGTTTTCGTATTCCTTGATCCATTCCTTGGCGAACTTGCCGGATTGGATGTCCTTGAGGGCGGCCTTCATGCGCTTTTTCACGCCAGCGTCGATGATCTTGGGTCCGACGTGCACATCGCCCCATTTGGCGGTTTCGGAGATGGAGAAACGCATCCCGGCGATGCCGGATTCGTTCATGAGGTCGACGATGAGCTTCAGTTCATGAAGGCACTCGAAGTAGGCCATCTCGGGGGAGTAGCCGGCTTCGACGAGCACTTCAAATCCGGCTTGGACGAGGGCGCTGGCACCGCCGCAGAGCACGGTCTGCTCGCCGAAGAGGTCGGTTTCGGTTTCTTCCTTGAAGTCGGTTTCGATAACCCCGGCCCGGGTGCCACCCACGCCCTTGGCCCAGGCGAGGGCGATCTTCTTGGCCTTTTTGCTGGGGTTTTGATAGACGGCGATGAGAGCAGGGACGCCTTTGCCTTCGGTGAACTGGCGGCGGACGATGTGGCCCGGGCCTTTGGGGGCGACGAGGATGACATCGACATCAGCCGGGGGCACGATGGTTTTGTAGTGAATGGCGAAGCCGTGGCTGAAGAGGAGGGTCTTGCCCTTCACGAGGTGGGGGGCGATGTCCTTGTTATAAACGGCGGGAATCTTGGTGTCGGGGACGGCGACGAAGATGACGTCGGCTTTTTGCACGGCGGCGGCGGTGTCCATGACTTCGAAGCCGAGTTCCTTGGCGACGGGGATGGATTTACTGCCTTCGTAGAGGCCGATGATGACGTGGGCACCGCTTTCCTTGAGGTTGAGGGCGTGGGCGTGGCCCTGGGAGCCGAAGCCAATCACGGCGAGGGTTTTTCCTTTGAAGAGGGCGAGGTCGGCGTCTTTGTCCGTATAAACTTTAGCGGCCATGTAGGGTGATGTTAGTTAGGTTGGTGAGGGGGTGAATCGGTGGGAGCCCTGGATGGTGCGCCGGAGCCCGGCGGGTGGCAGTCTGCCAGGGAAAGGCGTGCCGGGAAGCTTCAGTCCAGGACTTCCGAGGAATCTTCGGGGACTTCGTTGAGACGGGGCAGGGCGATGCGGCCGGTGCGGGTGAGGTCGATGATGCCAAAGGCTTCCATCAGGGAGGTGAATTTCTCGATCTTGCTGGTGTTGCCGGTGATCTCGATGGTGAGGACACTGCGGCCCACGTCGATGATTTTGGCACGGAAGAGCTGGCAGATTTCGATGGCTTCCGGGCGGGTCTGGCGGTCGACCTGGATTTGGAGGAGGACGAGTTCGCGGTCCACGTAGTCGCCTTCGCGGAAGTCGATCACCTGGATGACGTCGATAAGTTTATCGAGCTGTTTGATGATCTGGTTGAGGACGTTTTCCTTTTCCTTGACCACGATGGTCATGCGGGAAATTTTCGGGTCGTGGCTGGGGCCGACGTTGAGGCTGCGGATGTTATAGCCGCGGCCACTGAACATGCCGGCGACGCGGGCGAGCACGCCGAATTTGTTTTCAACGAGGACGGAAATGGTGTGGAAAGTCATGGGAATCAGGAACCGGATAGACCGGGAAAAAGAGCGTAGAGACTCAGCCGCGCTTTCCCAGTGGTCAATGCGGATTTTAGCGGAGTTGCCGGGGGATTTGGAACCTCCAACAGGGCAGGGGATGATCCGGGAAACTTCCATGGGAGGATGGAAGCGCTGCCGGGATTTCCCCTGCCCTGGGCTGGTTGGAGCTGTGAGGGCTGGCCTAGCCTTCCATGAAGGCTTGGGCGGCGGGGGCTTTGAGGGCTTTGAATTCGCGGGTCAGATTCGTCAGGGAAGCCTCCACGCCCATGCGCTCGAGGCTGCTGGCTCCGACGAAGCCGACGGCATCGGTGGAGGACATCACGCGCCTGGCGTCCTCCGGGGTGTTGATCGGGCCGCCGTGGCAAAGGAAGAAGATGTCTTTGCGCACGGTGCGCGCGGCATCAATGATGTCCTGGGTGCGTTTGATGGTTTCATCCCAGGGGACGAGGGCGTTGGTGACCCCGATGCTGCCGCCGATGGTGGTGCCGACGTGAGCGATGATGGCGTCCGCGCCGGCTTTGGCCATCTCAATGGCTTCCTGCGGGCTGCCGACGTAGACGACGCTGAAAAGGTCCATGCGCCGGGCGAGGGCGACCATTTCATATTCCTTGACCACGCTCATGCCGGTCTCCTCCAGGACGCCCCGGAAGTGGCCGTCAATGATAGTGTGGGTGGGAAAATTGTTGACGCCGGAGAAGCCCATTTCCTTGATCCTGCCCAGCCAATGCCACATGCGGCGGCGGGGGTCGGTGGCGTGGACGCCACAGATGACAGGACATTCCTCGACCACGGGGAGGACTTCGTATTCACCGATTTCCATGGCGATGGCGTTGGCGTCGCCATAGGCCATCATGCCGGCGGTGGAACCGTGGCCCATCATGCGGAAGCGCCCGGAGTTATAGATGATGATCAGGTCTGCACCGCCTTTTTCGATGAATTTGGCGCTGATGCCGGTGCCCGCTCCGGCGGCGATGATGGCGTCGCCCTTGGCGGTGACGGCGCGCAGGCGTGCGATGACTTCTTCTCGGGTGTAGGGGTTTCCTTTTCCGGTCCAGGGATTGGGCATGGGGGTGGTTTTTAGTTATTAGTTGGCAGTAAACGGTATTCCAGTCTGGCCGGGGACGCTGTTGGCATTTTTGTGCGTTCAGGTCCTTTCGGCACCCGCCTGGTCAAACCGGTGGGTATTCGATGGGAGTAAAATGGCTGACCCAAGGCTCCTCGCGGAAGCAATCCACTACCATGGCCTCGGGACCCCGGATGTTATTCAGAATGGCGAGAAACTTCAGCGTGGCAGGACCTGGATTCAGCGTCATATGGGGCACGCCGGCGGGGATGAGCGCCATCTCACCGGGATTGAGGAGGCGTTTTTCCCCGCCCACCCACTGCTCGGCCTGGCCTTCCAGGACGTAAATAATTTCCTCGCGGCCAGGGTGGTAGTGAAAGAGGTGGGCTTCCCCAGGAGGGAAGCTGGCGCGGCAGAGGTAGAGATCGTCACTTCCGGCGTTTTCCACGGAGACGAATTCCGCCACCTGACACCACGGCAGGGCGATGTGTTTCGCGTCGTCTGCAGTCAGGAAGTTTTTGGGCTGGGCTGGTGGGTTCATATTGAAGCTGTGGGAGAGAGGAGAACATGCCAGTTTCCTTTTGTCCAGAAGACAAGTCCGACGTCTGACATATGAATTTGCGCAGTCTCCCCGCAAGGTCAGGAAGGCCGTCGTTCCACTACGTCCAATTCCTGCCGTAATTTCACGATTTGATCCGCCGGGAGCACTCCCCGCCAGACCACCCCGCCATAAACCACGCTGCGCCGTCCGATCAGGCTGCCGGGGTTCAGCACGGCATGGGCCCCGAGGTCGGCATGGTCGCCGATGATGGCCCCGAATTTCGTCAGCCCAGTGGCTACCTTCCCTCCGGCTGCCCGGGCGTCCAGGACGGGAATGCTGCCATGATCGTGCCGCCAATTCGATAAAATCACGCCCGCCCCGAGGTGGGCTTTGTGTCCAATCACGGAGTCGCCGACATAATTCCAATGCGGGATTTCCGCACTGTCGGCGATGATGCAGTGTTTCAACTCGCAACTGTTCCCGACGATGACATTTTCCCCAATGATGGTATTCGCCCTCACGTAACAGCCGGGTCCCACAAAACTCCCCGCTCCGATGTAAACCGGACCCATGATCACCGCCCCGTGCATGATTTTCGCCCCCGGGCCGATGAAGACGGGTCCTTCGAGGTGGACTTCCCCATGGATGTCGCCCTCCACCGAGGGCTCCAGCCATTCCTTTAAAAAAGGCCCAATGCGGGGAAGCACCTCCCAGACCTCGCCCACCCCTTCAAAAATCCGGGGAAACGGCGTGTGCACGACATCAATATAATTCTGAACAGGGTGTAGCAGCATGCCTCAGAAAAGGCCGCCCCCTTTGGATTCCAAGTGAAAAGGCGCAGTGAGTGCAGGAAAACACAAAGCGCTTCCCCGGGGAATCATCTGACGAGTGCCCCTCAGGCCCGGCGGCGGCGGGAGAGAAGTCCCAAGGCGGCAAGGGCGGTCAGTCCCATGGCCCCTGGCTCAGGGATGGCTTCCACTTTGATGTTGTCGATCAAGGTGAAGAGCAGTGCCGCGTCGTTGGCATCGGCGGAAGAAGTCCCGTTGATGTCGCTGTGGCCGAAGAAAATATTGGTGCCTCCCAAGGTCACGGTGCTGCGGTCCACTGAAGCGAGTTTTTTCCCATCTACGGTCCAATCAATCACGCTGGCCGTGAAATCGATGATGACTTGGTGCCATGCAAAAGCCATGGCACCTGCTACTACGGTTCCGGTTTGGTTGGGAAAAAGGGCCGTCTGGGCAGCGGGGGGAGTCACACCACCGAAGGAGGAATAAAAAGAGTTCAAGTTGCTCCTGGTGGTAGCTCCGAGATATACGGCATTTCCGTCCCCATAACTAGCTGTTGCGGCGGAGGAATAAGAACGGAAATCGGCGGATGTCGTGCCGCCGTCCCCATTCGCAGCGAACCAGACGCTATCCTGGGCGGATCCAGGAAAAGCGGCACTGGTGGTAGAGGCAGCAGTCCCCACGCCAAAAGTCGATAGGTTGGCTGAACTGCTGCCCCCAACAGGAAAGCCAGGGGAGGTGGTCGCCCCGATCGTATTTGCCCACCAGTCAAAAGTGAGGGTATAGTTTGATGGCAGGACAACGGAGGTCGGAGTGACGTTGATGGCCCCCCAGGACGCCGGAACTCAAATTGGCTTGAAGTTTCATGCCACGGGTTCCGGAACCGTTAGGCGCCGAGGGAATTCCGACTGTGCTGTAGTCGAAGAAAAAGTTCGCTGCGACATCAACGGTGGAAGGGCCAGCCCGCACGGCCCAATTCGCGGTATCGTCCGTGGTGAAATCCTGCTGGTAGAGCGCCGCTCCGGCAGGGCCAGCAACAACCAGGGTGGAAGCGACAAGGGTTCTGAAGGGAGAGATCATGGGGTAGACAGAGGGGTTTTAAGGGACGGTTAAGGGAGCATGAGGGATGACCCGTCAAGGAGTCAAAGCAATTCGCAGGCCACGGTATTTGTTCATTCCACCGACTGGACGACGCCGCGCACTTTTCCTTTGCCAAGGTGGGTGGTGAATTCCTCGCCGGGGGACAGTTCACGGGCTTCGCGGATCAGTTTGCCTGCTTTGTTCTGCGTGTAGGAAAATCCGCGGGAAAGCACGGCCTGGGGACCGAGCGCCTGAAGCTGGCTGCGGCACTGCTCCAAGCGGCTCCGGCGGGTGGTGAGGGCGCTTTGGAGGCGGGTGACAAGGCGTTCCTGGCAAAGCTGGAGCCGGGTCTGCCGCTCGGCGAGGATCCGGTCGGGACGGCGGCGCTCCAGGCGGTGGGCAAGGAATTCCAGTTTTTGCTGGAGGCGGCTGGTGGCGGAAGAAACGGCACCATGGAGCGCCTCCCCGGCATCATCCACCTGTTGCCGCCACGGCAGCAGCAGGCGCTCGCCGTCCCGGCTGAGGGGGCCCCGGGAAAAGTGCTCCAGCTCCCGCCGCCAGGTCTGAAGCGCCTGTTGGACACGCCGGGCGAGGGTGCTGTGCAGTTGAGTCAGAGTGGCCCGGAGTTCGCTCCCCTCGGGGGCCAGCAGTTCCGCCGCCGCGCTGGGGGTGGGGGCGCGGAGATCCGCCACGAAGTCCGCGATGCTGAAATCAATTTCATGCCCCACGGCGGAAATGACCGGCAGGGGGCAGTCCGCCAGGGCACGGGCCACGATTTCCTCGTTAAAGGCCCACAGGTCCTCCAAGCTGCCCCCGCCCCGGGCGATGACGATGGTGTCCACGGCGGGCAGGCCGGGCGGGGCATTGCTGAGATGCCGGAGGGCGGCGGCGATTTCCCCGGCGGCTTCAGCACCCTGCACCCTCACCGGATAGACCAGCACCCGCAGCCACGGGGCGCGGCGGCGCAGAATATGCAACATATCCTGCAGCGCTGCCCCGGTGGGAGAGGTGATGATGGCTATCGTGAGGGGAAAGCGCGGTATGTCCTGTTTCCTCTCTTCATCAAAAAGTCCTTCTTCGTAAAGGCGGCGCTTCAGCGCCTCAAACTTCGCCTGCAGGGCACCCACGCCCGACTGACGAACCTGCCTCACGATCATCTGATATTGGCCGCGTGCCTCGTAGACCGTTACCTCCCCAAAGACCTGCAGCGCCATGCCATCGCCCAGGGCGACCTTCAGGCTGCCGGAGTTTCCTTTGAATAAAACACAAGCCAGCTGGGCCCCGGAGTCTTTCAGCGTGAAGTAGTGGTGACCGCTGGTCTGCTTCCGGTGATTGCTCACTTCACCCTCCACCCACACCGCACCAATGCCGTCCTCAAGCAGGTTTTTAATGCGCCGGGTGATCTGGCTCACGCTGACTATGCGTTCGTCAGAATCCGGCCGGGTTTTTTGTTGGGAAGCAGGTGTAAAATTGAACAGGTCCATGATTATTAAGGGGTCATAAGCTGCTCAGTCTATTTCTTCTGAGGCGCCGCAAATCGAAATTGGCCCGGAACTCCGATCCGGTGGCGGGCGTCGCTACCCGCCTACTTCAGCCAGATAGCCTGGCCGCTCAGTTGCGCCATCAGCCCGGCCAGGGCCGCCGCGATGAGAACCACCAAGAGGAATAACATCCACCGCCTGCCGGAGCCGGCCGGCCGGCCTTCTTCCTCCTCATCCGGATAGGCATCGTAATCCTGCTGGTTCCAAAGCGGGCGGGATTGGCCGGCGGCTTCCATGAATCCTAATGGATATTCATCCTGAGGAGCCCCGGGAGGAGGATCCCCGTGGTCAGAGCGTGCTCCCGCACCAATGGGGCCAGCAGGCCAGGAAGCGCCGCTCAGTTCACCGGAACTTTGGTCGAGGGAGGCTCCGAACAGGGCTTCGGCGAATCCCATAGGGGGCAGTTCCGCTTCCTCCAGCAGCACATCACGGCCGACAGGAAAATTTCCGGCCGGCTCCGCTTCGGTAAGGACAGGGTCCTGACCGTGCATTTCCAAGGCATTCAGTCCCGGCGGCAGGGAGAGCAGCCCGGCAGCGGCAGCCGGAGCGGGGGCCATGGCACTTTCCGGGGCCGGGGTGGCTGGAATAGGAATCCCGGAGGTTTTGAGACGCGCTTTGTTTTTCGGTTTCCCCAAAGTCAGGGTCGGCACTGGAGCCGTGGCCTTGCGCCCGGGAGCGGCCGCTGGGGTGACCGGGGCGGTGGACCCGCCATGAACCCGCTGGCGGAAGCGCCCGAGGAATTCCGGCCGGGTGGCCGGCGAAGCTCCACGGGCGCTGATCGCGCTGTAGAGCAACGACTTATAAGGATCCGGAACCCGGGGAGTGCCGCCCAGCAGCCAGGTGGTGAGCAGGGCAAAGTCCCTTCCGGAGGGCAGGGCGCCGGAGGCCGCCCGTGGGGCAGGCGCTTCGCCGCTCAGGGCCGGATCGCGCAGCAGCAGGCGTTCCAATTGGAACCGGTCCGGCTGGGTGAAATCCAGGGTGATGGGCCAGGTGCGCACTTTCAATTGAAACGGCGGCCATTCCGTCAGGGGAAGGCGGGCCAATTGGGCAGCGGGCGGCAGCGCTTCCTCCCCGCCTGGGCCGGTAAACTGCACAGGAATCAGGACCGGCGAGCGCCAATGCAGGGGCAGGCCCCGTTCCCCGGCCGCGGTGGCGGCAGCATCGAGTTGGGTGAGGATCAGCAGCACTTCCGCCGGTTCCAGCGGGTGGCGCAGCCGATGCAGGGTGTCCAGGGTATATTTGCCAGGAAGCTCCTCCACCAGGAGCGGGCTGGGGGATTCCGGATGATAGGCCAGAGGCACCAGCAGCGGCGCCGGGGGAACCGCCGCCGGACCAGGGGCCAGGCTGGTCCAGGCTTTTTCCAGCGCCGGCAGCAAAAAGGGAGCCGGCATCAGATTCGCGGGCGGGAGCAGTTGCACATTGACCGCACGGCGGGTGGCGCGCTGCGTGGCCCGCTGGCGGTAGGGATCCGCCGAGTCGCCGGCGCGGGTGTCCACCGTGTAGTCATTGCTCAACCAGTCTGCGGTGGCCATCGGACCGGAAAGATGCGGCGTGAGGGGCAGGCGCGGCCGGCAGGCGGCGGGCAGCAGATCCGGCGGGGCCGTCAGTTCCGGGGAAAGATCCTGCGTGCAGCGCAACGTCAGGGTGCGCAGTTGCTCCAGGGTGCGCGGGTGGTGCGGCTGGGTGGCCGTGAAGATGGTGCCCAGCAGAAATCCCAGCTCCGGCGGAATGTGATACCCGGCGAGGGAATCCGCCGTCACCGCCCCTTCGGTGAGCGATCCTGTCAGCATATAAAGCAGCAGCCTGCCCGTGTCATGGATCGCGCGGGCTTCGACGAATTGCGGCTCCGTGCTCACGGGCAGGACGCCAGACAGGCCGAGGTCACACACCTTGACCACGAGATCGCTGGAATGCGGGCCGGCCAGGGTCAGCCCGGCGTGGAAAACCTCCACCCCGGCGAGCAGACGCGGATGGCTGGCCAGAGCCGCCAGGCCTTCCACCAACTGCCGGATCACCAGGAGCGCCAGCCAGGGCGGCACCGGATGATTCCGCGCCAGCCAACTGTCCAGCCGCTCCCCATCCAGGAATTCGGAAACATGATAGTTCGCCCCCTCATCCTCACCGCCCTCGATCACCCCCAGCAGATGCCGGTGCCGCAGCGGCGCGGCCAGTTGCACCAGATTTTGAAAAGCTGGCGCATCCCGCTGGCGTTCCGCCGGGCCGATGGCCACGTGCAGTTCCACAAAAAGCTGCTGCTTGTTGTCGAAGGCCAGGCAAGCCACCTCCTCCGCGCTGCGCCAGACCTCGACCGTCGCCCCCTGCTGGTCCTGACAGATGGTGTAATGGCGGAAGGTCTGGGTCGACATGGAGGGAAGGGTTCAGTTTTCAGAGGTTGGAATGGCAGCGCCCGCCGCTGCAAGGGCAGGCCCACAGCCAGCCGCCGGAGACGTCCCTAAAGCATATTCCCCGCAGACTAAAGACGAAAGGCTGCTTTTTGATGGGGAATTGCCCAGCCTGACTGCGGTGGAATCCCACGCCCGGCGAACTCCAACCCGGCTTCGGCCAGGTTGCCAGCCGTATGGGGGAAAGACCCCATGGATTTGCGGGCCGCAGTGTGCTATGATGACGTCATGAATAAATTATTACTTATCATTGTCCTGCTGCTTGTTTTCGGAGGCGGCGGGTTTTATTTTGGTGGTCCTGTCATCGGCGGCAGCGGCCTTGGCTTGGTTTTGCTGATCTTCCTCATCTTCTATTTTATGGGAGGATCCCGCACCGGACAAAGTTAATCCGGTAATTCAGCCTCAGCTCATTTTGGGGAATTCCATTTATCCTGTCATTGCCGGGCGGAGCGCCCTTGTCAGCCTGCCGCAAAGATATTGCGGAGGGCTGATCTGCTGGCAAACCGCATTTTTACGCAACCTATCAGAGTTGGTGCGCTTATACTGTATAGTGAAATCGTTGAATCCCGCACCCAGTTCCGCACGATGAAATTTCCTCTGATCCCTCATGGCACGTGGAGTCTTGTTGCTTTGGGCACCTTTGCTGCGGGCTATCTGCTGGCCCGGCCCTCCGGCCCGGATGCCGCCACTGGGTCCCGGACCCTCACGGTGGCGGCAGCAGCCGGCTTGGCGGGTGGCGGGATCTCCCCGCTGGCTCCTCCAGCCATCAACAGCAGCACCAACCCCGGCAAGGCCGCAGTCAACCCCGCCCCTCTGGCATTGCTGGAGCCCAGGGAAATTGATGCCCTGGTCAAAGCGGCACTCAACGATCCCAATCCCCTGACCCGCAATGCCGCCTTCACCCAATTGCTGGCTTCCATGACTCCTGAAAATGTGCAGGCCCTCATGGAGTCTATGAAGACCAACCGTGCCGGTGGCGATCAATGGCGGCTTTTTCTCTATGCCTGGGGCACAGTGGATAGCGCCGGGGCCCTCGCCCATGCCGCAACCCTCAAGGGCGGGGCCAGGGACCGCTTTCTCCAATCCACCCTGCCGGGTTGGGCCGCCAAAGACCCGTCCGGTGCCACCGCCTGGCTGGACAAAATGGAGGATGGGGACGCCAAAAACCGCCTGCGCGGCAGCTTGGTCGCGGGCTTGGCCGACCACGATATCGCCATGGCCACCTCTTACGTCCTGGCCCGCTCGGCTGCGGGTGATCCGCGGGCGGGGGAATACCTTCGGACCGTGACCACGGAACAACTCCGAAAAATCGGCCCGGCGGCAGCCACAGCATGGGGCGAACGCCTGCCTGACAGTCCCATGAAAGGCGATGTTCTCAATGAAATCGCTGGAGCCTACACCAACGAAGACCCCAGAGCCGCCGCAGCTTGGGCCACCCAGTTCGCCAACACCGACTACGGTGCCCGGGTGGTTGGCGAGGTCGGGGATGAGTGGGCGGAAAAGGATCCGCAGGCCGCCATCGCCTGGCTTGGCAATCTGAGCGAAGGCCCGGCCCGAGCGGAAGGCACCTACTCTGCTCTCCGGGAGTGGACCCAGCGGGATCCCACCGCTGCCAGCCAATACCTGGCCAACATGCCCCCTTCTGCCTCCAAGGACTCCGCCGTTAGCGGCTTCGTCCGCAGCCTTGCCCGCGAAGACCCGGAATCCGCCGTCATCTGGGCGAAAACCATCAGCAATGAGACCTCACGGATCCAAACCCTGACCCGGGCCGGACAATCCTGGTTCCGCCGCAATCCTGTCGCCGCCACCTCATGGCTCCAAAACGCCAACCTCCCCGCCGATGCCCAGCAGGCCATCCTGAATCCGCCCCCCGACGAACGCGGCCGGCGCGGCTGAGCGAAGCCAAGGGAAAGGATGACACACCGGAAACCAACGATTTCAGGAACGGATTTGGAGCCATCAGTCAAAGTATTTAGACTCCGTTGGATTCAGAGGGAACAGCCATGGCGCTCACCTTGTCCTGGAGCGGCTTTGATCGCAGACCACGGCTGGGCGATGGCGGGTTTTCCACCTCGAATCAGGCAAGCTTGCGCCTCTTTTCCATCCTCTTGGGGCGCGCCCCTCTTCCAGCGTGGAATCCTGGCCTGATTCACGATGCCTTCATGGCGTGAATGGGATGGTGTTGGGGTTACCCGGAGGGTCCGATGTGCGTTTTATTTATAACCGTCTCCAATCGTCCGGAACCTGTGGCTTTGGTTTCAGATTTTAATGCCTCCCCCGGCGTTCCCCCTCCGCTATGAAAATTCCTCTCCGTGTTCGGGGATGCGCGCCTGCGTGTCCCCGGTTCGTTCATTTGGCTGTCCTGCCGTTGGCTTGGATGGGGTGGCTTTGGCCGGTCCAAGCAGGGATTTGCACGTCTTTTGCGCCAGGAGTATCGCTGGGGACAGTCGGCTTTTCCACCTTGAACGAGGCTTCGGGACTGGGGATCAGCGTGCGCAATCCGGGCGTGATCTGGACGCACAATGATGGGGACCGGAAGAAGGTGTTTGCGCTGAATCTGGAGGCGCGTCTGCTGGCGCGGTATGATTTTGGCGTGCCGGTGGATGATGTGGAGGATATGGCGGTGGGGCCAGGGCCAGTGGCGGGGACCAGTTATCTCTATCTGGCAGATACGGGCGGAGCCGGAGCGGCTTCAGGCTTGAGGAGCACGGTGCGTATCGTGCGGGTGCCGGAGCCGATGGTCAGCGCGGCGGCGCCGGCGGCGGCTCCATCGCTGGACCTTGCAGGGGTGGCATCCTTCACCCTCACCTATCCTGACGGCAGCTACGATGCAGAGACACTGCTGCTGGATCCGCTCACGGCGGATGTGCTGATCCTGACGAAAGAGAACGGCGGGGGCCGCCTTTTCCGGGCCAATCTCAATGCCGCAGCGCCCGGGGCCATCCTGGCACTGACGTTTGTGATGAGGGTGGCTTTCCATGACCCAGCAGGCGGCCATATCGCGCCGGATGGCAGTCAGATCATGCTGCGCCGCGAGGATGCGGCCATGATCTGGAACCGCTCCGGAGCCGAACCGGTGGAAACCGCGCTGGGACGCCCCGGGGTGCCGGTGCCGGTGATCGGCCCGCCCCTGGAACCCAATGGGGAAGCCATCGCCCTGCTGCCGGGCGGGGGCGGCTACCTAACTTTGAGCGAGGAGGCGGATCCTCTGCTGTATTTTTTCAAATCCCAGTGCCCGCATCCGCCAGGAGTGCTGGTGCCGCTGACGGATCAGACAGGGGTCACCGGCGGCGCGGCGGCCTTTACGGCGCGGTTCACAGGAGTGCCGGAACCGGTGTATTCATGGAAATTCAACGGCGCATCACTGCCCGGCCAGACTGCGGCCACCCTGGTCCTGAAGGGCCTTACGGCGGCGCAGGCGGGGAGCTATGAACTGAGCGCCGTAAATCCGTCAGGAATTGTGATCCTGACAGCGGATCTGGCCGTGCCGCAGATGCCGGACCTGCGCCTGACGGAACTCCAGTCACTACCGGCGGCGGGCAATGCGAACAGCGCGGACTGGTGGGAACTGACCAATTTCGGGGCGCTCCCGGTCAGTCTGGCGGGGTGGCGCTTCAATGATGATAGCGGCGGCCTGGGCTCCGCCTTCACCCTGCCCGCCGGGCTGAGCATCGCTCCAGGGGAATCCGTGGTCTTTGTGGAGGACCGGACGGCCGCCCAGTTCCGCACCTGGTGGGGCGCGGCCAATCTGCCTGCGGCCCTGCAGATCATCCGTTACAACGGCAGTGGTCTTGCCTTTTCTGCCAGCGGGGATGGCCTGCGCCTGTGGAATGCCACGGCGGCTGAAGCTGCGGATACCGTCCAGTCCACGGATTTCGGGGCCGCCACCATGGGGACCACTTTTAACTACCATCCGGCGACCCGGCAATTTGGGATGGCAGGCGAGGCGGGAGTGCATGGCGTCTTCAAGGCTGCCACGGCTGGGGATCTTGGATCACCGGGCCGCTACCGGGCTGCCCCATCCGTGCCTGCCATAACCCTCACTCCCACCAGCGGACAAATGCTCCGGCTGGCCTTCAGCACCATGGCGGGGTATCGTTATGAACTGGAAGTTTCCGATGATCTTGCTTCCGATGGCTGGAGCCCCACCGGCGACGTGTTCGTGGCCGGGAATGGCGACGGCGGCAGCTTCGACAAGCCTGCCTCCGCCATACGCCGCTTCTACCGGATCCGCGTGCGCTAGACCGGTGGCTTTGGAGAAAGGACCTGATGGAGCGTGCCAAAGCGGAATCATTATGTCCTGGCTGTGGTTTCCATGGCGGGATGAGGGCGTCTGCGGTGACTCCGGCAATTTGACGCGCCGCGCTGCTCATCTCCTGATAATTTCCGGCTGCATGCTGGCGGATTCCTGCCAGCATGGGCCGGTGAACTCCCCCTCTTTATGGCTGATCTGAATACCCTGCGTGCCGCCGTCGCGGTTGCCCCTGACAATATCCCTCTGCTCCTGCTCTTCGCCCAGACTGCTCTGGAGGAATGGGCGATCGAGGAAGCGAGGCAGGCCTGCGAACACGTGCTGAAGCTGGAGCCGGATCACAAGGAAGGAGCCTTGGGCCTCGCCCGCGCGCTCTTCCAGGAAGGCCGCCCCAGTGAGGCGGCGGTGCGCCTGGAACAACTGCTGATGCGGGCCCCGGAGTTCTCCCCTGCCTGGCTGCAACTCGCCCGCATCCATCTGGCCGAAGACAGCCGGAAGGAAGCCGCCGAGGCTTACCGGAAAGCGGTGGCCCTGGACCGAAAATCCATGGACGAAGGGCTCGCCCGCGAATTGGGAATGGATCCAGCGGGCCGGGACTTGAACGATCTGCCCCGCGAAACCATGGGGGGATCCGGCAGTTTTTCCTTTGCCAGCGCGGGCGCGGAACCCGAAGATTTCCGTCAGTCCGGCGGCCGGGAGCTGCCGGATTTTGAAAAACTGGCCGAACGTCCGAAAACCACCTTTGCCGAAGTCGGGGGCATGGATGCGCTGAAGGAGCAGATCCGCATGAAGATTCTCTATCCCATGCAAAATCCTGACCTCTTCCGGGCTTATGGAAAAACCATTGGCGGTGGGGTCCTGCTCTACGGCCCGCCGGGCTGCGGCAAGACCTTGATCAGCCGCGCCACTGCCGGCGAAATCAAGGCGACCTTTTACTGCATCGGCCTGCACGAGATCCTGGACATGTGGATCGGGAACAGTGAGAAAAATCTCCACGCCATCTTCGAAAGCGCCCGCCGCAATGCGCCCAGCGTGCTGTTCTTCGACGAGATTGACGCCCTCGCCGCCGACCGGAAGGACATGCGCATGTCCGCCAACCGGAATGTCATCAATCAATTCCTCGCTGAAATGGACGGCGGCGTGAGCAACAATGACGGCGTGCTCGTGCTGGGCGCGACGAATGCTCCATGGCACATCGATCCGGCTTTCAAGCGTCCTGGCCGGTTCGACCGCAGCGTCTTTGTGCCGCCGCCGGATGAAGGAGCCCGCGAGGCCATCATTTCCGTCATGGCAGAAGGAAAACCCGTCGCCGAACTCGACGCCCGTAGCCTCGCCAAAAAAACCCGGAATTTCTCCGGCGCTGACTTGAAAGCCGTCTTTGATCAAGCCACCGAGACTGCCATCACCGCCGCGATGAAAGAAGGCCACATTGTGCCTATTACTACCAAGCTCCTGACGAAAGCCGCCGGCGATCTCAAGCCCACCACCACCGCGTGGTTTGAGAGTGCCAGGAACTATGCCCTCTATGCGAACCAGGATGGCTTCTACGATGAGATCATGCAGCATCTCGGTTTGAAAAAATAGCCAGCCATGAACGAAGCCCAAAACTTCCGCGTGACGCAGCTTCTGCAGCAGAGCCGCTATCCCGATGCCGAAGCCTTTCTGAGAGGCGTCCTCACCCAGGAGCCTGACAATCCGCAGGCGCTGCTCCTCATGGCCATTGTCCTCACCAGCATGGACAAGCACACGGAAGCCCAGGGGGCTGTGCTCATGGCTCTGCGGCAGGATCCGCAGAATGCCATGGCCATGAGCTGGAAGGCCCGCATCCTCCTCGCTCTGGACCGGCACCAGGAGGCCATGCAATCTGCGGACGAAGCCATCCAGCTCGATGCGGATGAACCCTTCCATTGGACTACCAAAGGCCTGATCCACGCCAACCGCCGCCAATGGAAGGAAGCCGAAGCCGCTGCCCGCTCCGCGCTCGAACTGGATCCGGATGATGAAGGAGCCCACCACCTGCTTTCCCAGTCATTGCTCTATATGGGAAAGACCCATGAAAACGAGGCTAACATCAGCTCCCGGCTGGCGGACGATCCGGAAAATCCAATCGCCCACTGCAACCCTGGCTTCGCTGCGCTGCGCAGGGGTGACCACCTGAAAGCCTCGGTGCACTTTGCTGAGGCGTTGCGTCTCGATGCCTCCTGTGAAATGGCCCGCGACGGCCTGATCGAAAGCTACCGCGCCCGATCCGCCTTTTACCGGCTCTACCTGGCCTTCAATTTCCGGATGGCGTCTTTTTCCGAAAAGTATGGCTCCGCCCTGATGATCGGCATCTGGCTGCTCTACAGCGCCATTCGCAGTTTCCTCAAAGGTCTGAGCCCGACCCTGGCCACGGCTTTTACGTTTCTCTATCTCATGTTTGTCTTTTGGAGCTACGTGGCCCGTGGACTCAGCACCTTTTTTCTGTTGACGGACCGGCTGGCCCGTCAGGCTCTGCGCCCCCGTGAAAAAACCGAAGCGGTTCTTGTCGGGGGCGGATTCAGCACCGGAGCCGTCCTGATAGGCTTGGGAGTCATCACCCAAATCCCGTTCTTTTCCCTGTTGGGAGGGGTCCTGGCCGCGCAGGCCATTCCGGCCTCCCTCTTCCTGACCAAGGAAAGCAAAGCCGGCCGCCTCCTCTACGGCACCTCTGCCGGCATCACCTGGCTATGCAGCCTTGTCGTGCTGGCAGGCATCTTCATTCCCGGCCTGCCAAAGTCCGTTTTTATGGGTGCGCTGACCACGGGCCTGGCCACCGTTGGCGTCACCACTTTCCTGGCCGCTTTTGGGGTTGCGAAGCGTTAGAACCGGGCGGATGCCTGGTGCGTGCGACTCGGTCCCAGAGCGTGGTGTAAAATCCGAAGTTGGCGTGTTCGTGCTGGTGGTGATCGGCATGGAATTTCCCAAGACCGGTCCAGCCCAGCCAGCGGGATCGGGTCCATGCGGCGGGGAGCAGATCAGCGTCCGCATGACCGAGGGAGCCTAAGAGGATATTCAAAAAGAGATAGTTGAGATGACACCATCGTGAAGCTCCATCGGCCGGGCTTATTTCATTTCAGCCGGTTTAAGCATGGTTTGGTAGGAATTTGCTTTTGACGTCGAACGGCTAGTGCCAAGCCTTCAATTCCCCGATCGCTCGGCTGTCGGAGCCGCAGATCAGGCCGATTCGTCCGGTGGCGTCGGCGGGCAGGCTGAAACACTCGATCAGGATGTCGTCGAGATAGAATTCCAACAGGGTATCTTTCAGCAGCAGTCGAAAGGTGGCCGGGCGGCCGAACGTCATCTCCCGATCGACCCGTTTTTCGGCCTTAAACTCCGTGCCATTGGCGCGGATCGAGCCCAGTTCGGCTGCGCCACGATTGTCGAGCAAGACGGCCGATCCGCGACTGTCGCGGCATTCGATATACAGCCCGCGCCGGGGTGAGTCGGCCTTGTCCGGCAGTTTCAGTGTGCCCTCCAGGACGATCCCGGCTTGGGTGTCGAAGGTATTGCCGAGCATGGCGATCGTCGCTTGTTCGCCTGGCGCAGCGTTGGGGAATGTTACTTCGATTGGCTCGTGCTTCATCTTCTCATTCCCCTTCCACCACCCTAACCTCAAGGCGCCTTCGTCGTCGACCACGGCCGACTTCAGCGGGCTGAAGTAAACCTGCCGGTCTCCAAATCCTGGGGCGGGCTTGAAGGAACTTGCGTGATGGTTGACCAAGAGGCCGTGGGGTGTGCGCAGGAATCGCGTGAAATAGGTGTGCCCGGAGAGCAGGCGGAAGTTCTTCCTGGCTGGGAGGAAGGGGCCTTGCGGTTGGTCGGCGATCAGGGTTCGCATGACGAAGTCGTGGCCCTGCATCATGTAAAATTTCCCGCCGATCTTCTCGACGCCCCCGATCTCGCCCCGCACGACGCCGGGGGTTTTGGGCGGCGGCAGGGCTTCCCACCGCACACCGTCCAGCGATTGGCCGAAGCCGACCGTCCCGCCCGTCTCCGCTTTGGGTGTGGCAGTCCAATAGCCAAACAGCCCGCCGCCGGGCCGCGGGATGGCGGAGATGCAGTCCCAGGCGCCGCCCGGTTCGTAATAGCGGGAGTCCGGCACGAAACCATACTGTGCCCGCTCGAGCCATCTCCAGTGGATCAGGTCGGTCGACTCACCGAACAGGATTGTTTTTGGGGGGAATCCGTTTTTCAGCCGCGAGGACAGGTCGAGACTTCCCTCGGCCGTTTCGGAGCCGGGAAAAGATAGGACGAAGTTGATGAAGAACTTCCCGTCCTTCTCAAAGTTGGGCGATTTCCAGGTCGAGCCGCTCCCCACGGACATGGCCTGGGGATCCATCGAGAAAACCGGGCCGATTTCCTTCCAGTGGACGCCGTCGGGAGAAACGGCCATCGACACGTTGTCCCAAAGGTCATTGCCCGAAATGCCCAGATAGTAGAGGTAATACGTCCCCTCGTGAAAACACATCCAGGTGTCCCACATGTTGCCCGTCCGAGGCGAGCGGGCCTTGTAGAACATGCTCTGCACGGCGAAGGGGGGGCGACGGTCGGTCTCCGTGCAGGAGTTATTGCCGTCGAGATCGAGCTTTCGGTCGGCGATCCGGGCAGTGCCGTGAAGATATCCATCTGCGCGATGGAAGAAATCTCTGGTTTTTTCAAGTTCCCGGAGGACATCCTGTCTCCGCTGGTTCTTTATTTCAAAACTAAACTTTGTGGCCTGCGAATAAACTGTGGCAGACAACTGCAGAACACAAGCCACTGTCAGTAAAAATGTTTGTTTCATAATCAGTAAAAGTTTTTGTCTATTTTATCGAGTGCTTGAGCAAATTGTTGCCATCGTCTTCCTGTCGCCAGAAATGGGGAGAAAAAACCCCGGTCAGCCGAAGCTAACCGGGGTCGAAGTGCCTGTATCGCGGCAGGAATCCGGGATTATTTCACGATGCGGTAGTAGACCCTGGACTCCTCAGCAGGTTTTGCTGTCGTGAAGGTGACATTGCCGTCAGCCACGACGGGGACATCCGTCAGGGTGGTCCAGGACACCAGATCCGTGCTGCGGGCCAGTTGGTAGGTGGCGGCGGCGTTGCTTGGCTTGAAGCCGATGATGACGTTGTTGCCACTGGTTGTGATGGAACTGATGGCATCGGTTGGAGCGATAAACAAGGTCTGAAGCAGTTCATAGGATTCGGCAGACTGCGGTGGGGCTGTTTCGCTGACTCCCCTGTGGATATAGACCGTGCAGCCGGCTCCACCGGAGCGGTCCCAGTGGATGAAGTCCACGTCATGGAGACCTGCTGTCAAGTCTACTGACATGACGGTATTTCCACGACCGCCATTTCCACGACGGCCAATTTCCACGCCGTCAATCTTCAGGACAAAGCCGTCGTCACTGTTGCAGATGAACCAGCATTTGCCAGCCTTGTTAGTAGAAATAATGCCGCGGCAGCGGATGGCGAAGTCATTGCGAGCCCCTGGTCCTGTGCCACCAGATCCTGGATTGCTATTCAGCGTTTCATCCCACAGCGGGTAGGGTCTGGAAAGGGCTTCATAGTATGGTGCCGCGGAGTTGTCATTGAAATGAATATATTGCGTCTTTGCGGTGATCTGGTCTTCGGCTGGGATCCCGGAGGGGTCTTCCAGTGCTGCCAGGACACCATCCGCATCGTTCATCTGGGGATTTCCATTGGGCCAGATGTGCTGGGTGGTGAAGGTGCCCCCGCCCACAATGATGGAAGCGTATGGCACCTGCACGGAGCGGAGTCTTGTAACGACCCGGTCCGTTGTCGTCGTAACCGCAGGCTGGATCAATAGTATAGCCCCTTCAGCAAAGGGCGCCGGCTTGGTATAGCTCAGTGTCGTGATGGCACCTGTCTTTGAAATGACGGTAGGCGTGACGGCCACGTTGTCGATGAGCATCGCCCGCGTTTTCGCCACGTCCACGAAGCTGGTAGCAGTATCGGTGAATGTAACGGAGACGGTATTGCCGGAAAGAGTCGCCGGGCCTGCCTCAATGCCCGTGAATTCCCCGGGCACTACGTCGAGTCCCATTCTGGTGAATTCGGCCTCCTGCCTGCTCCCCGCCCTGATCCGGACGGTGAACACGTCGCCAGCCACACCGGAGAGTTCGAACACGGCCCATTTGCCAAGGGTGCCACCCGTCTCGTTGACAAGCAAAATCTCGCCACTGTCGGCCCCTCCCGTGCCGGTGATTTGGAAGCCAGTCGAATTATAGTTCCCATTGTCATTACGCACATCGTATAGCATTGAAATGTGGAAGGTCTGGTCTGCGGTCAGCGTGATCGTTGCCGCATCGTGCCAGGTAAAGTTGCCGACAGGCCAGTGGTAACGGGTTTGGGCGTTCTCGTCAGCAATCCCTGGCCCAATGTCAGGGGAAATGTCGTCCACAGTAATGTAGGCACCGCTGGGGGCGTCCTGTTCGCCGCCGACAAAAGCCAGCGTCGCCCAGGAAGGATCTAAAAGAGTGCTGGTCTTCATGTATCCAGCAGAGCCGTAGGCATTATCGCCGTCGAGATCCAGCGGTTTGGCGACGTCGGTTGACCGCCAGGCACCTTGGGTGGTTTCATCGTGGGCGATGAATCGGGCTGTCGCCGCGAAAGCGGCGGGTGCTGTGCGCAGACCGAAGAGGAGGCCTGCGATGAGGATGAGTTTTGTATATTTCATAAGTTCAGGTGTAATTTGGTTGTGCTATAGGGTTGTGCTATAGGGTTGTGCTATTGTGCTATTGGGTTGTTGGGTTGTTGGGTTGTTGGGTTGTTGGGTTGTTGGGTTGTTGGGTTGTTGGGTTGTTGGGTTGTTGGGTTGTTGGGTT
>CAMDJM010000019.1 GCA_945900785.1 Akkermansia muciniphila
GGAAGCTTGGGTGACGGCAGCGGTAGCCATAAGATTTGGGGGTGGGGGTGGGGGTGAAGTAGACCCCTCCAATTTAGGCGGCTGTGGCTGGATGCAACAAAAAAGCCCGACTGGCTGCAATGAGCCAATCGGGCGTGAATGGTGGGAGCGGGAGGCTCCGTTGGGTTGTTTTATTTTGCTATATAGGTCAGGGCAAAAGCGGCAACCGCGGCAAAGGAGGCTAATGTAAGAAAGATGGCAGCACCCATGGGATTGGTAAGTTAGGAACGGGAGGGATTAATCAATTTCAGGACGGACGGGGATCGTTGGCTCCACATCCTTGTAAGTGCTCTTCACTTCCTCACCCACTTTTTTGTCGAAGGGAGAATAGTCCAGAGGCAGCTTGAAGGAGGCTTCGATGTTGTCGGTTTTCCAAGCGGTGCGTTGGGCTTCGGTGGTGGCAGGGCCTTCAGAAAGAGCCCATCCATCCACAGAGGCGAAGGCGAGGAAGGCGGCAGCCAAGGCCGCCACGAGCGCGAGCACGGACATGATATTGAGCGGGCCGGGATCGCTTTCATCATCATCATCGGCGATGGCCGCAGCGCGGATCGGGGCGCTGGAGATGGCGGCGGTCGGAGCGGCGGACGGCATTTTCACCGTGGCGCGGGGCAGAGGCTGAGTGCCACCGGTGGCTGGGGCTGACCCAGCGGGACGGGCCAAGGCTGGAGTCGCGGCGCGGGGAGGGGTGGCTCCCAGAGGAATGGTTTTACTGCCGACCGGAGCCACAGGAGGGGCCGGACGGGCGGGGGCTCCGGGGGCCGTAGGGGCACTGGGGGCGGGAGGCGCACCACCCATGGAAGGCCGCGGCGGAGGACTGAGGGGCACCGTGGGAGCGGGAGGGCTGCCTACGGTAGGCCGGGGAGCCAAGGGAATAGTAGCAGCCGGCGCATCACTGCCGGGTGCATTCGGGCGCAGGGTGATCCGCACAGTTTCCTTCTTCAAGGGCACGGCGGAGGTCTTGCTGGAGAGACCTACAGACGAGGTCTTTTTCACGGGTGGGAGTTCGTTTTCTTCTTGGCTCATGGGAAAAGGGCGGATTGGGAGAGGAATTAACCCCACTAGATGGCAGTTCCAACGGAGGGTGTCAACCTTTAGAGGGAAAAATGGGAAGTTTGAAAACAGGAAAATGGAGAATTAGTCGCATTTACGGACGGATTTGAACGCTTCCGGGGGATTTTCCCCAATTCTTAATTCAATCAGCCTCCGTTCCGCACCATCCGGACTTCATCGGCGATGATCCGGAGGGCCTCTCTCACGGTTTCGGGGGCTCCGGAACAGTTCAGCCGGAGGCACTCCGCCTGGTGTGGCCAAGGTCCGGACAGGCCAAAGAAAAAGTCTTCCCCTGGCACGACCAGCACCTGACGCTTTTTGAGGCGCTGATAGAGTTCGCGGGTGGAAATGGGCAGGCCAGTCAGCCTCAGCCAGCGGAAGAAGGCCCCTTCGCAGCGGTGCAGGGACCACCCGGCGTCCGCGCCGAAGGCTTCCTGCATCCATTGCCCGGCATCCCGGGCCCGGCTTTCATAAAAGGGACGGATCACCTGACGGGAAAGGTGGAGCACTTCATCCGAGTCCAGCAGCGGTTTCACCAGTTGCTGACCAATGTTGGTATTGGCCAGGCCGGTGACCGAGGTCATGGCGGCGATGGCGGAGGCGATTTCCGGCCGGGCGACCACAATGCCAGTGCGGGTGCCGGGCAAACCCAGCTTCGAAAGGCTGAGCGTTAGAATAATATGCCCGCCAAACAGCGGCTCCGCGTCCGTGAAGACCGCTCCGGGAAAGGGCAGGCCGTAGGCATTGTCAATGATGAGCGGGATGCCCGCCGCCAAAGCCAGCCCGGAAAGGCGCTTCATTTCCTCATTGGTCAGCACATTGCCCGTGGGATTGGTGGGGCGGGACACACAGATGGCCCCGATGTCGCCGCGGGCGAGTGCGGCTTCCACGGCGGGGAAGTGCACGCGGTATTTAAATTCATTTCCCGGGAGAGCCTCAATGCCGGGTTGGCAGGCGGTGAATAAGTCAGGATGCAGCCCCTGATTGGCGTAGCCAATATATTCCGGCACCAGCGGCAGCAGGATCCGCCGCGTGCGGCCATCCGGCATGGGGCCGGCGAGGAGATTGAAGAGATGGAAAAAGGCGCTTTGCCCGCCTGCGGTGATGGCGAGGTGCGCAGGTGTCAGATCCCAGCCGCAGTGGCGCTGGAGGAATCCTGCCAGACTTTTCAAAAAGCCGGGATTGCCCTGCGGCGGATCATAATTGCCCAGAGTCCGCTCCAGCAGATCACCCTCCTCCATCAGTTCCTGCATCCGCCGCCGCCAGACCGCATCCACCGCCGGGATGTGCGCCGGATTTCCTCCACCCAGCATGCGCATGCCGGGATCGGTGGTGAGAGCTTTGCCCAGGTCATCCATCAGCTCCAGGATACCGCTGCGTCCCGCGAGTCGGGAGCCTGAGGCGGAAAAAGGGTAGGGGGTCGTCATGGGGAATTGGAATGGGGAAGCAGGTAGAATTGATCCGTTTGCAGGATGATGTCAGGGAAAGGAGGGCAGCGCTCCATTTGGAGGTGCGCCCGGCCAAATCCAGTCATCCCCGGTGATCTGCCTCAGCCGATTTTCCGGAGGGCGGCCAGGCGTTGCACCATCGGTGGATGGGAGTAGTGCAGAAAAACCGTCAGGGGATGCGGGGTGGGATTGGAGAGAGTGTCCCGGGCCAGCCGCTTCAGGGCCGCGATCATGTCGGCGGCTCCCCCCGTGGCCCCGGCGGCATAGGCGTCGGCCTCATACTCATGTTTCCGGCTCCACAGGCCACTCAGGATGCCCAGCACCGTCTGGGCAGGCTCAAAGAGGATCGTGAAGAACACCAAGCCCAGCCATAACACCGGAGCCTGCAGCCCAAAGGCCGCATGCAGCCCCGCATTGCCCAGCACCGTGCCCATCAGCAGAAACAGCACCGCCAACTGCAGCACCGCCACGATCAGGCGCTGCACGATATGGCCGCGTTTGTAGTGTCCGATCTCATGCGCCAGCACCGCCAGCAGTTCCGGCTGCGGATGCTTTTCGATCAGGGTATCGTAAAGCGCGATGCGTTTGTTATTCCCGAATCCGGCAAAGAACGCATTGCCCTTGGTGGAGCGGCGGCTGCCATCAATCACGAAGAGTTCCTTCACGGGAAACGCGCATTTTTCCGAAAGGGCATGGATCGCCGTTTTCAGGGATCCATCCTCCAGCGGGGTGAACTTGTTGAAAATCGGCATCAGGTAGCGCGGAGCGAGATATTGCAGCGCCAGCACCAGCACCGTGACCGCCAGCCACGCCCAGAGCCATGCGCCCGGGAACGTCCCAAACAGCCAGAGCAGCAGGGCCAGCACCGGCAATCCGATCACTCCGCCCAGCACCAGGCCTTTCACCAGATCCGCCAGGAACACCCCGGGCGTGGTTTTGTTGAAACCATATTTCGCCTCGATTTTGAACGTATCATACCAATCAAACGGCAAGCCCAGCAGCGTGCTGGCCCCATGCAGCAGAGTGATCCCGGCCAATCCCTGCAGAATCGGGGAAGGGCTCCAGCCACTGACTACCTGCTGCACCCAGCCAAAGCCCCCTGCCAGCCAAAACGCCAGAAACACCGCCAGCCGCACCCCACTGGAAATCAGGTCATGCCGGGCGCTTTCCCGGCTGTAAGCCTGGCTTTTCGCAAAGTCCTCTTCACTGAACACCTCCCGCAACTCCTCCGGCAGCGCCTGACCCAGTTGCTTCAGATTCAACAGCACCGACACCGTCTCCAGCACAAAAAGCCCCACCACCGAGCTCAGCAAAAAAACAAACCACGGATTTTCAAAAGTCATACAGGAGAACGGGATGAGAAGGATTTCAGTTGGAACGGACCGGAAAAACAGCAGCAATGCAGGGACAGCACAAGGAAAGGAATGGACCCGGCCCTGCAAAGGAGTCACCAGTTTACACAATCAGCCGCCCCGGCAAGCGCTCACGCAGGCGGGTGCCTTCCGGTTCGGCCTGATCCCGGAGGGGAAACGGCCCCAGGGCGTCCCGGCCGGATTTGCCCTGAACCCTCAACGGAGGGGCCATCAAGGGATAGGATCCGGAGGCATGAGCCCGGGGCGGCATCCCCTTCCGGCCGGCCGGCTCCTGACAGGAATATCACGCGCGCGCCGTGGCATCAGCCTCCGCGAGAACGCCTTCAAGGTAACGCCGGTAGTCAGGGCTGCGGGTGGCTGCGATGACCTTTTCAAAGCCGGCCCGGTCGATGAAATTCCGGTTATAGGCGACTTCCTCAATGCAGGCGACCTTGAGATTCTGCTGGTGCTCGATGGTGGCGATGTAATTCCCAGCTTCCAGCAGACTGGCAGGGGTGCCGGTGTCCAGCCAGGCGATGCCACGGCCGAGCAGCCTCACTTCCAGTTGCCCATCGGCCAGATAGGCATTGTTGAGATCGGTGATTTCCAGCTCGCCCCGGGCACTGGGTTTCTGGAGCTTCACGCGCTCCACCACGGTTTCGTCATAGACGTAAAGGCCGGGCACCGCGTAATTGCTTTTGGGGTGCCGGGGCTTTTCCTCAATGCTGAGGACCTTTTGATGGCGGTCAAATTCCACGACTCCGAAGCGTTCCGGATCACGGACATGATAGCCAAAGACACAGGCCCCGCTTTCGATGGCGAGCGCAGAGCGGAAAAAGTCGAGCTTTCCGTAGAAAATATTATCTCCCAAAATGAGGGTGGCACCGGCACCAGCAAGGAAGTCCTCCGCCAGCAGAAAGGCCTGGGCAATGCCCTCCGGGGCAGCCTGCTCGATGTAAGTCAGGTTGATGCCAAGGTTTTTCCCATCGCCGAGGAGATTTTCAAAAGCAGGCAGGTCTTTGGGCGTGGAGATGATGAGAATGTCGCGGATGCCGCCCAGCATAAGGGTGGAGAGCGGATAATAGATCATCGGCTTGTCATAAATCGGGAGCAATTGCTTGCACGCGATGCGGGTGAGGGGGTCCAGCCGGGAGCCGGCCCCGCCAGCGAGGATGATGCCTTTTTTGGTCATGTGAGGAAAAACGCCGGAGGGCCCGGCCTGGGATAGAGTAGCGGGGATTGTAATCGCCGGCTCCCATCCCGCAAGAGCCGCAATGAGGGGGCGCGGAGGCTTGAATTCCTCAAGCAGGGAGCTTTCTTCCGGCGACCGCCGTTTGAATTTCCTGATAGAGTTCCACCATGCGGGGGATGCGGGCCCCGGCGGCGAGGGCCTGGCGCACCGGCTCGCCCCAGATGGCTTCTACTTCGACCGGGCGGTTTTCCACGAAGTCGATCATGCTGGAGGGGCGGTAGGGACCCATGGCAGGGGTGCGGGAAATTTGATAGTCGGCCCAGCCTTCCGGCAGGGCGAGGCCGAGCGCGGCGGCGGCAGCGACGGATTCCTCCGCGAGCACCCGGGTTTTGGCGGCAAGGACAGGATCGCCCAGAATCTCTGCGGTGGTGACCCCGCCAGCACTGATGGCGAGGCCATTGAAGGGGATATTCCACACCAATTTTTTCCAGCGCACCACGGCTAGGCTGGGTTCCACCCGGGAGGGAATCAGGCAGGCATTGAGCATCGCGCTGATGCGTTCCGTGCGGGGACGGGGGGAGCCGGTGAATTCACCAAGGGCGACATCGCCGTCTGCAATATGGTCGATCACCCCGGGGCCCATGCGGTTGATGCAAACAAAACAGACCCCGCCCAGCACCTGATCCGGCCGGTGCAGGGAGGCGAGGTGCGCTTCATTGCCCAGCCCGTTTTGGAGGGTGACGATGACAGTGCCCGGATGAAGGAGCGGCGGCAGCAGACTGGCAAGAGCCGCATTGGCGGTGGTTTTGATCGCGATGAGGATGAGATCGCAGGGGCCGATCTCCGCCGTGCTGCCATAGGCCTGCACCGTGGGCAGGCTGAAATCGCCCGCACAGCTTTTCAGTTGAAGGCCATGGGCCCTGACGTGGGCGAGGTCGGCGCGCATCAGGAAATTCACCTCATGCCCGTGCTGGGCGAGGCGGGCTCCGTAATAACAACCCATGGCACCCGAGCCGATGACCGCGATACGGGGCCGGGCAGGAAAACCGTCAATGGAGGAGGACAGGGACATGTCCGGAATGTGGGATGCCGGGGCTGGAGCGCCAGCGGAAGATGAGCCTTCGCGCCACTACTTCCGCCTTCATCCCCATTGGCTCTATCAATCATTAGCCGGAGGCGGGGATCCCGGCGGCTGAAGCCGCCCCGCCTGCGGCGAACTCGGTTTCGCCTACCTTGACCATGACGGGATGATATCCGGCCAGGACCGCAAAATAATCCGTCAGGCAGGTTTTGATTTCCCGGCCCCGGTAGGCATCGCCTACCAGAAAGGCCCCGGTGCTGCGGTGGCGGAAGACGATCCGCCGCAAAATGGGCCCCTCTCCATCCGGGTCCGGGCCAGTGGCTGGCACCGGAAGCTTTTGCCACTCCTTGCTTTTGCTGAAGGCTCAGTCGTGCCCTGCCTGGCCTGACAAATCGCCCATGCCGAGGGTTTTCAGTCCGCTCATCAGCGCCTTCAAATCCCAAACATAAATCTCGCGCCGGGTGCCGACGGCGGCGAAGTAGCGTCCGGTGGGACTGAGCGCGTTGCGCTCAAAGATTTCATCCAGCGGGGAATCGAGGTGAAAGAGAAGGCGCCACGTGCCTAGCTCAATGATGGCGATACGGGTCATGGTGTCATTCACGGCCATGAGTTTTCCGTCGTCGTTGAAACTGATCTGGCCGACCAGTCCCATGCTGCCGCGCTCCCGGCTGAACACGGGAGCCCAACGGACGGGATCCTCTCCATTGATCCGGAAGACCTGGTTCGCAGTGGAGCCGGCACAGGCGAACCATTGGCCGTCCGGACTGAATGCCGGGAAACTGCCGAAGCCGCAGGGGACAATATGCACTGGCTCTTCGCGAGGGCTCCGGAGATCGTAGAGTCGGATATGCGGCTGATGAAACGCTCCCACCGCCAGCCAGCGCCCGTCAGGGCTGAGTCCCACCGGATTGCTGTTGTCGGTGGTGAAAAAGGAGCGCGGTGCGGCTTCCCCGGAGTGCACCAGGACCCTGCCGTTTCCACCAAAGGCGAGGACCTTGCCGTCCCGGGAGGCGCAGGCATAGCTGCTATTCCAGGGTGCACCCGGGCCATAGGGCATGGGGGCCGGCAGGGCTGCCGGTGGCTGGCCGTTCCAAGCGGTTTCGTGCCGCCCGTCGCTGGTCAGAAAATTTGCCATGGAGGGTCCGGAGGAAAACAACACCTGGGCGGCCCCATGCGCGGGCAGGGTGGCATCCGGGGCACTGTTTTTCCGGTCAGTGCGCCAGGCTTCAAAGGCAGAGGGATGACCGGCGATGATCCATTCCTCCTTGGGCGGGAAGGAAAAGTTAACGCTGCGGTCCAACACCGCCGGCGGCTGGAGGATGCGCAGCACGGGCGAAGGCCGCCACTCCGCTGCGCCCGAGGTCCCCAGCAGCAGCCTGCGCCCAAGGCTGTAGCTCCAGCGTTCAAACACTGCCGGACGGCCCAGCATGACCCCGCGGGAGAGGTCGCAGTAGCCTGTCATGGACCAGGTGGAAAACACGAGGATGTCGCGGGAATCCAGGAAGATCATCTGAGTGCCGCGGTTCATGATTCGCTCTGGCACCGTGCCTGCGATTTCTCCAGTGGCGGCATTGAGGCTGACGATGCGCTCGCCGGACCGCACGGCGATGCGGCTGCTGTCTGCGGACCATGCCGCCGTCTGCTCGTCCGGGCCAGCGACTTTCCAAAGGATGCGCCCGGTGGCAACTTCCACGAGACACGCCGCCCCGCGGGTCGGGAGGGGAGCCAGCATGCCGGGCAATAGGGAGGTGAGGATCCTCGGAGCGGCGGCGGGGCGGTAGTCCTCGTCTATCAGAAGCACCAGTCTGCCATCCGGTGAGGGCCAAAGGCTCCGGGACTGGTTAAACTCCGGGCGCTGATCCCGCAGGGGCCAGCCTCCAGGAGTGGACAGCGATACCCCAGTTGGCGTGGCAGAGATGTTCCGCTCCAGGCCTGGCAACGTGAAAACCACCAGCCTTCCTGTAGAGGCTCGATGGATCAGGGAATCGCCCTTTTCCTCACCGAAGCGGAGCACAGAGGCGAAAGGTGGATCCGGCGGCAGGGTGGCGATGACCTTGCCGTCTGCCGTATCCAGCACCAACGCACTGCCATAGCGGCCCGCCAGAAGCAGGCGCTGGCCACCGCGGGAAAACTCCAGAGCACACAGCAGAGGCGGCGGCTCCAGCACGGTTAGGGTGCGCTGCCGATCGGGAGAGCCGGCCACATGCAGGATGATCATGGCAGGGCCCTTGGATTCAGCCGGAATAGGCTGGGTTTGGGCCGCCAGACCACTGTCCGCATCCAACGCGACCAGCGTTTCAGGGGTGCTCCATGAAATTTTTAAATCGCTGCGGAACACAAACTCCGACCGGCTGAGCAGGAAGGTGGCATCATCAATCAGTTGAGGCGTGGCGTGGACGCGCGCCGCCTCCGCCGCAGTGCGCAGGGCCCGTGCCGCCGCGCCCACGCTGGGATCATGCCGCGCGGCATGGACCTGATCGTAGAGCGCCGCCAGTTCTGCCTGGTTGGCCCGCAGGCGCAGACTGCGCTCCCGGTCTGCCTGACCCTTCACCAGCCACGTGATCCCTAACGCCACCACGGCCACCGCCGCTGCGCCAAGGCCGGACCAGCGCAGCACTTTCAGGCGCCGCTCCATGCCGCGCAGTTTCTTCACCGAGCGGCCACTCGCCACCAGCGCGATGTCTGCCAGCATTTCCCGCGCCGTGTGATAGCGCCGCACCGGATCGCCCTCGCATGCACGAAGGACGATTTCGTTCAACTCCAGGCGCTGATCAAAGTCGTATGCATGGGACCAATTCTGAGGCAGTTGCGGAAATTTCCCGCGGTCCAGTCCGGTCAGGACTTCGTAGAGCACTTTGCCCAGGGCGAAGATATCCGCCCGCTCCGTGCCCGGCCCTTCCAGCGGCACAAAACCCTCAGTGCCCACGTAGCTTCGGGAACTCCCCGCCTCCGCCACCAGCCCGATGTCCCCCAGCTTCGGCACGCCACCGGCATACATGATATTGGACGGCTTCACATCGCGGTGGATGAGGCCTTGATCGTGCAGGAATGCGAGGGCACCGCCCAGCGATTCCGCAAGGCGCAGGCAATCGGGGATATCGAGGGCCTTGCCTTCGGCGAGCCGCGCAGAGAGTGTCGCGGGGATGTATGGCCCGGGATCAACGGGATCTGTGCCGTCCGCCAGTTCCATCACATAATAAAACCATCCCATCTCCTCATGGCGGCCGATGTGCAGGATGTCGATCAGCCCGTCATGGGCGCGGCTCACCGGCTCGCAGCGGCGGATGCCCTCAAATTCCCGCAGATAGGGCCGCTCGCTGTCAAAGGCCGCCCGGCGCACAATCTTGACGGCGCGCAGGGTTCCCATCACATTGCGCGCCAGCCAGACCTCGCCATAGCTCCCGCGCCCGATGACGTGGAGCAGCGTATGGTCGGGAATGGGAAATCCGTCAGCGGTTTGAGACACATCGTAAGCGTAACGCTGCCCGGTCAAAGTGCCACCGCTCTTCATACTCAAGGAACAATGCCACCCACGAAGACCACCGGGGCCGTGGAAATGCCAGGAGCAATATCGAACGGAGAAGTGATAGTCACCGCCTGCGGCTCCCCGCCCGTGACCGGCACCCGCCACACCCCATTGAGCCCTCCGACCGTGCCAGCGGCGTAAAGCCACAGGCTGTTGGCCGACCACGCGCCGCCATAGGGGAAACCGTCTTCAGGGTCCGGCACCTGGGTCAGGGCGGTGCGGATCCCGCTGGCGGGGTCGATCAGCAGAAGATCGTGGCCGAGGTCGGTGCGGGTGTAGTTGGTGTTCCCATCACAAGCCGCGATCCAAGTGCCATTGGGCGACCACTGCGGCCAGGAATCCCCCAGTCCCGGCGGGGTAAAAATGTGTTTCGCTTCGCCAGTCCGCCGGGTGGCCAGTTGGGAGGGAATGCGGTGCGCAAAAACGACCCGGCTGTCGTCTGGACTGAAACTTGGCATGGCCTCCCGGCAATCCCCGTTGGAAAAAAGCGCCGCAGGCTGCCCGCCATTGAGCGTGGTGGTGTAGAGCCGGCCATCAACGCCGGAACCGTAGTCAAAAACGATCCGGAAATTGTCGCGTCTGAAACAATAATTGACAATGCTATAGGAGGTTCCGTTGTTGTAAATCAGCCGGGGATTATTCACCCCTGGATTGGAATTGACATCATAAGCGTAAATGTCAGCCGCCTCATGGCCCAGGGGGCCGGTGCCATCCCGGGTCAGGAGAATCCAGCGGCCGTCCGGGGACAGGCGGGGGTAGCGCCCTGGCACCACGCCAGCCTCCTGCGTGCCATCCAGGCGGCACCGGTAAATGATGGACGTGGCGCTGACCGGATTGCGGCGCTCGTAGTAGAGCCATGAGCCCGGCCCTGGCAGGGTCGCGGCCCGGTAAAAACGCTTTGGTTGCGCGCGGCCACCATAGTCCGTGAAGCGCAGCATCCCATCGGCGCCGACCGCTACCGGGCTTTGTGGAATCCAGTCCTCAAGGTTGGAGGAGGTTTGGGGCGTCATCAGTTCGCCGGGCGCGAGGGTAGTGGCCAGGGCGACCTGGGGGAAACCGTCAGGAACCAGAGTGATCTCCTGTGCGCGGGTGGTGGAAATGAGCAGGGCAGACAGCAACAGGAGAACGGATTTCATGGCGTGAGGAAAGAATCAGGGTTGCGTGACGCGGATGCGGAAGAAGCTGCGGCCCTGCCCCTCCGCCGGGATGATGAATCTCATGCGCCCGTCCGGCAGAAACTGGGGCAATGCAGGGAGACGTTCCCACCCGGCGATCAGGCCAGAATTGGACTCCAGCGAGTAAACCAAGGTGCGGCGGCATTCCTCGCTGCAGGCCCAGGTGAGATCGATCATGCCTTCCGGAGAAACCGCGATGACTGGTTCAGGAAGGGGCAGCGGTCCCGGGATGGGCAGAACCAGCGGGACCGCACCGCCTGCCGGGCGGCCCGCAGGATCGGAGCCTGCGGCCTGTTCTGCGGCATTGGTGACCCCATCTCCATCAAAATCGTCCGTCTCATTTTGGCTCAGATTGCCAAAAAAAACGAGTTCCCAATCATCGCCCAGGCCGTCCCCATCGGCGTCACTGACGAGGCCACCGGGCAGCGTTTGCACCGTGAGGGAGATGACCTCCAGAGTGGCGTCAGCGCAGGCTGGCGGGGGAGGCGGCCGATCCGTGAAGCCACGCACCATCACCAGGGCACCGGCAGGCAATGTGAGGGAAGCCTGAAGCCGCCAGGGCTTGCCATCGCGCCCGACAAGTGCCAGGGGCACGGCATCGTTGTTCAAAACGGTGCAGTCAGGACGCCATGAATCAGCCAGAGCAGTCAAAGTCAGGGTGACTTCGGGACGCGGGGCGGGAAGGGCCAGGATGGCCACCAGAGCGGCCTGTGCAGCGGCAAGATCCGCCGCAGCCAGAGCGGTGACATCAAGGTATCCCTGGGGCAGATCCCCGCCACGGATGATGACGCGCAGGACGTCCACCGGCGCTGGATAGGCGGCGCTATTGCCGTCCGGATCGGCAGCGGACGGTGGCTGCCACACGCCGTCGAACTTTTCAAAAAGATCGGCCGCGAGCAGCCGGAGCGCTGGCACGCCCGCATCGCCAGGCAGGTCCTGGACCGCGTTATTGATCAATTCATAAATCTGACCTGTCTGCCACGCCGGTTCATCTGCAGGGCCGGGAAGTTCCAATGCCGCGAGCTGCGCGGCGCTGACACGGCGGGCTCCGGCATCGGTCAGGCCAGTGTCGAAAAGTGAAAGCCGCGTAGCCGGATCGGCCCCGCGCCCCACCAGGATATCATCGAGCTTTTTCTCAACGAGCAGAGCCACCAGGGAATCCACCGGAGAGAGCGTGGCCGTGATGTGGCGCGGCGTCTGGGCAGCCTCCGCTGCGGCCAGCGCGGCGATCCAGGCGGCGGCTTCAACCGCAGGCGGACCTCCGCTTGGCACATAGGCAATGTCAGGAGGAAGCGGCGGCGGCGGTGCCGGCACAAGGGCGATGCTTTGTGAGGCATACGACACGGTGCCTCCTTCCTCCCGGTTCCAGGAAGGCGCTGGTGTTAGGGAGATGAAGCGCGTCCCGCGGGGCACCGCGAGGTTTTCCATGACCACCCTGTCACCGGCAGGAATCGCCCCCGGCACGATGCGGGTGGCGAGGAGCGTGCCAGTTGTCGTGATGGCATCCACCCGTGTGCCGGGCTGGGGGGTGAAGGCAGGGTCCGGCCCGCCGGCCCGCCAGGAACGCAGCGTGGCCGTCAGGGTGATCCCCGTATCGCCGGGCCGTGGCGTCAGGGCAGGCGGCACGCTGGCGCGGTTGTTCGGATCGGTGCCGGCCAGCAGTTCAGCATCGTCATCCGCCCCGTCGCCGTCGTTGTCGTGGCCGCTGCTGGGATCCGGGATGCCCGACGCCAGTTCCACAAAGTCGGGCACGCCATCGTGATCGGAATCCAGAAACGTTCCCGCCCCGGGAAAGGTGTAAACCACCGTGCGCAGGGCGCTGTTCCGGAGGCCATCGCTCCCGTAGTAGGAGACGGTGGTGTCTGCGGTGAGCCACTGCGGTCCGCCACCCCAGAGTTGCCACGATCCGGCATCCAGGCGGTAAAAAACACTGACCCCTGCCGGTGCGGAGAAAGTGAGGGACTGCGCGGCCTCAAAGGACCCCGGGGTGGGCGCGATGGCTGGCTCCAGTTCCGGCGTATCATAGACCGGCCGCAGGCTGCTGATGGAAAGGTAGGATTCGAACTGATTTGCCAGAGCCTCGTCCGCGCCCGCCGGAGCCGGACCGAGCAGATAGGAGGCGGGCAGTTCCAGCCCGGCAGCCGTGCCGCCAAATAGCTCCGCCTCTGCTATCACGTCACCGCCCGCATAGGAAATGGAGCGCGTCCAATCACCCGCCTGCAATGCCGCCAGCGGACGCGCCGATTCATCTACAAACGGCGGCCCGGCAAAAAGCAGCACATTCGCCCGCCCGGCATTGGCCGTCACCCCCGGGAGAGCCGCCGAAGCCAGCGCGGTATAACCCGTGGGAGAGTCGCGGCGGTAAGGACGGAACGTCTGACTGCGGGCGGTGGCCGCCGGGCTGGATGACAACACAAAACTGCCGCCCCCGGCCAGCGTCGCCGCACGGAAGCGTTCATCCGCCAAGGGTGTCAGGCTCTCCACCAGCACTGGAGCATTGCTGCCATCAAAGGTGTAAATGCCCGCGCTGGTGCCGTCATCCAGGAGGACCAGCAGCCTGGGGCCATCCGGATCATCCAGCACCACGATCCAGGTGATGTTGCCTGACAAAAGGTGGGTGATCGCGGCCTCGGGCGCGAAGGTGTCCGCCGCCGGTTCGAGAATCCGGTGCACCTGAAGTTCCGGGGTCCCCGGCGTCCAGAATAACACCTGAACCAGATCGGATCCGGCTTCGAAGGTCGCGGCGGCATAGTGAGCTCCATCGGCCACGCCTGGCGCGATCAGCAAGGGCGGCGCGGCCGGGATCCCGGAATAGACGCGCAGTTCAGACCCGCCCGCTCCTCCAGCGAGGAACGCCGCTCCGGCTGCGCCGCCTGTCTTCAGCAGGATCGGCTGACCCTGACTCAATAGCATATCCTGAGGCTGGGTGGAGAGGAGCCCCGCGCCGGGATCGAATCCCGCCAGAACGTAAGGGGAGGACGCCGGATCCAGCGCACTGCCGGCGAGGAACTGCTCCCCAACCCCGAAGCCAGGCAACGGCAGGGGTGCCAAGGCGTCAGGACCCACCGGCCCGGATACCGCCACGGGGATGCCGGCAGTGTTCACGTTGCCGGCAGGATGAATCAGCACGCGATTCGCTGATGGTGAGGTGATCGCGATGCCGTCGAGGCCGGGATCCAGAAAGCGTCCCACCGCCGCCGCCATCACCGGCACCGCACCCGCAGGCCGGGCCGGAGCCCAGGTCCAGGTTTCAGGGGCAGTTTGATAGCCAATGCGGATGACCCCGGCGGCCTTGTCGATGATGAGCGAGTCAGGACGCCCATCCCCATCGAAGTCGGCGGAAGCGAAGAACTCCGCCGCGCTCTCCGACATCCAGGGCGCGGCGTGCAACGCCGGAATCCCGAGGGCCAGCATCAAGGGGAGAAAAAGGGCAGTCTTCATGGCGTGACAGTAACGATGTTAGTGCGGATGACGCGTTCGATCTCCCCTGTTTTGCCGAAGCGGACGATGTAGTATCGGTAGGCTGCGCCATGCAGCGCCGGCTGGGTGTCGAGCAGGAACAATTCCTCCGCCGAGTTTGTGGCAGGCGGGATCAGGGCGGTCATGAAGTAAGGGTCCTTGAGGGTTTGAATGTAGTAAATCCGCGGGGCCAGCGTGCGGGTCTCCGCGATGTCAGTCAGCAGCGGAGTCACCTGGACAAGGTCCCCGGAAACGCTTGGAAAATCCACATTGGCGACCTGCGAGCGGTAGACCACGATAGGAAACAGTGGCACCCGCACCGTGGAGGATTTGCTCTCCGGCACTTTGAACAGGAAACTGTCAAAGGTGAGGACAGGGCCGCCAATAACGCTTTGGAAGGCGATTTCCTCCTTGGCTGCCGCGATGTCCGCCGCCGTCGGATTCAGGGCGGGGAACAAGTCCCCTTCCGGATAGTGTCCAGCGGGTGTCTCGAAATTGACGGGAATGGCCCCGACGCGGATGGCCAGCGGATAACGTTTGGCCAGGTCTGCGGCGGGAATCGTGCCCCCGGCCTGCGGCATCATTTCCGGCTGGCAGCGCAAGGCTTCCAGACGCGGCTCGACCTCCTTGCTCTCCATGATCTCCGGCAGGTTCCGGGCGGGCCACGGCAGGCATGGATCTTCCGTGGGCACGGGCTCCGGTGCCGGCAGGTGCCAGTCGAAACTCTGCCCGTTGCTGCGTGCACTGTTGAGGCCGTTCCTTGTGACCGCGACCACCACCAGTTTTTGAGTGATACGGGGATTGAGCTTCGGGATCGTAACCGTGAAGAGCGGCCCCGTTCCGATGCTGCCCTCGCCTGTGCCCACCGGGCCGGTGAGGATGCGCTGCGAGACTTTGAAGGTTTCCGCCACCGTGCCCCGGAGAATCGCGGTGATAGTGATAGGAGCGGTCGCGGCGGCCTTGCTGACTGCCGGCATGACGGTGGGCCCCACGCGGACATTTTTTACGGCAGGGAGCGCTGGCGGCACGTCATTGATCAGAATCTCGAAATGATCCACGCCCGGCACAGGGCAGAAAAAGCGCAGAACCATCGCCGGTTCCGCAGCCGTGCCGGCTCCGAAAATAGGGGCCAGCACGGGAGCCGGCGGGCGGTTCGCAGTGGTGCACCCGAGACGCGTCAAGCGGCTGGAGTTGCCCTGACGGTCCACCACCTCCGCCCAATGGCACACCTCGCTAACCCCGAATGGCAACTCCTTGTCCTCAACCTTCAACTGATTCGCGGCGGCGTTGACCGGGTTGAATGTGGCAAGGCCGCTCCGGATCAGCGTCAGCGGCCCCTGGTCGCACTGCCGGTGCAGCCGTCACTCCCGTGTGCCCCGCGTCAGGGTGAAATCCAGCCGCACCCCCAACACTTCGTCACGGCCCGGCGGACGCGTGATGAGCCCAGGACAGTCCGGCTGATAACCAAGATCCTGCACCGTGGCAGAGAACAACAGTCTGAGGCGGTGTCCGTTGGCTGGGAGGGTGCTGCCAGGAAGATTCATCCGCACCCAGCCGGTTTCCCGGCCATCAATGGACGCCACGCGGCAGGCCGCCATCTGCGGCCGCAGCAGCGCCAGGGCACGCCAGTCTTTGGGCACGGTCACCTCCACTTCGGCAAACTCCACAGTTCGGCCTGACACCTGCTTTTCCTGCGAAGGAAAGAGCACGCGCACCGGATCCATGGTGACGCAGGCATCCTGCAAATCATTGGGGAAGAAGGCGAACTCCGCCCAGGCGATACTCTGATCCAGGCGTCGGCATTCAAAGATGAAGTGGTCCGTATCGTCCTCCGGCGCGCCCGCCGGATATAATTCATCAGTGCTGCTGACAAACTGCACGAGCGGTCCAAGGCAGCGCGCCAGCACCTGACCCGTTGGTGCGTCCGGCCCGGCGCGTTCCCGCAGCGCCCCAAAGGCCGCGATGCTGTGCGGACTGAAATTGTGGCAGGTAAAATCATCCCCGGCCCGCACGGTGTAATACCAGGTGAAGTTCTTCCGGCCACTATCCATCAGGGGATCGCCATCGTCATCGCCCGCATTCAAAACCTCGCCCTGATCATTCACCATGGTGGTCGGGTCGGGGGGATCGTCCGTGAATTCCTGCCGCGCTTGACCAGCCACATGGGTGATCACGGCAATCCGGTAGGTGCTGTCCGGCTTCCGGCCCTGGCGCACCATCTCATTGGTGGAGGACCAGCGGTAAACGTGATAGCGCACGATCTTTTGCCGTCCGGCATTGTCCGCAGATTTCCACGAAATTTTGAGCCGCTGCGTGCTGGTGTCCGTCGCGGCGTCATGTTGGTAGTCCACGTCCACCTTCACCCCGTCCGGGGCATTGGGAGGGATGATCTCACAGGCCGTGGCCAGGGCGGGCGGTGAGACGGCCCCGTCGTTCCCGAGAATGTCGCGCGCGGTGATGAAATAATAAAATGAGTCACCATCGGCGAAGGCCCGGGTGCCATCGCGCTGGCGGCCATTGTCGTCGGAAAAGAGGATCGTGCGGTCATCGATGAACTTCATCATCGGGTCGCGCTGCGCGGGATCCACGTTGAGGTCGGTAAAGGTCTGGTTGCTCAACACGGCGGCATGATTCACCCGGCGCACCGGCGGTTCGGGCTCCGCCGCGAGCGCTAATAACTGACTGGCGCTGGGCGATGCGGCGTCAAAACCATTGGCTGCGGCATACGCCTGGGTCATGCGCCAGACATTGAAGCCGTAGTGGGCCAACCCGGCGCAGCGCAGCGGATCCGGGGTGGACCAGCGCAATGGAATGACGAGGCTGGTGCGCGAGGTGAAGGTCGAATCATCGTTCTCCGGATGATCGCGCACTTCCCAGGCGCGGCCCGGTGCGGGCAATGGGGTATTCACGCCAGCGGTCACCGTGACCCGGCCCAGCACGCCAAGATCGCGCCCGGCAGCGGTATCGTATTCCCGCACTTCGTAAGTCATGGTGGCACCGCTGGCGATCGGGTCCGCCGCTCCAAAACCAAGGGCCATATTGAAGCCCGCATGGAGCCGGCCGACCCCAAGCAAGGTTTGGAATTTTCCCGCCGGAGCGGTGCGGAAGATGGTCGAAAGCTTTTGGCCCAGGGTAAAGGTATTGCCCGCCGCCAGGGTTTCGCGGAAGAGGGTGTTCACCGACTCCTCAAGTTCCGGGAGGGTGAAACCCAGCTTCACCGAGCGCTCCAGCAGCGCATTGATAGCCGCCGGATCTGTCTGACGCCGCACCACGGCGCGGAGCGTGTAATTGGCCACGGCAGCCGCGTCGCCCGGCTTGCTATAAACGGCAAAGGTGGCCGATGCGAGGGACGCAGGATCATTGGTCTGCCACGCGAGGTAGGCCCAGTCCTGGCCGGCGTCATCGCGGTGCGTAGCCCCAACGGTGAAGGCGGAGCGGTCCAGCAATTGCTGCGCGGAGGCATGCAGCACCCACGCGCCGAAGCTGAGAAGGAAAAGAATGATCTTCATATGAGGCGTGTTCGTTAGAGTTCGTAGTCCCAGTTCCCGCCGTCATAGATGAGAGTGAGGCTGGCGCAGATTTCGACGCAGAAGGGACAGGGCCCGATTTCCACACACAGGCTGCCTTCGCCGGTCATGCGCAGACCATCCGTGGAGAAGTCGAGACCGCGCTTTCTGCCGCGCAGAATGAACTCGGCATGGAAGCCGATCAGGCAGATGATATCGCCATCCAGTCCGAGGAGAAATTTCGCCCCGATCTCCGGCTCGGCTCCGGCGAGGTTGACGAAGAAGCCCATGCCCGCCCCGACCTTGATGCTCAGGAGACAACTGGTAGGAATGCCCAGCAATTCGTTCAGCGGAATCCAGCCTTCTGCATAGAAATAAACGCCGAGGAATGTTTGATCAGCGGCATCCGCAGCGCGCCCGATCACCTGCCGCGCGTCTGGTGCCCAGAGCAGGATGGGCTCCAGGGTGCAGGCCTTGCCAGCAAAGAATCCGCCCGCGAATTCCCAGCCACTCACTTCCACGCGGGCTCCGGCACTGATGAAAATTTCCTTTTTCCCAACCGCCACCGCGAGGGCGATTTGCTTGATTTTGAGCACCGCGAAATCAAGGCCGCCGGTGACTTTGACATAACCGCCGAAGTTCACCGGAACGGCGCTGGCCTCGGTGCCTTCGAGGGTAAATTTCACCCCAAGATCCGCGATCAGGCTGGGGCCTGCTTTCCAGCCCAGCTTGACCTGTTCCGCACCGATGGTGATCTCCGTCAGCTCTTTGCCAGCATTGGCACCACATCCGGGGCCGCCCCGGGAGGAGACATCCTTCACCTCAAGAAAGGCATGCAGATTCAGCTCCGCACCGTTCTCGCCGAGGAATGATAGTTTGAACTCGCCGTCCACGCGCAGCAGGTTGAGTTTATCGCCAAGGATGACCGCGTGGCCGTTGATTTTGGCTACGGCTCCCGACTCGGAAATACCGCCGTCCGCCGCCCCGGTAAACTGTTGGAACTCCCCGGCGAGCCCTGCGGTAGCCTTGGCGAGGGCGGAGCGCACCATGTCATTGACCTGTTGAAAAACACTATCCATCGCCGAGCCCAGGGCGTCATTCACATCGGCCAGGCGCTCGCGCAGGATGCGCTGCAGCTCCGTGCTGATGCGTGATGCCAGAAGCCGCTCCCGCAGGATGCGGCGGATGTCCTGCTTGAGATTCTCCACGGCCGCCGGGGCGCTCAGGTTCATCGCCGGGACGTAATAGGCGGTGAAGCGCGTTCCGATTTCCGTCTGTGCGGCATGGATCGCGGCGAGGATTTCCGGCTGGATCGCATTCAGGCGGGTCTTCACCTCTGCGGCGAAATTTCCCGCCGCATCCAGCGAGGTGAGGATGCGGGCAAAGGCCGCATCCAGGCCGTCCAGGGTGTCATCCAGCCCGGCGAAGGCTTCCTCCAGTTCCCCGGCTTCCACATCAAGGAATTGCCTCACCGCTGCGCCGCCCAGCTGGGACAGCACCGGTGAGTTGAACTGCTGCAGCAATTGCTCCGCAAGGTTAGGCAGCAGATGCCGCTTCCCCGCACCGTCTCTGGCTAGAATGCCGCGGATACTCTGCGCGGCGGCCCGGCCCTCCACGACGCGGCGGCGGATTTCCCCTAGGACACTGGTGGCATCGCCCACGGTGCCCAGCGCACTCTGGAGCTGCGCCTGGAAGGTGGACACGAGGCCGGAATCGAAGGCATCGTCAAAAGTTTTCCTGAGCCCCGGGCCATCCCCAGGCGGGGACAGGTTGAGCTTCATATTGAGCCGGATCGCCAACTCGTCCGCGATGGGATCAATCGCGCGGTTGAGTGGCGCTTCGATCAGACTGCGGATCTGATTTTGGAGCATGGTTTCCATCGCGTCCAGTCCGCGCTGCATGATCTCCCGCTTCAGTCCCGCCCCGGCATTGTTGAACGCGGTAATCACGCCGGTGGCCTCGGTCAGTTCGTTGATGGCGAGATTGCCCAGACTGAAGTTGGGCAGGAAATCCTTGGAAAACCGCAGATCCGTTTTGTTGGGCCCCAGCGCGTTGATGCGTGTTTCCACGTTGAAGATAGGCAGCTCCGTGTTGCAGCCCTCCAGGGTGGAGAAGAGGCGGGCACCGTTGTTCCATTTCAAGGGACAGTCCTGGATCTTGACGATGCCTTTCCAGTTCCGGGTCGCCTTGACAAGCCAGTCGCGATTGTTGTTGGCACGGTAGGCTTCCCTGGTCACGCCTGGCGGCACTCCGGCGTGGCCGGGATCGAAGGTGGCCTGGGTCCAGTAGGTCTGCCCCGCTTCATTCCACCCGCCCATGAGGTCGAGAGGGGAGGTCGTGTTCCCCTGCTGTCCACTGGTGTGGACGTGGACTCTGAGGTCTTCAAAAAAGGCGACGTCCGTCTTGGCCGCGAAGTGGAGGAATCCATTGGACGTGGCGACGTCCGGCGGATCGGCGGCGGCAGGCTTGCTGAAATAGGCCGGCGTATTTGGCACGAGGCTGTAATTGCTGCCCTGCGGACCGCGCAGGGGGATCGTGCCATGGAGGTGGAGCACGGAATCGAGGTCAGGGTATTCCGAAAGGTAGGCCGCCAGTTCGGCTTTGGGCAGGAGACGGCCCTGGGCATCAATCGCCAGGCGCCCCACCAGCGTCGGCTGCACATGGGAAACCCAGGCCTCACAAGTCACCACCAGCCTGGGCGGCGGCATCACCGCCGGTGGACAGGTGCCGCCATTGGCAAATCCTATCGTGAGCGGACGGATTTCGGCGTTCCAGTAGAAGAGGTTTTTGTTCACCGTGACGGCCGGCATTTCCAACCGGCTCATGCGTCCGAAGCAATTGAGGTATAGCTTTTCAAAGTCCTGACTGAAGCGGGAATAGCCGCCCACGGTGAGCACGCCATTGATGCCGGAGTCCATGTTTTCATTGCCGAGGAAGGAGAGCCGGTAGCGGTCAATCTGAAGGTTGAATCCATCGACGATGAAGGTCCCGGCGATGCTGCCGCGCAGCACCTGATGCAGGCCGCTGACCCCGCTGGAGCGGGCGTAGTATTTGCAGCAGGCGCGCAGGGGTTTATTCTCAAATAACTGATCGCCCAGCCGGCAGGATGCGAGCAGAGCCCCATCGGCAGGGATGGCAAAATTAAACCCGCCATAACTCGCCGTGCCCGCCGCGTAAGCCGCCGTGCCGGGACGTTCCGGCGGATAGATGCCATCCGCCGGGAGAGTGCTGCTGCCAGTGTGGAGCAATACGCCAGGCCGGTCTGACGCCGCCAGCGTGGTCTGATCGCCGCGCAGCGCAAAGCCTGGGGCCATGAAGCTGCCAATGGTGACGCCATGCACCGTCTGCGCGAACTCAGCCGCCCCGCGATAGCCCCACTGAATATCCGTGGGAGCACCCAACGCGCCATCCGCTACCAAACCACCATCCGGAGTGATGCCCAGCATTCCATTGCCGGAGACAAATGACAGGCCCAGCGGGCCGATGCCGGTGCCGGAGTCCACGCACACCGCGCAATCGCGCCCCTGCGGAATGAGGAGCGGAGCCGCCAGGGTCACCCCGCCCGCAGAGGTGAACTGGTCATCGGCGATGGAGGCCGTGCCTCCGCTCATCGCCACAGCCGCGCCTCCTGGCAGATGGGTGGTGAAGGTGTGGGCCGCCATGCCGATGCCCGCCGCGTAAAGCCGCGCCGTGCCACCGGGCCCTACCCGGGCTTCCACCGGGCCGGAAATGGTGGCCGCCTTCTCGAGCCAGGCATCGTTGGAGGCCTTCTTCCCCGCGCCCGCCGGCAGACCAGTGGCGGCCGCGAGATCACTGACTTCCTTCTTCCTCACCGATTGTGCGGAAATGAGCCCGGTGGCCCGCACCACACCCAGCGCCAGATCGCACTCGATCCCGCCCACCTTGATGAGCAGCGGCTTGGACTCCTCACAAACAAACAGCGTGCCCGGCGCATAAACCAGCACCGGATTCACGGGGCGCAAATCCTGACCAAGCGCAGGCGAGAACGAAATCGAAGGCTCGAGGAGGCGCGTTTGATCCGTCAGGGAATAGCCAAATCCGGTGGGAAAGAAAACCGTCACAGAGGCCGAGGCCCCGGCAGGGAACAGTCCCGCGACGGCAACGGATCTCAGGATGACCGCACCGCGGCGGATGCGGATCCCGTTCACCGTTTCCGTGTCTACTGCCGGACCGGTGACTGTGGCGGTGCCACTGACACTGACCGCGTGGTGGGTCACGGGATCGATGGTGGCGGTAAACGTGCCGTCAAAGGTCCGCTCCGGCCAGCCCGCCAGATAGGCCCCGCCTGCCGGAATGGTGAGGATGACATTCCCCCCGGATGGGGCCGGGGCGCTGCCCAGCGAGGTAAAGATCGTCTCCGTCCCGCCCAGCCCGCCAAAAAACAGATGCCCGCTGAGCACTGTGAAATTGGCAGCGGTGGTGGTGACATTGCCACCCGGGAGCACCGCCCCGTCCGACTCCTCGTGGGTCATCGTGACCGTAGCCCGATAGGACCGGCCCGGCAGATAGGCGGCGAGCCCGGCGGCCGGTGCCAGGGGGATCGTGGCGGCCACGGGGCTCACCGCCGGCACCGCGGGGCTGGCGCTGCGGCTGTTGATCGTGACCTGTTGGGTGAAGGTGTCCTGCGCCAGTGGCACCGGCGTGTTGTCCCCGGCATCGGCCACCGATACCGTGAAGGTGACCGGCACCGCCGCCGCTGCGATGGGCAGATTGGGATCGTCCAGCCGGATCAAATTCCCGGTGACATTGACCGCAGGAGGGGAAGGCGCTGGGGAGTCCGTAATCAGCCAGGTGCGGCTGAAGGACGCAGTCGAAAGACTGCCAAGCACATTCCACCACGCGTCACCGGCGGGGTCGGTGCGGCGCACGGGCGCGTCCGAGGGGATCCACTCCGGGGCATTGACCAAGGTGCCGTGCCGCGCCGCTGCCGTGCTGTCGGTCAGGGCCGGGCCGGCCCCATTATCCACCCGCCAGGAGCCCACGAGTCCCGCCTCGTTGCCGAGGGGGCCGCGCTGACCGAGCAGGCGCACGTAGTTCGCATCCAGCTCCCGCGACCAGAGCGTGACCTCGTCGATATCGCCCGTAAAGCATGGATAGGGACTCCCGCTATAGCGCCCGATCAGCATCGGCTGTGTGCTGGTGGAGGCCGCAGGCCCGGCAAGGCTCCACCCCAGGGTTTCCTTTAAAAGACCGTCCACATAGAGCCTGCCTCCGCCAAGGCTGACCGTGAAAACCACATGATGCCATGAGCCATCCGCCACAAAGCCGCCATCCAGGCCCAGCGGACTGCGGAAAACACTCCCACCGGCAGTCGTCGCATAAAACGCCTGAATTTTCCCGGCATTGAGCAGGACCGACCAGCCATTGCCACTGGCATCCGCATATTTTGAAACTACCCCCCGCACCGTCGCTGACGATTCTGTGGTCCGGATCCATGCCGAAACGGTGAATGGATAACTATTCATGGCCGTGGCGTGGGGCACCGTCACATAGCGCACTCCGCCGTCGAAACGCAGGGCTGAGCCCGGATCGTAAGGCCCCTGCGCCCGGCCCGGCCCCGCCAGCACCAACCCCAGGAACGCGAAAAGAAAACCACGGAGCAGCCGCCCTGGAGCCCGGAGCGCAGTTCGTTTTGGGAGAAAAGGGATGCGCAGCGTCATATTACCAAGCTGCTTTCCCCCGCCGGGCCCCTGGTCTTGCAACTTTCTGCGGAAAAGTTTCGCCCCGCTTATTCCAGCTCCTTGCGGAGCCGGGCGATTTCCTGCTTCACCACCCTCCCGACCCGGTGGCGGGCCAGATAGATTTGCGGCCGGCTCAGGGAAAGCGCGGCGGCGATTTGCTCAACACTCCAACCCTGCACGGTGGAAAGCTGAAAAATCTGGATCGCCCGCGCCGGGAATTGCCCGTGCACCAGCCGCAGCGCCCGATCCAGAATGTGCTGCCGCCATTCCGACTCCCAAGCCACCTCCATCTCCTCACAAACCCCGGCCACTACCGCCCCGCCCGACGCGATGGCGTCGCGCTGCGCCTCCGGCAGTTCCACCCGACGGGCGGCGTCGCGGCTGCGTTCGGCATAGTGATCCGCGATATGGTTGCGTGTCACCCGTCCCAGCCAGGCTTTAAACGATCCCTTGTCCCGGTCATAACGAAAAAGCGGCATCTGCCGCGCCACGGCGGTGATGGTTTCCTGCACCACCTCCTCAGCCTCCTGACGCTGCAGCCCGGAACGCCGGCAAACCTGAAACACCAGCGCCCCGTAATTGTCCACAAACTCCCGCCAGCCCGCTGCATCGGAGGCATGCTGCAAACGCGAGAGCAGGCTGCTTCGCGTGGGCAGGAAATCATCGTTGGATGGAGCCGGGGACATCAGCGGGTGGAGTGAGCATCTCCTTTCCGCGATGAGATGTCAAATTTCGACTCCGGCGTCGGATTCCAGTTCGCCCGCCCGCTGAAGCATGGAGGTCCAAAGAGTGTCGGAAATCCAGAATCGTGCTTTGTCCCGAAGCGCGTCCATCAGGGGTTTGATCCGGGCAATCCGGCCCGATCGCTTGGCAGCGAGGAGAACGCCCAGAGTGCCTATGAATGGGATGCCGTGGATGGAAGCTGCGGCTCGGGCGGCGGTATCGTCGAGAATCAGCAGCGGGTTGCGGTCGGAATATTCCAAGGCGGTGGCGATGCATTCGGCTTCGCCCCAATGGAGGCTTTGCTTCAGATGATTGAGCAGGATGCTGTTGCCCGGTGGCAGCACTGTCAGTTTTCCGTTGTGAGCAAAGGCAGTGGCGCTGGGGAATTTGCCTGCTTTGGAATTCAATTCAGTGACCACAGCCGGTGGGACCGAGAGGGCTCCCAGTTCACTTTCCAACAAATCAAAACAACCAATCTCCGCGAAATTGATCAGCGGCGTGGTGTTGGAGATAATCAGTCGGTTTCCCGCCATGCCTGGAGATTTTTAAGATCCTGTGTCACATCCTCATCAGTCAAGGGATGGGGGATATGATGTTGCCCGAGGTAGTAGTGCCATTCGGCTTTCTCCATCCCAGCCATGCGGCAGGCGGCCCCTCCGGGAAGGATGCCGTCGGCATAAAGCGCTGCGGCCAGTCTGCGCTGGAATTCCGCTTCCATGCCTTGGCGCGGCAGGCGGGCGGCGGCCACGGCCTCCGGTGGGATGGTAAGAACAAGTGGTTCCATGGTATGAAGATGCAATGGATTTACCAGGGATGCAACGCAGGTTCCATTTGGGAAATCCGTGGTCTTTCGTCAGGGATTCAGCTTTGCCCAATAGGCAATCGACATGAGCGCGGCCACGATCAGGATCAGGAAGAGCACCGTTTTGAGAAGACTGGAACGGTAGCGCAGGTGCGGCGTGGCGGCGATGATCTGTTGGTATTCCGGGGAGAAGATCATTTTGGATTTGGCCGCGAGCATCAGGCAGAGGATGTGCTAGTCTCCGATGACGCCGATCTCGGCGGCGTTGCCCACGGGGTTGCCTCCGTGGTTGGACTTGATGCTGACGAGAACATAGCGGCCCTGCTGCACGGGACAGGGGAGAATTTGGGGGAAAGGGACGCGTTCGATGCGGGCGCGTGCAGGGGAGGGAAAGGCGTCAGGGTTGTCGCTGACACTGAATTCGAGATCCTTGGCGACACTGGGCGTCAGTTCGGACATGGCGAGGTAAACGAGCCCGCGGATACGATGGGAGGCCCCGAGGTCGATGACGATTTCATGAGGGGGTGGAGCGAGGGTTTTAGTCCACCGGCTGTGCCAGAGGGTAGCGGGATCGCCATCAATGGCTTGTTCCGCCGGGTAAATTCCCTCGTTGCTGGAGACGCGGTGGATTTTCCAGCCGGTTTTTGCAATTTCGCCAGGGACGGGAAAAAGAGGGGCGATGATGTCACGGAGAGGCAGCGGGCCGGGAGTGGCTCCAGAGGCGGGACCGGCTTCCAGGCGCCAAATCCGGTCAAGGCTGCCGAATTCGTAGCATTCGGCGGCGAGGAGTTTTCCGGTGGGACTGAAGCGCAGGCCCTGCGGGCTTTCGGGGGTGTGCCATTGCCGGATCATTTGCCGCGTGGTGGAGTCCCAGAGCCGGACCGTCAGATCGCTGGAAGCGGTGGCCAGCGTTGGCATTTGAGGATGCCAGGCGAGGGCGGTGACAGGGCCGTTGTGGGCACGGAATTCCTGGAGAATGGCCAGCGATTCACTGTCCCGGATGCGGACCTGGCTATCGTCTCCCGCTTCGGCAAACCGGCGGCCGTCCGGGGCAATGGCAAGGGCTTGCAGCCCGGAGCCATGGGGGATCTGGCGGATGATTTTCCCAGTGACAGCGTCCCAGAGGATGATGCTGGTCTGCGTGCCCTCACGCACCAACCCTATCAAACGATCGCCGCCATGCACCCAGCCGCAGTTCTGCACGGTCATTTGCGGGTCGCCTTCTACCCGGGGCAGGGCCTGGCCGCCTCCCGTCTCAAGGATATCCAGGCGGCTGCCGTTTGCACTGGGGGGTCCTTCGACGCCGCTGCTCAGGGCGAGGAATTTTCCGGTAGGACTCAGACGCAACTTGCGGCCAAATAAAGCGGGTTGGAATTCGCTGATCGTTTCGAGGGCTTCTCCGGTCGTTTTCGTCGATTTCCGCAGGATCCGCATGATTTGCCAGTCGCCGGACAGGGGCGGGAGCAGGACTGCCGCGAGACTTCCGTCGGGGGTGGTATCTGCTTTGCACTCGATGTAGGTGGGCGGCGTCCACAGGCGCAGCATCCCGTCGGGCTGGATCCGGTTCAATCCCCAGTGGCGGCCTCCCGGGCGGGTCGTATTGGAGAAGAGGAGATCATCCGTGCCCATGAAGGCCAGGGCCGAGTCGGGTGCGGAACCCATTTGAAGGAGCAGCGGGGGACTACCGAGGTTCCAGACCCGGGCCTTCGAGCCTGATACTATCATTTCTCCGGAGAGGGGATGAATGCGCAGTGAGGTCAAGGAACCCGCACCTCCGAGCACCGCTGTCACAAAGGCTCCCGTGCGGGCGTTCCAGAGTTGAAGGCTCTGCCGGCCATCGGGGTTATTATATCCGGTGATCAGGAATTCACCGCCGGGGGTGAGGGCTAATCCGAGGGCGAATTTGGGCAACTTGGGTGCCAGTTCGAACCGTTTTTGACCGCTTTCCAGATCGAGGCAGCGGACAAGGCCGGCGTGAGTGCTGGTAATGACCGTCTGTCCGTCCGGAGGGATCACCATGGTTAAAGAATATTCTTCATTTTCCTGCGCGATTTGCCGGATCAGGGATCCATTCCGGCCGTTGACTAACTGAAGGCCCTTCTCCCTGCTGTATTGGAGCACTTCACTGCCGCCTGGCCTGAATGTGCCCTGAACGCCCACTCCATTCCTGGACTTGAACTGCCAGAGCAATTGCCCGGTCGCCGCTGTCCAGACGTCCATGCTTTGGAAAGGCGAATCAAGGTCCAGCCCAAACCGCAGGAGGAGGCCTTCGGGGCCGAACTCGAGGTAGTGGATGGGGGCCGTCGGCCAGTTTCGTTCCAATTTCCCGGAGCGCGCCGCATAAATCGCGATGCCACCCCCATTTTGCCGCGTCACCGCAAGCCATTGGCCATCGGCAGAAAAAGCCATGGGCATGATGCCGGGAGGGGCTGGGGTGGAGAATTCAGGAGTGAATTCAAGGAGGCGTTCCCCGGTGCGCACGTTGAGGATGGAAACTTTCCCTTCGCTGTTGGAAGCGGCAAATACCCCCTCACGCGTGGGATCGGCAGCGGTGGAGAGGAGGTCGCTCCATTGCTGCAGGGAGGTGTCCGATTCGCGCCACAGATAGTCCCAATCCTGCGACCGGAGATCGGGCGTGACCCCGTCGAGAGCGCCTTGCATGGCAAGGCCATTTCCCTCACGCAGGGCACTTTCGGCTACCGCGAGCCGGGCGTGGGCGAAGGCTTGGCGGGCTGCCTCCTTTTCCCTTTGGGCGATGCGTTCCTGAGCGATGGCATTCCGTTCGCTGGCGATCAGCTTCACGACAAATCCCACACTGAACAGGAGCAAGACGGTCAGAAGGGCGGCGACGACTTTGTGCCGCATGAGAAACAATTGGAGCAATCTGCCGGCACCGGCCTGTTGGGCGCGCGTGGCAAATCCGTTTTGCCAAGCTTCGATTTCCGCACTCAGGGAGAGCACCTGATCGTAACGTGCCGCCGGATCATGCTGCAGCGCTTTCATCGCGACGGCGGATAAAGCCGCAGGCACGGTCCAAGGGAGGGTTAGTCCCGTTTTTGAATGTTTGGGAGATCCGGCCTGGTCGGGTGGCAGTCCCTGTTTTCCCTTCAGAGCGGGGGCGGTAATCCTGGCAGATCTCACATTGCCGAGGATTTCCCCGTTGGTGGTGCCTTCGACCGGGGGGTGGAGGGTGAGGATGGCATAGAGAATGGCCCCGAGCGCGTAAATGTCAGAGCGTTCGTCGAGTTCCCCATTGCGGCCCATCGCCTGTTCCGGGGACATGTAGTGAGGCGTGCCCACCACGGACCCCTGCAGGGTGACGCCAAAGGAGCAGGCATCCATCGCGGGCGGTAAAAGGGGATCCGGCCCGCTGCATTCATCCATCCGCTTCGCCAATCCCCAATCCATTACCAGCACCTCCCCAAACTCACCCACCATGATGTTTTCCGGCTTCAGGTCGCGATGGAGGACCCGTTTGCTATGGGAGAAGGCCATGGCGTCGCAGATTTTGCGGTAAATGAGGAGCAGGCGGCCCAGAGTGAATTCGCGGATGGTGTCAGGATGGTCCCGGCGCAGGTCATCGAGAATGGCTTGCAGGATGCGGCCATTCACCAGCTTCATGGCGTAGAAGAGCGGCAGCCCGTCCTCCCAGACAATGTCGTGGATGGGCACGATGTTGGGATGCGCCAGCTGGGCCAGCACCTCCGCTTCACGCAGAAACCGCTGCCGCATGACCGGGTCGGCATCGGCATCCTGCAGCATGATCTTCACCGCGACGGTGCGTCCCAGTTTTTCATCCTGTGCTTCCATCACACTGCCCATGCCGCCGCGGGCGATTACCGGTCCTAAATGATAATTGTCCGCTCCGGTGGCAGGCCCGCCAGGATAAGGGGGGGGATCAGGCCCGGGGGCTTCCGCTTTCACGGCTGTCCTCCCGCCAGCACGCCCCGAAGCCAGATCATTTCCTCCCCATGCTCTGCCGGCGATAACGTGGTGAGGGCGATTTCCTCCGTCAGCAGTTCGCGGAATTTTTCCCGCTGGCGACAGACGAGGATGCGGGAACTGGCCTCGCTGGAGCCGATCCGGGTGGCAATGTCCCGGTAGGAGGGGGGCTCCTCCTCCAGAGTTACGAAGGGCAATAACATATCGAAGACCTCGGGGCGGCGGCTCTTGGTGAACGAGGCCTTGAGCTTGCCCACCATTTTGGCAATAAGTTCATGAGCCCACGTGCGATAAAAAAGCGTCTCGGGGTCCCGGGAGTCCTGCGGCTCAAGGGCGTAGCGTTCCTCCGCCCCCATTTCGTCGAAGGAGACATGCGGCCTCAGGCCTCCCCGCTTTTGGGTGTTGTCGTGGCGCGCCTGATCGCTGAGCATTTGTTTGAGGCAACCCAGCAGAAAGGAGCGCAGTTTGTTATCCTCGTGCTGCATGGACTGGATGGTATTCCGCTCAATCAGCCGCTGAAAAAAGCTTTGGGTCAGGTCTTCCGCATTGGCTGCACTGTGCCCGCTGCGGCGGAGGAAGGCATAAATGGGATACCAGTAATGCCCGCAGAGCTGGTCCATGGCCTGCTTTGCCTCTGCGGGGTCCTCACTCCGGGCGGCCCGGACCATGGTCCAATGCGTCACGGGGAAGGTCGCTTGGGAACGCTGGGGGGAATTCATGCAGGTAGGAAAAATGGCGTGGCAAACCTCCGGTATCAAATACCCGTTCCGAACCGTCCGTCACCTTTATTCTTTAGGACAGCGGCGGCGGCTGGGGGAATTTCGCCGCGACGGTGGCCTCTTTGCAAAAAGTTCCGCCATTTTTGTAACGCCCAATTAAAAACGGGGTTGGGACTGGTTGAGAGCCCTCACCCATGAAACGCCGCCGCCCCCTGCTTCCCGCCCTGTTCTGCTGCCTTCCTATCCTCACCGGTCCGGCCCTGGCTTTTCCCCCCGCTCCCTCCTACTCGCTGTTTGGACTGGTCCGCGACCAAACCGGCCAGACCCTCACCGCCGAAGGAGCCCAGCTCATCCTGCTCAAGGGAACCACGGAGGTGGGCCGCTCCCCGATTTCTTTCTCGCGGATCGATCAGAGTTATGAACTCGAAATCCGCCTCGATCAAAACCGACCCGGCACCACCCTCTACTCCGAAAAAGCCATCACTTCCCAAGGCCTCTTCAGCATTGCCGTCGAGATGAATGGAAGCCGGTTCTATCCCATTGAGGCCACCGGCAGCCTGACCGCCGGCAAGGGCAGCGAGCGGGTGCGGTTGGACCTCAACCTCGGGCAGGACACCGACCGCGACGGTCTGCCGGACGTCTGGGAGCAATGGCAGCTCTACCAGTCCGGCCGTTTCCCCGACGATAACGGCAACTGGGACCTCAGCCTGATTGACCGGAACGGCGACTTTGATGGCGATGGGCGGAGCAATTTCCTGGAATACGTCGCCGGCACCTTTGCCGGGGATGCCACCGAGAAGCTCGACCTCCAGATCAAGGAGAAGCTGGACACCCAAATCCGCTTCGAGTTCTACGCAATCACCGGCAAGACCTACACTATCGAGCGCACCACTGATGCCAAAAGCTGGACCCGGGTGCCCTTTTCCATCGGAAACGCCCCGGCCGCCGACCTGAGCTATACCGCGACCGATGCCGCCATCCTCTCCGCCTTCACTGCCCCGCAAGCCGGGGCCCCCAAAGAATTCTTCCGCCTCACCGTCCGATGAAACCTCTCCGCTCCCGCCTTCCCGGCATCTCCCTTCTGTCCCTGATCTGCCTCACCACTGCGGCTCAGGCCCAGTGGCAATCCACCAACTACACCCTGAAGGGCGGCTGGAATGCCATCTACCTGCACGGCGAAGCCACCTACGCCCCACCCGCCACCCTGTTCAGCGCCAATCCCCAAGTCCTTGAAGTCTGGCGCTGGAATCCCAATCCGAATCAGGTGCAATTCACCACCTCCCCGCTCCTGCCCACGCCGGGCACGCCGGAATGGACGGTGTGGAAACGCGATGGCAGCGTGACCGCTCTCACCGGACTGACCGGGCAAAACGCCTATCTGGTCCGGTGCTCCGGCACCACTGCCAACACCTACACCGTCACCCTGCCGCAAAAACCGCTGCCGCCCGCCTCCAAGTGGGTGCGCAATGGGGCCAATCTCCTCGGGTTCCCGTCCAAACTCAACGCCACCTACCCGACGTTCCAAAACTATTTCACCTCCTTCCCGGCCGCCATCGCCGCGAATGTCAAAATCTTCAAATACACCGGAGGCGAACTGAGTGCCACCAATCCGCTCCAGATCTTCTCTCCCAATGCGGAACGGCTCGACCGGAATCAGGCCTACTGGTTCGACTCCGAAGTGGTCGGCAATTTTTATGCTCCCATCGAGATCAGCCTGAGCGTGTCCGGCGGGCTGGATTTTGGCCGGAATGGTTCCATCATCACCGCCCGCGTGCTGAACCGCACCGCCGCCGTGATGGGCCTGACGATTGCTCCGGTGGCTTCCAATGCCGCGCCTTCCGGTCAGGAAGCCATCACCGGCAGCGTCCCGGTGACCCGCCGGACCTTCAGTTCCACTACCGCCGCCTGGGAGGAAACCCCCATCGCCACCGCCTACACCGAAGTCATCGCCCCGCAGAGCAGTGTGGAACTCAGCTTCGGCATCAACCGGGCCGCACCCGTCATGACGGCAGGGGCTCCGGGAGCGTTATTTGCGTCCCTGCTGCGCCTCACAGACGCAGGCAATCAATTTGACATCCTCCTGCCAGTGCAGGCCCGGAAGACTTCGCTCGCCGGGCTGTGGATCGGCGAGGCCACGGTAAATGCCGTGGAGAGCAAAGCCGATGCCAATGCCGTCACTCCCACCGGACGCGGCTATCCGCTCCGTTACGTGATCCACGTGGCGGACGATGGCACCGCCCGCGTCCTTTCCCAGGTCTTCATGGGGCCCATGGCTGCCGCCCCCAACGACTTCGGCCTTTGCACCAAGGAGATTGGACTAAAGTCCGACCGGAAGACCGATGCCAGCCGCATCGTCTCCGTCCACCTCCCGCTGAACCGCGTGCTCGATGGTGTCGCGGATCCTCTGGATCCGCTGGAAGCCGCAGGCAGCGGCAGCGTCGCCATGGGAGTTGACCTCATCCGCACCGTCAGGATCCCGTTTAATGACCCGACCAATCCCTTTGTCCATCAATACCACCCGGACCACGATAACAAGTCCGCCGCAGGCGTGGCCCTCGTGGCCGGGCAGGAAAGTTATAACATCGAACGCCGGATCACCTTCAGCTTCACCGCCGCCCCGCCGCTAGGCAGCACGGTCACCACCGGCTGGGGCAGCAGCGTGATCGGCGGCACCTACGCGGAAACCGTCCAAGGACTGCACAAAGACACCACCGGCCTCGACCTCATCGGAACCTTCGAACTCCGCCGCGCCTCCGAACTCGGCTCCATCACCATCAATCCTTAGCAAAACAGATCCGACCGATCAGTCGGATCAGTCAGATCCCAAACCCAACCCACTTTTCAAAATCATGAAAACCACCCGTCTTCCCCTTCTGCTGGCCGGCTTCCTCTCCCTCTCCAGCCTGCTGCACGCCCAGACCATCACCTCCGGCGTGCCCGGGTTCATCAGCTATCAGGGCCGGGTCCTCGACTCCGCCGGAGCGCCCGTCGGCACCGGCACCCCGGTGAACCGCACCGTTACCTTCCGCGTCTGGGATCATCCGTCGAACGTGCTCGCCGCCAACCTCATCTACTCCGAGCAGCAGACGGTCACCATTGCCGATGGCAAGTTCAGCGTGCTGGTCGGCCAGGGTGTGGCCACCACCGGGGGCTTACCCTTCAGCGAAACCCCCTATGGCCCCGGGGCCAGTCCCGTCGTCAGCATTGCCAATGCCTTCAATGGCAGCGGACGCTACCTCGGTGTGACAGTGGATGATGGCACGGTGGCGGTGGACAATGAAATCGCACCCCGCCAGCAGATCGTCAGCTCCGCCTTCGCCTTTCGCTCGAAGTTTGCCGAGACGCTCGGCACCAACAATACCACGGCCCTGACGGTGCTCGATTCAGGCAATATCGGCGTCGGCAACACTTCCCCTACCGGCCGCTTCACCGTCACCGCGCCCGTCACCAGCACCACCACCATCAATCCGCAATTCCTCCTCACCGATAGCGCGGATCCAAACGAAAGCCTGCGCATCGGGGTGGACAGCACCGGCAGTGCAGGCAATGGCAGCGGCTTCCTCCAGTCCTGGAAAGAAAACTTCGGCGCGACCAACCTCCTGCTCAATCCCAACGGCGGCAATGTCGGCATCGGCACCAACGCTCCCCAGGGCCGATTGCACGTGGTGGACACCGGCCTAAGCGTTTACACAAGCAACGGCACCTCCGGAGGGTTCGCGAAAGATGGACTCACCGTCGATTCCAACCCTGGCGCCGGCTTCTCGTCGATGGTCATCAACTCAAATCACAGTAGTGTTGCTGACCGGGGTATTCTTAACGTCAAGCGCACGGGTGTCAGCCAATTCTACGTCCGGACCGACGGCAACGTCGGCATCGGCACTGCGGCTCCAGGTTATAAACTGCAGGTGCAGGGCTCACTTTGGTCGCAAAGCTTGGACACTGGAACTGCAAACATGGGGCCTTCCCGGATCTTAGGAACCGGGCGGAATACCGGGCAGGGCGGGCTCTATCTTGAGTGGGGCAACCAGTCACCGGGAAGCTACGGTCAATCATACATCCTCAATAATCAGGAGGCTGGTAACCCGGGGATATTTCTGGGTGAGGTCAACAACGCGCACTCGATCAATTGGAGTCTTTTCACCCAGCCCAGCAGAACGGACATCAATGGTCACATCTATGCCTGGAGCTTCCAGGCGACCTCCGACGAACGCACCAAGTCCGTGGTGGGACGGTCCAGCTCCGAAGCCGATCTCGATATCGTGCGGAAGTTGCGCGTGACCGACTACCATTTCATCGACCAAAAACGCGGGACCGGGTTGCAGAAAGGATTTATCGCCCAGGAGGTGAAAACAGTGGTGCCTGAGGCAGTCAGGAGCACTGGGAAGAATTTTATTCCCAGTGTTTACGCCGAGGCCAAAAAGCTGACCTTTGATGAGGACTCCCAGACCCTGAGTATCACGATGGCGAAGGCCCATGATTTGAAAGTGGGGGACTTCGTTGAGATGACGGAGGATGGAACACGCCATGAATGGAAAGTATCCGGGGTGAAGGATGACAAGACCTTTGCCGTCGGGCCGGTGAAGGAGGTTCCCGCGAAGCTGTTCGTCTATGGAAAGCAGGTGCCGGATCTCCTGGCTGTGGACTACGACAGACTGTTCGTCTCGGGCATAGGGGCGATCCAGGAACTCGTGAAGCAGGTGGATGCCGTAAAGTTGGAAAACACCGATCTCAAAAGCAAGCTCGCTGCCAGCGAAAAACGCCTCGCGGAAATGTCCGCCACGGACCAGGCCTTCGAAGCCAAATTGACCGCCCTCGAAAAGCGGATCTCCACCGGTAAAGCGGATCTGAAAACGGTCTCCACCCAGTAGGTCTCCCCCCCCGCTTCTTTTAGCTGCCCCCCCTGACATCTTCTCAATGCTTATGAACCTTTACCGTTTCCTGTTCTTTGCGCTCTGGGCCTTGCCCTTTGCGCTCCCGGCACATGCGCAGTTTGAGATCGAAGGAGGGGTCGAAAACCTGCTGGACTCCCGCCGTGCGGCGGCCTCGGCTGTTGTTTCCGGGGGCTCGCTGAGCGCGATCACCGTGACGAATCCCGGTGCCACCTATGCATCGGTGCCGGAGATCATCATCGCGGCTCCCCTCAGCGCCGGCACCACCGCCCGGGCGACGGCGCTCGTCAGTGGCGGCCAGATCACGATCATCACGATCACCCCCGGCTTCGCCGGCACCGGCTACAGCGACACCCGCCCGCCCGCCATATTCATCGCTCCACCGCGGACTCCCTCGGGAACCCCCGCCTCCACGCCGCAATTTGCCGGGGTGGCCGCCACCTCCGCCACTGCGGGAGCCATCGACTCCCGGTCAGTGCCTCCCAGCGTCATCACTGCCGCAAACGTCAATGTGGCAGGCACCTTCGGCAGCACCGCAGCCGGGCGTTATCCGAGGGCCACAGATAACACTTTTTCCGCCACCCCCATCGTCACCGCAGTCCTCGTGGACGCGGGCTTCGGCTACAGCTTTGCCTCTGGGGTGCCGCTCTATTTCATGGGAGATGAAATCCAGCGCCCCGCCATCAGTTGGGATGGTTCCATCGCCGCACAGTCCTACTGGCGGGCTGAACCGGTGCAGGCGGGGGAGACCTTCGCCAATGCCTACCTCACCAACCTCAACGGTGCCCCGCTGCCGCAACAAGGCACCGTGACCGTGACATCCAGCGCCACGGGCAGCAGCACCGTGACCGTGAGCAGCGTGCCGCCCGGTCTCACCGTCGGAGCCACCTTGCTCGGCCAACGAATCAATCTCATCAGCGGCACCGCCATCACGCTGGCTGGGAATGCCAACCAAACCATCAGCGCCGCTACGGCGGTGAACTTCAGCGCCTACCAGCCGTATTATTTCAGCCCGCACGCCAACAAAGTTTTTGCCAGCCAGCCCGGACGCGTGACCATCACCTGGGTGTCCGCCTCGCCCGATACCAGCGCACCGACTGAAACCGGGAACGGCACCTATAAATTCCGGCGCGAAACCTTTGCCGTCTCTTCCGCCTCACGAATTCCCGCGAGAACCATCTTTTGGACGGAAAAGAGCTTCAAGGGGCCGCTGGTTCAGATCCCGCAGGGCCGTATCGAAAGAGCAAATCCGGTTTACAACGCCACGATCCCGGGCATGACCACGGAGTATGTCCCAGTAGGGAGCAATCCAAGTGCCTTTGGCCAGCAGGAGCAGCGCACCATCTGGTTTGACAATGAATTCGGACTCGCGGCCCTGCACGCCTACAATGCGGAGGGCCGCATTTTCATCGAGTATCTGGGTGCCGCCAGCCAAACCAATAGTGCAGTGCATCAATTCCTCGGGGCGGATATTCTTGATATCAAACGGGTGCCCGAGGTCCTGACCATCGAGACCAAACTGGGGGAATCCTTACGGCCCCGGCAGGAAGCCGCGCAAAACGGTGATGACGAGATGATTGCCAATGTGGTGAATCTGAATCTGGGCGGCCGGCCGTTGATTGATTCCAATCCCCGCCCCGACGGCACCTCCGACTACGTGGCCGTCCGCGAAAACCTGGACCCGGATAAAGTTGCCATCTACTGGCTGGAGCCAAGGGATGCCGGAATTCATTTCCTGGCCCCGCCGTCCGCCCCCGGACTGTCCATCAATTGGCCGAAGTTCAAGCGCAACTACACCCAGATCTGGCCCGCTGCCTTGTCCGATTATGAACCCATCACCGTTGAAGCAACTGGTAACCGGATCGCCAACGGACCAAAGTTCGCCGCCGACTCCCTGCCCGAACTCAAATTCCAGGATGATCCGGCCGAGGCTGAAACCAAGGTCGATGCCCAAAGCCAACGGCTATTGGTGGATCTGAGACAAAGCACGGACCAGACGAACCGCACGCTCCTGAAATTCAGTCCCACCGATGGATCGCTCGCCGCATGGTATGTCAGGCTCTACATCCAGTCCCAAGACAAAGTGGGCTCCGCAGCCGTGGATGAAGATCCCGATACCGATGGACCCGGGCCGGATACCGCGTCGCCGGCAAGGCCCGCAGTTTACACCCTGAATGACCTGAACGCGGACGGCATCGCGGACTGGTCGCCAACCTCCCCGGCCACGGGGTCCGGCGGCAGCACCACCGCAACCGTAGGCCAACGGATCGAAACGCCCAGCCCGGCCTATGAACCCGGTGGCTACATCGCCGCCGGACGCTGCTACTCGGCAGCCGCCTATGTCGATCCATTTACGGCGGGCGTTCCCGCCGCAGCGAAGGGCGGCATCATCCCGGTCAATGCGCTGGCCACGGACCGGAACCTGACAGTTTGGTGGTTGAAAACCGTCACCGCTCCCAGCAGCAAATTTTCCTCCTTCCATGTCCCGGCCATCGCGGCACGATATACCGTCAGCTTCCCATCGGAGTCCTATACCGCCACCACGACGACGCCTCACGGTCTGACCGTCGGCGCGACGCTCACGGTGCCCCAGTTTGTCTTCACCCCCGCCAATGTGCCACCAGGCCACTACACCGTGTCGTCCGTGACCGACGCCACTACGGTGGTGATTCGTCCGCAGGAACTGGTGATCGCATCCGGCAAGGGCATTGAGAATCCCGGCCTCACCTCCGAGCAGGCGGCAGGCAGCATCTATGTGCAAAACGATCCGGCCCAGATCGGTTACAATCCGAATGAAGAGCACGCCCTGATGCTCCAAAGCAACACCTTCGCCCTGCGCGATGACTTGAATACCGACGCCAGTTCCAAGCCCTTCGTGCTCATCCAATACACGGAGCCCGGCACCTCCCGACCCGCGATGCGCGTGGTGAAGGTGCAGCGTGCAAGCGCCACCTATCCGCTGACCTACGACAAGATCGCCGGCACCCCGGCACAACCGCCGATGCCACTGACCGCGCTGCCGTTGCCACTGAAAGAAGACGGAACCGTGCGCAACACCGAGGTCGCCGCCGCTCCTGATACCGCGGCGGGCGCGGGCGCTCCCGCGGCTTACAACAAGTTCACCTTTGAAGACCGCAATGGCCAACACTGGATCTACCGTGGCCCGCACAATGGCGGCACGCCCAGCTTCGGCATGAAATTCTATTATTATCTGCGCGAGGGATTTAACTTTCCGGCCCTGTCCGCCGCCAATCAACCGGTCACCGGCAGCATCCAGCCCTACATCGCCGCAGACAGCGGGCAGCCGCAAAACGGCGGGGATGCCATCATCCTCACCTACTTCCCGAAATGGCCGGATGATCCCACGCTGCCCAAGCCCGAGCCGGTCGGCGTGCTGCAGACCGCCGAAACCCTTACCCTCGCGAAAGACGGGCTGCCGCAAGTGCGTGGCCAGAGCAGCGCCCAGATTCTTTACCAGCAATCCATCGCCAACACGGGCATCACCAAGCCCGCCGTGGCGCTGCACGATCCTACCCGGGCAAAATTGATCCGCCTGGACGCTGCCGCCGTGCAACTCAACGCCTTGCCCGCTTCCATCCAGACCACTTCCTACGCGGGCAAGCTTTTTTTCCAAAATCTCCCCCCCAATCTTCAAAACCGTTTTTATTTCGATGCCAATGCCGGGCCCAAAGGATCGCTGGTCCTAACCGGGGAATTCATCAATGTGCCGGTGGGTGAGGACTATTTGAATCTCAACCAACTCAGTTCCAATGATGTCCCCGCTCTTAGCGAAGTCTCCGCTCTGAAAGCGCTCTGCCCCGCGACGGATGGGGCCAATAAGAATAAATGGAACGCCGCCATCGACGGCCTCTCCACCAAGCTCGAAACCTTCCGCGAGAGCGCCACCGTGCCCGGCACCTGGGTGCCCAATCCCGCCCTCGACCGAACCATCGGCATCAGCCAACGGGCCGACATCACGGATCCCGACACCGCCGTGGACAGCTACGCTCTCAGCTCCACCGGTTCCGGCACCGGCTATGTGACGCTTGTTTTCAACAACGGCAATAACCCTGCTCAGACCGATCCCGGCAACCCCGTGGACGTGCAGATCATCAAGGTCAGCCCGGATCTCTATCCCGGCGATATCAAGGTATTGCTGGCCAGCAACCCCCTGGACGAGAAAGTCGTGCTGCGCCACAGCGGCGACTATGGCGGCCACCCGGAGAACTTCGAGTTTGAGTGGCGCTACGGCTTCCCGGTCAACAGCAGCAATCCCCCGATCAGCGGATTCACCGCCTCCGCCACCGCCTCCCTGGGGCTTAGCGCGGCCAGTTTCACCATTGCCGGCGGCACGACGGAATATTCCACCGCTCCTGACGTTACCATCAGCGGCGGTGGAGGCAGCGGAGCTACGGCCAATGCCGTGCTCACTGCCAACACGGTGAGTGGAATCACCATCCTCAATCCCGGCACCGGCTATACCGGCGCACCCACCATCACCTTCAGCGGGGGCACCATCAGCACCCCCGGAATCGATCCCTCCGGCACCGGCAACGCGGCCAAATTCGTGGTCTCCGGCATCAACGTGACGAATGGGGGCTCGCTTTATGCCGCCGTTCCGGATGTTATTCTATCCAGCGGTGGGGGATCCGGTGCGACCGCTGTCGCCGTCCTCACTTCAGGATCTGTCGCCTCGGTCACCCTGACCGATGGAGGTGCGGACTACACCGGTCCGCCCACCGTCACTTTCCCTGCGCCACCGCCGCGGATTGATTTGGCGGCAACCCTTGGTGATTGGCAGAGACCCGATGGCACGCTCGTCAACACGGTTCTGGTCGGTGGCTCACCCGCCGTCATCAGCGTCCCTGCCGTGTTGATGGGAGACACCTGGTTCACCATGGCCTACCGGCTCAAGGGGCAGGCCGAAGGCGTGGGCTGGTCCGACTGGACCCCGCCGGTGCAGGTCGAAGGCTGGATCAAGCGGGTGCTGGCGAGGATTACCCCATTCAATCAGCGCATGGACAATCTATATAACACCTCCGTGAACACGGATGTCAGCCTGCTGACCCAGGCCGGCCAGCGCTGGGAAGGAAACATCGCGCTCAATCTGGAAAACATCAACGACGCCGGCCTGATTGAAATCTACGAGACCGTGCTCAACCGCGGGAAGTCCTTCACGATCGGCTCGGGTATTGATCTGGATTCCGCCAACCAGGCGCTGATCCTGGCCGCCGGCTACCTGAACGACCTCTACACCATCCTCGGCAACGAAGCCTACGCCGACGCGGCGAATCCTACCATTTCCATCGACGACCAAACCACCGTCACCGAAGTCAATACCAGCCGCTTCTCCTTCGAGGGCCAGGTCGCCAGTTCACTTGATGAGGAACTCGCGCTGCTGCGCGGACGGGATGACTTTGGGAATCCGGATGTCAAACTGGCCCCGGCCTACAACCGCCTGTTCTGGAACTACACCCGCGGCATCAACAGCGGCGAGGTGCTCTACGCGGTGAATTACAACATCAAGGAAAAGTCCGGCGGCGCCAGCGCCGATGGCAAGGTGGATGCCGCCGATGCGCTGCGCATGTTCCCGCAGGGCCATGGCGATGCCTATGGCCACTATCTCACGGCCCTCACCGGATATTACAAACTGCTGACCCATCCCGACTTCACCTGGATCCCCAGCGCCGAATCCGTTACCGTGCTGGGCCAGTCGGTCCTAGTGGACTACAAGGACGAGCGGAAATTTGCCGCCGCCGCCGGCAATGTGGCCCGCACCGCGCAGCAAATCTTCGCCCTCGTGCAGCGGCAAAGTTATCAGGACGATCCCGCTGCGGGCTGGAGTCATTTCCAGGACGGCAAAGTCAACCCCCGGACCGCCGTCTCGCGCTACCAGGGGCTCGACGAGACCGCCAGCCGTTCCGCCCAGGGAAGCTTCTACCACTGGATCACCGGCAATGCCCTGCTCCCTGACAAGGATACCGATCCCAACCACACCGGCGTGCAGATCGTGGACCGCACCACCGTGCCTGAACTCGATGAACTCGTCGCCGCCGCCAATGTTTTCCAATCCGGCATGGATCTCGCCAATGCGCACCTCAACCCCCTTGGTCTCAGCCCGGGTGCCATCGCCTTTGACATCTCCCCCGCCGAACACAAAGCCGGCAACTCCCACTACGAGCAGATCAACAGCCGCGCCCTGCGTGCCGTTTTGAATGCCAAAGGCTCCTTCGATCAAGCCGCCAAAATGACCCGCCTGCTCCGCAATCAGGAAAACCAGATCGCCGACCGGCAGGATGCCATCCTCGATCAGGAGAGTGCGGCCATTGCCGCCCTCGAGGAAATCTATGGCACTCCCTATGCAGGGGACATCGGACCAGGAAAACCTTATGCCCAGGGATACTCCGGGCCGGATCTGCTGCGGTGGTCCATCATTGAGCGGCCCACGGATTTCGTGGATACCAGCAAACCGGTCACGGTGACCCTCCAGGTGCCGGTCGGAGTGAGGAGCTTCTCCGACAGCGATCTCTCGAAGATTGTGAAGGACCATTTCGGGGGCATCGGAGCGGTGGGACTCGCCGAGGACGGCCTGGTTGGACTAACCGAACTTCTGGGAGCCCCGGTCATCAATCTGCACCCCTCGAACCGAATCACCAGGATCGGGCTGCTGGAGGTGGTCGATTTGCTGGGACTCAATCCTGCCGATCCTATCGAAAAGCAGTTCGAGGAGTATTTTGACTGGCACACCGAGAAGAAAATCTTCACAGTTTCCCCGGATCAATTTGTCCAGTTTTCCAACGTGATCGATCCGTCAGGAGGCTTGGGCAACCGTGCCAAAGCGGGCGAATTGCAGAAAGCCCTGCTTGAGGCCCACCTTGCGCAGGTGGCAATGCTGGAAGCCAACTGGAAACTCCAGGAACTCAATGCCACCCTGAAACGGCAAGGCGAGGTTTTTGAAAATCTCGCGCTGAGCCACCTCAACCACCTCGACGCCAAAGCCAACGCCATTCCCGCAACGGAGGCGCTCCGCCAAACCATCGCCGTGCTCAATGCCGTTTCCGCCAAACTGAAAGACGCCAAGGAGGTCGTGGAGGACATTGCCGAAACGGTGGATGAAGCCATTCCCGACACCGTGGGCTTGGCCAGTGATGTCGCCGCCCCGGCGGAAACCGCCATCCAGGCGGCGGAAACCACCGCCAAGGTCGGCCTGACATGGAGTCAGCGGGCGGTGGAACTGACGTCCGCTGTGCTGGGCATCACCCTGGAGTCGCTGCCGGATCAGCTGGAGAAATACCTGTCCATTCTGGACTTCAATCAGCAGGAATTGCAGGCCACCTTCGAGATGGAAAACACCTATCGCCAACTGGCCGGCAAGCACTTTGAGTTCGTCCAACTGGCGGCGGCTTATCAGAGTGCCAATCAAAATGTCCGCAATCTGATTTACAAAGGGCAAAAGGTGCTGGCCGACCGGGAAACCTTCCGCCAGCGCGCCGCCGCCGTCATCACCGGCTACCGCACCAAGGACCTCACCTTCCGCACCTTCCGCAACGAAGCCCTCGAGCAATACCGCACCCTCTTTGATCTTGCCAGCCGCTATACCTACCTCGCTGCTAAAAGCTACGACTACGAAACCGGTTTGCTGGGCACCCCCGCTGGCCAGGCCGTGATCAACAAAATCGTCGCCTCCCGCGCCCTGGGCGATCTCACCGGAGGCGTTCCCCAGGCCACGGTCAGCACGCTGGGTGATGCGGGACTGGCGGGCACCATGGCGCAACTCAATGCCGACTTCTCCGTCGCCGAAGGCCGCCTCGGGATCAACAATCCTGACCAATACGGCACCCTCTTCAGCCTGCGGGGGGAACTCTTCCGCATCCTCTCGGATGACAGCATCACCAGTGATGATGATGCCTGGAAACAAACCCTGGAGCAGTCCATCAGTGCCAATCTCCTCGCGGATGCGGATGTGGCCCGGTATTGCAATAACCTCCGCAAGCCGGATGGCACGCCGGTGCCGGGCATTATCATCCCCTTCAGCACCACCATCCAGCATGGGAAGAATTTCTTCGGCCTGCCCGGGGCCTCGGGCGACCACGCCTACACCCCGACCAGTTATTCCACCAAGATCAGCAGTGCCGGGATTGTGCTCAAAGGCTACGTCGGCATGGACCCCTACGCCATCGGCACCCCCGGTGCCGGTGGTCCCGCCAGCAATGCCCCGAACGCCCTGATGGCCACGCCCTACGTTTACCTGATTCCGGTGGGCATGGATTCCATGCTGGCCCCGCCTCTCGGCGATACCAATACCGTGCGCAGGTGGACGGTGCATGACCAAGCCCTGCCGCTGCCTTACAACCTGGGAGCCACCAGCTTCAATACCACCCAATTCTTCACCGCGAATGGCACGCTCAGTTCCCAGCCCTGGATCCTGCGCAAACACCAAGCCTTCCGCCCCGTCAGCGATCCGGCCTTCTTCTATAGCAATATTCCGTTGGAGTTCACCAACTCCCGCCTGATCGGCCGCAGCGTGTGGAACAGCCAATGGAAGATCGTCATCCCCGCCAACACCCTGCTCAACAACGAGCAGGAAGGCCTGAACCGCTTCGTCGCCAGCGTGAAGGACATCCAACTCTTCCTGCGCACCTACAGCCATAGCGGAAACTGATGAACAAAACCATGAGTGTTCACCCCGCCCTGCTCCGTCGTCTCCTGACTGTCCTGATCTGGGCCGCCTGGCAAACCTCCGCGTGGGCCGCAGTGCCCGCCCTGCTCAACCACCAGGGCCGCATCGCCGTCAACACGGTGAACTTTGACGGCACCGGCCAGTTCAAGTTCGCCCTCGTCAATGGCAACGGCACGATCAGCTATTGGAGCAACGACGGCACCAGCGCGGCCGGGTCGCAACCCGCCGCCGCCGTTGCCCTGACCGTCACCAAGGGCCTCTACGCGGTGCTCCTCGGCGACACCTCTCTCACCAACATGACTGCCGTCCCCGCCGCGGTCTTCAACAATGCCGACGTGCGCCTCCGGGTCTGGTTCAACGATGGCGTCATCGGCTTTCAGCAAATCACTCCGGATCAGCGCTTCGCCGCCGCGCCGTATGCGCTCGTGGCCACCAAAGTCGAGCAGGTTCTTATCAGCGATATTCTCACCCCACCCGCCAGGCCGGTGGTGGCTTGGGGCAGAAATGATGCCGGTCAAACCACGGTGCCGGTCCTCACCGGGGTGGCAGCGGTGGCAGCGGGCACCACTCAGAGCCTGGCTTTGTTGAAAAATGGCACCGTGATCCCATGGGGGACGGGCCCCACCGTTCCTCCGGGACTCACCGGGGTCACGCACATCGCGGCCGGAACCGGTCATTTTCTGGCCCGCAAAAGTGATGGCAGCGTGGTGGCATGGGGGGCTAACACCTATGCCCAGGCTCCCGCCTCCACCGGCATCACCACCGCGACAGAGGTGGCCGCCGGCGAAAAGCACAGTCTTGCCCTCCTCGCCAATGGCACCGTGGCCGCATGGGGCGATAACAGTTTCCAGCAAACCACCATCCCCGGCACCGTGGTCAATATCACGGCCATCGCCGCCGGCTACGACCACAGCCTGGCTCTGACAGCATCAGGCGCCGTCATCGCATGGGGACGCAACGGCAACCAGCAATGCGACGTCCCCGCCGGATTGACCGGCGTGGTCGCGATTGGTGCCGGCGCCTATCACAGCTTGGCTGTGAAAAGCGATGGAACCGTCACCGCGTGGGGATTGAACCGCGGCGGGCAAACCACAGTTCCGGACGGCCTGACCGGGATCTCGAAAGTAGCGGGAGGTTATACTTTCAGCGTGGCTTTGAAAACGGACGGCACCCTGACTGCCTGGGGCAATAACTCTTACGGTCAGACCATCCTGCCGGCGGAGGGCGTCAACGTGACCGCCATCGCCGCCGGAGAGCATCACGCCCTCGCCCTGCGGGCCGACCTCATCCCCGGCCAGGTGGCACGGCGGGATCAACCCAATGTCTTTGTCCCCGGCGTGGGCATCGGCCGGACCGCTGCGGTCAACGCCCTCGAAGTGGAGGGGCAGGCTTCCAAAACCACCGCCAGCAATTGGTTCGCCAACTCCGACCGCCGTATCAAAACCGACATCGCCCCGCTCACCGGAGCGCTCGAAAAGCTCGATCAGGTCCGGCTGGTGGACTTCCGCTACACCGAAGCCTACCGCGCCGCCCATCCCGGCATTGCGGACAAGCACTATCTGAACGTCGTGGCCCAGGAATTTGCCCAGGTCTTTCCCGATCACGTCCAAAGCAGCGGCGAAGCCCTGCCTGACGGCTCACCCATCCTCCAGGTGGACACCTATCCCCTGACCATTTATTCCGCCGCCGCCGTCCAGGAACTGCACCGGGCCATGAAAGCCAGGGATGAGGAAATCGCGGCACTGAAACAACGGCTCGACCGCCTCGAAAAACTCTTCCTTCCGTCTGTCCCATAGCAGATGGTGCCCGGCCACGGACCACCCAACATCCTGTTTCAGCCATGACTTCCACCTGCCTCCGCCGCCTCGTTTGCGGTTCCGTCGCGGCCCTGCCGGTTGGCCCGGTGCTGGCGCAGCCCTATCAACTCGCTTCTGCCGTTTTGGATCAGGGCGGTTCGCGCGGTTCCAGCGCCAATTATACCATCAATGGGTCCACCGCTCCGGGGCTGGCTGGCAGCTCCGCCAACTACCGCCTGCGCCCCGGATTCCCCGGCCAACTCACGGATGCCGTTTCCCTGGGTCTCAGCGCCCCATCCCCCACCGTCAATGAAACCGGCACCAGCCAACTGTCTGCCTCCCTGACTTTTGATGACAGCACCCGGCTGCCACTGGCCGCCAACACCCTCTCATGGAGTGTCCTGTCGGGCCCCATCGCGACCATCGATGCCGCGGGCCTCGCCACGGCTGAAGCCGTATATCAAAATACCAACGCTACGATTCAAGGTGCCTCTGCCGGTGTCTCCGGCATCTTTGCTTTCAGCGTCATCGAGTCCATCCCTGATAACTTCCGGCTCTATGCCGGAGACCAGTTGCCGGACCCTTGGCAAGTGCAGTTCCTCGGCCTTGAGAACCCCCTCGGTGGTCAAACCGCGAACCCCGATGGCGATGCCCTGAACAATCTGCTGGAATACGCCTTCGGGACCGATCCTGCCAACCTGCTCTCCGGTCCCGGGGACATCAGCTATCATGCCGGCGTTGTCACTCAGCGCGGCCAACCGAAGCTGAGTTTAAGCGCCAACCCGGGGGGCGTCACTTTCCTCGCGGTGTTTGGCCGGAGAAAGGATTACCTGACGGCGGGCCTCACTTATACCGTGCAGTTCAGCGCCGACCTCACGGGCTGGCAAAACAGCAGCGCGACTCCCAACGTGATCGCCTCCGACGCGGAGATGGACGCGGTCTCCGTGCGGTATCCCTTTTTTCTTTCCGATGGCCGCAAGGCCCAATTTTTCCGGGTGCGGGTGACGATTCAATAACATGAAAATCCCTGTTTCCATTCTGGTCCTTGCCCTCGCTTCCGCCGCGCCTGCCGCCACCCTCTACAGCGGCCTCCAGGACATCGCCATCCCGACCGATTTCAATGGGGTGTATCTGGACCTGGATGCCGGCACCACTTTCCATGGCACCACCACCGGCGCACCCGTGGGTTGGGATATCAATCCGTTCTTCGGGGGGGCTGGAATCGCCAACAGCCCTTCCTTCCAACCGGTCCGGACCGGGACGGGCAATCTGGATGCGATCATAAATCTGGGGGAGGGACCCTTGGTTTCGTCAGGGCAGACGTATTCCAGCGGCTTTGGCGGTTCAGGCGATGATAATCAACACATCGGACCCGCCGCTGCACAATTTCAAGCCGCTCAGGATGGATACCTCGGTTTCAAATTCACCAAAAATGGCAGTGCGACGTTCTGGTATGGTTGGATGCGGGTCAGCCTGAGCAAAAATGACACGGGATCCGTCATCAGGGACTGGGGATATGATGATAGCGGGGCCTCCATCAATGTCGGCCGCGTCCAGCAAAGTGCTCCGGTTGCCGGGAAACAACAGGTCACTCTTTCTCCCGGGCTTGGGGAAATTTTCAGTCTGGGTTCCGCCATCACGGATACCGGGGGCAACATCAACAGCGTCCTGAAAACGGGTGCCGGCAGCACCATTCTCGCCGCCGCCAACACCTACTCCGGCCGCACCAGTATTGAGGGCGGATCGCTCCTTCTGGGGTCCGGCTCCGCGCTCCCTGCCTCCGCTCCGATGACGCTTAGCGGTGCCAAATTGGAGACAGGCGGTTTCAGTGCCTCCACCGGCCCGCTCAGCCAATCGTCGGGCGTGATCGATTTCGGAAGCGGAGCCACCGGCAGTCTGACTTTTTCGGATACGGGCACCTGGACTGGGAAGCTCTCCATTTGGAACTGGACCGGCACCGCCAATACGGCTGGCAACACAGGCACCGACCGGCTTATTTTCAATGCAAATACCGGTCTGGGGGCGGGTCCCCGTGACTTGAGCACTGTCCAATTCTTTTCGGATAATGGACTGAATCCGATCGGGGGAAGCTCCGTATTCGCCGGCAATGAAATCGTTCCCGTCCCTGAACCTACCGTTCTGGTGACTGGAACTCTGCTCGCCCTGATGGTCCTGCGCCATGAAACCACGCGCCGGCGCCCCAGATAGGGTCACTTGGCATGGGTCGCCTCGGAGCACCACGACCCCACTTCCAGCGGGGTGAAGATTTTGCCGATGATGCGGCGGAGGAGGCCTTTTAAATTGGGGTTTTCGAGGTCCTGGAGGGAGCGGATGGCTTGTTCCTTGTAACGGTCGAGCAGGTCCTGGGCGTGGTTCAGGGCTTTGTCGCGGTCGCCGGCGAAGCGCTCGGTGGTGAGGCAGGCGATGAGGTTGACGGCGGGGCGGTGGGTGGCGTCAGGAGCGGCGAGCGAGGCGTCGGCGAGGTGGTCTTCAAGGTCGTCCTTGATTTGATAGGCGATACCGAGGGCTTCGCTGAAGGCGAGGAGCGGGGCTTCGTTTTCATCAAGGGCTCCGGCGTGGGCAGCGCCGAGGAGGAGGGCGACGGAGAAGGCCGGGGCGGTTTTGAGGCGAAAGATTTCGAGGATCTGGCCGCTGGTGAGTGGGCTGGGATTTTGCTGCCAGGCGAGTTCCGCGCCCTGGCCGCGGCAAAGATCCCTCTGACCGCTGGCGGCGATGCGGATGAGCGGGGCGATTTGATGGCCGGGCAGGCCGCAGTCGGCGATGAGACGATAACCTTCCCCGATGAGCAGATCACCGGCATTCAAAGCCGCAGGCAGGCCGTGGGTGGCATGCAGGGTGGCCTGGCCATAGCGGGTGGCGTCTCCGTCCTCAATGTCGTCATGGATCAGGCTGGCTTTGTGGAAGCACTCTACAGCGAGGGAGAGTTTTTGGATGGAAGGTGTGAAAGGCGCGGTGGGATCGGCGCGGAGGGCCTGGCTGACGGCGGTGGTGAGGTAGGGCCGCCAGCGGTTGCCCGGACCGGTGAGGGCTTCGCGGGCGAGGGTCTCAGCGGCACCTTCCGGGGCTCCGGCGAGGGTGGTTAGCGTTTCCGGGGTGAACCAAGTGCGGACTTCCTCATGCAGGGCGTTGAGGTTGAGGCGGCGGGTTTTGTCATCGCTGGTGAGGTGCAGGTAGTCCCAGACCCAGTCGATATCCACGGTGGTGTCGATGCAGTCGTCCTGCAGGAGGGGCACCGCGATAGCTGGAATGGCCGCAGCTTCCACGTAAGGGAAGGTGCGTTCCAGAACGGGCAGGCAGGAAATGCCGACGATGGCTTCGATTTTCCCGGTCTGGATGAGGGACATCACGATGGCGGACCCTTCAGCCACCAGCACCGCATAACCAAGGCGCTCGGCTTCGTTTTGGAAGTCCTGGATGGTGCAAAGGCCGCATTGTTTGCACAGGAGGCCGAATTCATCGAATGGCGCCGGGCATTTGCTTTCCACCCGCAGGCACTTCGGCATGAGCAGGAGGCGGCGCTCATAGGGAATGGTGGCGAGGGATTCGCGCCAGATTTCGTTGGAAAGGAGGACGCCGGTGTAGTCGAGGTGGATGGGACCAATGCCGGTTTCCTGGACGATGCGCTGGGCGAGGATGCGGAGTTCGTCTCCGGGGATGGGAGGCACGGGTTTTTCGCGTTCCACAAAAGCGCGGATGTAAGCGAGCAGGGCATCGCGTTCCGGCTTGGTCTGCGGGATGTTTTTCTTCGGCTGGCGGAAGCGCCGCGTGGTCGGTGGCAAGGCCGGAGGCAGGGTAACTGCGACCAAAGGGACAGGCACAGAGGACGCAGGAAGGGAGACGGCAGGGGCGGCGACGGACATGGGGAAAGGGGCGATTTGGGGTAGGAACGCTGGGGGACGTTACAGGGCAGCGGGGAAAATGCCAAGCTGCATTGCAGGAGACGGGAAATTGCTTGCAAAAGACGTATTCTCTGGCGGCGGCCTGTCAATAAAGCCACCCGAAGCAACCGCTTCTCCGCAAACGCAATCCATGTGGTGCTGGACACAGGCCGCCACTGGGTGCAGGCCAAGATTAAATGCGGCGGGCACAGGTGCCTTTTTGGCGCAGTTCATCGCAACTGGCCTCAATGCGGATGGCGCTGGTCTCCGGCCGGAAGCCGAGGCGGCGCGTGATGCAGTCCTCCAGGAGGCTGAGGTGCAGGTCTTCAAATTCTACGACCTTTTGGCAATCAAGGCAGATCAGGTGATTATGGTGGGGGTGGTCGACAAAATTTGGGTCATAGTAGGTTTGGTCCCGGCCGAGATCGATCTCCTTGAGCAGTCCGCTCTCCACCAGCAGGCTGAGGGTGCGGTAAAGCGTGGCCCGCGAGGCGGTGGCGTCGATTTTGCGGGCCCGCTCCCAGAGTTCCTCGGCGGTAAAGTGGTCCGTGGTATTAAAAGCCGCTTCTATAATGACGTCGCGCTGGCGGGTATGGCGCAAGCCTTTGGCAGCGATGAATTCTTCGACCCTTTCTCGGATGGCCGGACTGATGGACGAGGACATGGGGTCCACCTTTATAGAGGGACGGCCTTCCCGTCAACTGCCGGAGGCCGCAATTGGCGAAAGCTGGCCAAGTCCCGTCGGTGCTCCCCGTGAAAAAGTGCTGTCAGAGAACTACGGCAGAGCCGGACGAACTACCGTTGCTTCCTTCCGGACCTGGCGGGGTTTGCCCGCCGGCACTCCATAGCCCCTGACAGCGCTTCAGCCTTGCACCGGCGGCGGAAGGAGCAAGCCGGAAATCGCCGGGCCCTGAATTTTCATGGAAATTTCAGGAAAGGAAGGAATTATCGCCGTTCGAGTAAAAATTCTTGCCTCCAAGGAGGAAATTCGTGTTGTGTTCAGGTCCGATCCTCTTTAAACAGGCGGAGAGCCCTTTTTTAAAAATCAGACCCGGACTAAAAAGATTATGTGGAAGCCCCTATCGATTGTTTCAGGCGTTGCCTTGCTGGCCGCCGGTGGTATTGAATATGTCATGGTGAGACCGCAATTGATTGCGGAAAAAACCCAGTTGGCCAATGCCGGCGGCAATAAAAAGACCGCCGAGAAATCACGGACAGCCATGGAGGCCGCAGTGAAGACCTCCGAAGCCGATCTCGCGAAGGTCAAGGACAAGCTGACCACGGAAGAAAAAGCCAAGGCGGAAGCCGCCGCCAAAAAGGATGAGGTCGCCAAACTGGTGGAGGAAGCCACTGCTGCCAAGGAAGCCGCTTCGAAAGATCTCGCCGAAGTGGAGCAAAAAATGAAGGACATGGGGGGCATCGACACCATGGTCGCTGAAATGAAATCCCAGGAAGCCAAGCGCGTCGAATACGACAAGCAAATCTCCACTGCCAAATCTGAGATTGAATCTTCCCTCGCTGGCAAAGCGGTGCTCGACAAGCAGATCAGCGAAATCAAACGCATTGATAACTGGCAACAGACCGGCACCATGGCCGCTGGCTTCCGCAGCCGTATCACCGCCGTGAACCCTGATTGGGGGTTTGTCACCATTGGAGCTGGCAACGCCGCCTCCGTCGTGCGCCAGGCAAAACTGGATGTTGTCCGCGGCAGCTCAGTCGTTGGCAAACTCATCGTTACCAGCATCTCTCCCAACTCCTCCTCTGCTGAAATCGTGCCCGGCTCCGTCGCTCCGGGAGATTCCATTCTTCCTGGCGACCAGGTCAAAACCGGCTCCGGCTCCATGCCAGGCAGCGCCCCCGCCGCTCCTGCTGCTGCGAAACCGGCTCCTGCAAAGGCTGCCACCCCGGAAGCCCCTGCTCCTGAAGGCGCGAAACCAGCCGCTGAAGCCGATCCCTTCGCCCCCGCTGCCGATACCCCTGCTGCTCCTGCCACCCCAGCCGCTGAGGCTCCGGCTGATGCGGAACCCGCCCCGGCTGTCGACCCTGCCATGACCAAATAAGTCTCTCCACCCCCTTCCCACTATTTCCCTATGAAGCTATTTGTATTCCTTGGCCTGCTTGGTTCCGTTGGAGGAGCTGCCCTCGCCTTCCTGACCCGCACTTCTCTCGTCGACACCCGGAAGGAGAAGGACGGCTTGAACCGTGAGATCGTAGAAATCCACAAAGAAATGACTGAGAAGGCCGCGTCGATCACCGCGACCAATCAATCAGTAACCGACACCAACACCAACGCCAAAAACGAGGCCTTGAGCACGAAGGCTCTCCTCAGCGACATCAAAGGCAAAGAAGCAGAGGTGGAAGCGGCCAAAAAAGAAACTGAGGAAATCGGGGCCAAAAAGCAGTCCATGCAGGAGGAAATCAATCGAATCCTCGGAAGCTCCGGCACCATGGAAGAGATCCTCGCGAAAAACGAACAACTGAAGAAGGACAATGATGCCAAGGTCGAGGAACTGGACAAGATCTCCAAGGAGGCCGAAGTGGCCAAAAAGGCCATCGTCGAGAGCCAAAACCTGATCACCCGCCTGAAACAACAACAGGCCACCCGTGCCAAAGCCATCTCCTTGGCCAGCCGCACTGGCACCGTTTCCGCTGTAAACCCGGATTTCGGCTTCGTCATCGTGAATCTTGGTCAAAACCAGGGCGTCAGCAGCGAGTCCCGCCTTCTTGTCAAACGCGGCAGCCAGTTGATTGGCAAGCTGAACATCGTCCAAATCGAAGCAAACACCACGGTGGCTGATATTGCCGTGAAATCGATCACCCCTGGCTTCGAAATCCAGCCTGGCGATGAAGTGGTCTTCGAGAACAGCCCGACCTGATTTGCTCCCCGTTTTTTCATTTCCCTATGAAGCTTCTCTGTTTATCCGCTTTAGCCTTGGCACTGGCAGGAATTTGCGCCTGCGAAAGCCCGGACGGCGGACGAAAGAAAAAACGCACCCGCCCTCCGCTTCCAGGAGAGGAAGCCAGCGAGTTGTCCTGGAGCCGGCCCACCAAATCGAGTGAGATCTCCTCACCCTTCGGGCTGCCCACCTCCAGGTAATATTTGCAGGCAGGTTTCACTCCAGGCAAACCCTCCCGCAAAAGCCCATGGTCAGCCATGGGCTTTTCCATGTCCGGAATCTCAGTCGATGTAAATGAATTCGTTCAGGTTCAACATCACGCGGCATAGTTCGGGGAGGCTATGCCGGTCCAGGTATTCCTGACAGTCAGCTTTTTCAGCCGGACGGGGCGGGCGTTGCAGGGTGAGTTGGAAAACATGGTGAATCCGGGAATCCTGGTCCTGCCCTGCCAGATCCTGAACCCGCGCGGCGAGGGCTTCGGCGGTTTGTTTGGCGAAGGGGCTATTCAGGAGGGTGAGGGCCTGGGGCGCGACCGTGGAGACGCTGCGCCGGGCGCAGGAGGTGGAGTTGTCCGGAAGATCAAAGGTCTCCAGCAGGGGCACCCGGGTATTGCGTTTTTGCACGAGGAAAATGCTGCGGGCCCCCTGCTCTGGTTCAGGCGAAGGATACCAGCCTTTGGTCTTTTCCTTGTTATCATCGAGAAAGGCAGGATTCGATTGCAGCAGATCCGGCGGCAGATCCGGCCAGACGGGAGGACCTTCTTTCTTTTCGTTCAGCAGTCCGGAAACTGCCAGCATCGCATCGCGCAATTGTTCCGCGCTGAGGCGGCGGGGCTGCCGGGTGGCAAAAGTTGCCGGGAGGCTGCCGCCGGCCTGCCGGTAGGTGGCACTCCCGAGAATGGTCCTGATCAATTGTTTTACTGACCAATTTTGCCGCATGAACTCCCCGGCCAGCCAGTCGAGCAGGGCAGGATCATGGGGGAGTTCGCCGGCGAGGCCAAAATCATTTGGAGTCGCCACCAGCGGATGTTGCATCAGACTTTGCCACAGCCGGTTCACCATAACGCGGGAGGCGAGAGGATTTTTGGGGGCCGTGATCCAACGGGCCAAGGCAAGGCGACGGCCGGAACTCTGTGCATTCGGAGGGGTTGGAATCTCAGCTGCGTTGGGATCCAATGCCGAGAGAAACCCGGGGGACACCCGCTCCCCGGCGGTTTTGTAATTCCCCTGCTGCAGGATGTGGGTCACCGGTATATCCTGTGCCGCGTCCCGCATTTGGAAGTTATCAGTAAAGGTCACTGGAGCAAAAAAGGCCCGCAGCCGGTAATGATCGGCTTGGATCAGCGGATCATATTTGTGATCATGGCAACGGCAGCAGCTCATCGTCAGGCCGAGAAAGCCGCTGCCGGTCGTTTGCGTCAGATCCGTCAGCAATTCGTCGCGGGCGCGGTCCTGCTCATTGAAAGCGGCCGCTGAATTGTCCCATGGCCCCAGCCGCAGGAAGCCGGTGGCGATTTGAAATTCCGACGCCTGAGGTCCGGATAGGGTGTCGTTGGCCAGCTCATCCCCCGCGAGTTGCTCGGTGATGAATTGATCGTATGGCTTGTCAGCATTGAAGGCGCGGATCACGTAATCGCGGTAGCGGTAGGCCAGCGGACGGAACTCATCCCAGTCGAAGCCATTGCTGTCGCTGTAGCGGACTACATCCAGCCACAGACGGGCGAAGTGCACGCCAAAGTGGGGAGACGCCAGCAGCTCCCCGGTCAGGACGGAGGCGGCCGCAGCCAGGCCGTCGCTGTCCGCCTTTGCCAAAAATTCAGCCATCTGACCCACCGTGGGGGGCAGTCCGCTCAGATCGAAATACAGGCGCCGGGCGAGGGTGCGGGCGTCGGCTGCGGATGGGGCAGGGAGTGACCGGGCCTTCAAATACGTCAGGATCAGCCGGTCAATTTCCAGGCTCTGCCTGCCTTCATGAGGTTCATCCGGGAGCACTGGAGGGGTTACCGGTTTGAGGGACCAGAGGTCCAGCCTTTGCCCGCGGAAACTGACCACCACGGGATTCCGCGCATCGGACCAAGCGTCGCCAATCCTTTCGGGCATCTCACTGGCGGGGAGGCCTGACGCAGTGCTCATCAACAAAATCAGGATCCATTTCATACAAAAACCTCCTTGATGATTTCAGCCTGCCCGGCCACTCCAGTAAGCCGTTCCTGCCGGCCATTGGAGTCAAAAAACAGGCTGCTGTGATTGAGTCCGAGCAGTTGAAGAATGGTGGCATGGAGGTCATGCACGGGCAAGGGCCGTTCGATGGCCTGGTAACCGACTTCATCCGTGGCTCCGATGCGTTGACCGGGTTTTACCCCGCCGCCGGCCATCCAAATCGTGAATCCTGCAGCATTGTGATTGCGGCCGCCGTCTCCCTGCATGATGGGGGTGCGGCCGAACTCGCTAGCCCAGATCACGAGGGTTTCGTCCAGCATGCCGCTTTGTTTCAGGTCCTTGAGCAGGGCCGCGATGGGCTGGTCGGTCCAGCGGGCCCGGGGGGTGTGGTTGTCCGCCAGCTTGGCGTGGGCGTCCCAGCCGTCCTTGTCAGGCATGTCGTAGAGTTGCACAAAACGGACCCCGCGCTCCACGAGGCGGCGGGCCATGAGACACTTCCGGCCAAAATTCCGGGTTCGCTCCTCTTCATGCTCCAGCCCATAGTCACGTTGCAGGGCTGGGGATTCCTTTTCCAATCCTCCCACTTCCATCGCCGACGATTGCATCCGGTAGGCCAGTTCATAACTGGCGACGCGCGCGTCCAGTTCCGTGAGGCCGGGGCGGTCCCGGCGATGGTCCAAATTCAATTTTTGCAGCAGGTCCAGGGAAGCACGTTGCCCGGTGGCGAATTCCTCCGGCGGCATCAGGTCCAGCACCGGCACCCCCTTGTCGCGGAGCCGGGTGGGCTGGAACGCTGCCGGCAAAAATCCATTGCCGTAATTCGCCGCACCGCCGAGGGGACCGGCATCATAAAGCACCACATAGCTGGGCAGATTGTGGTTCAGGGTGCCCAGCCCATAGGTGGTCCACGATCCCAGACTGGCCTTGCCGGCCCGGATGTCGCCGGTGTGCATTTGATAACTGGCCGGGGCATGGTTATTGGAATCCGCCTGCATGGAGTGGATGAAACAAAGCTGGTCCACCTGCTCAGCTACTTTGGGAAAGAGTTCACTCACCCACATGCCGGACTGGCCGTATTGCTTCCATTGATAGGGGCTGCCCAGGATTTCATCCTTGCAGCCGTGCAGCACATTGGCCTGTTTTGTTGCCAGAATGGACTGGCGGATGCTGTCAGGGAGCTTTTGGCCGTGGAGCTTTTGCAAAGTGGGTTTGTAGTCAAAGGTATCCATCTGCGATGGCCCGCCCACCATGTAGAGAAAGATCACCGACTTTGCCCGGGCCGGGAAATCCGGTATCCGGGGGGCCACCGGCAGCAAGGGATCCATGGCGCGGCCGCGCCCTGCCAGGGCTTCCTGCTGGAGGAGGGCTTGCAAGGCCACGCCTCCAAATCCCATACCCAATTTTCCAAGGAAGCGGCGTCGGTTGAGGAAAAAATGTCTCATTTGCGTTATTTTAAATGATCGGCTTTCGGTTTCGCCACGAAAGCAGAATCGGCGGGGAAAGTGCTTCGATCTCAGGGTTCGGCTGCGACAACCTTGTCGGCCAACCGGGCGACGAGTTCGTCATCAAACACATGGCGGTCCCGGGACCGGTCCCGCAAATAAGCCAGCGCCTCATAGCGTGCGACACCGAACGCCCACTTCCGAAAATTCCGGGCTTCCTCAAATCCGCCGATTTTTTCCCAAACGACAACCGCGACATCCTGCATCACCTCGGACGCATCTGCACGGGTCGGAACCAAAGAGCGCACAAACATGCGCAACGCCGGTTCGTGCTCGGTAAAGAGCCTCAAAAACTGGCGGTTTTGATCGTCACTCTGCAAATGCATCTCCCCCTATATCTCCGGATCCGCGTCCCATTTACCAGGTAATTTTTGATTCTTCTGAATGACCGCACGCGAAACCACTTTGACGATGCCCCGAAATGCCTGATCCGGATGGAATTTAGAGGATATCAGTCCGAATCCATCAAGCTGGAAAAGACATTTAGGGTATTTTTCCAGAGAACCCATTCGCGTTTATTCGCGTTCATTGGCGGTTAAACCTGCTTCCAAAATGACCCGTTTCACTTCGAGTTTGGCGTGCTTGAAGTTGATGATAAGGCCGAGCGGGAGGCCGGTCACGCGCAGGTAGTTGAGCATCTGAGCCAGTTCGTAGTCAGTGATGCGGTCGATTGTTTTCGTGTCCACGATGATGCTGCCGTGAAGGATGAGGTCAGGAATGAACTCGCCGACGCGGCAGCCTTTGTAATCGACGGGGAAGCGCGGCTGTTGGTCGTAAGAGATTTTGCGGAGGCGGCATTCCACCACCAATGCGTTCTCGTAAATTTTTTCGTTCAGGCCGTTTCCGATCGTGTTGTGCACTTCCATGGCGGCTCCGGTGATGGCATAAACTTCATCTTTGAAAAGTAGTGGTTTTGGGAAAAAGGCCATGCGTTTTTTAATTAACCGCCAATGAACGCCAATGAACGCGAATCCATCAAGCTGGAAAGGGCTTTTGTGGGATTTTCCAGAGAATCCATTCGCGTTGATTCGCGTTCATTGGCGGTTAAATCCTGCCATTTTTCTTTTTCGTCCCTGAAAAGCAGGGACTTGCGGAAGTCGGCCATGCGTTTTTTAATTAACCGCCAATGAACGCCAATGAACGCGAATCCATCAAGCTGGAAAAGACATTTAGGGCATTTTTCCAGAGAATCCATCCGCGTTGATTCGCGTTCATTGGCGGTTAAACCCGGTTTGTCCTCCTCTTCCGGATGGGGGGACCGAGGACGGAGGCGGGTATGAGGCGGAGGCGTTGTCGCTATTTTTTTTTCTGGGCTTGGCTGAACCAGTCGTTACCTCCGCCGAAGGGATTGCCCATGCCGGTGCCGATGCCCCCGCTTTGCTGGGGGCGTTGGCCGCCGACATCACGGCGAGGTGGGCCGCCGTTGCCATTGCCGGGACCGTTTTGGCCGGGGGGCTTGCCGGACTTTTTCTCGAAGTCGGGTTTGGCTTTCATGCTGAGGGCGATGCGGTTCCGGGGGAGGTCGACTTCCATGACGGTGACCTGGACGGGCTGGCCGACTTTGACGACTTCGCTGGCGTCCTTGATGAAGTGGTCGGCGAGCTGGCTGACGTGGATGAGGCCGTCCTGGTGGACGCCGATGTCGCAGAAGGCCCCGAAGGCGGCGACATTGGTGATGATGCCGGGAAGCTTCATGCCGACCTGGAGGTCGGTGGGTTTATCGACGCCTTCGGCGAAGGCAAAGGCTTCAAATGTCCGGCGCGGGTCGCGGCCGGGTTTGGCGAGTTCGGCCACGATATCGGTCAGGGTGGGGAGGCCAACTTCGGGGGTGACGTAGCTTTGCAATTTGATGGAGGCGCGTTTCTTTTCGTCCTTGATGAGGTCGGTCACGGTGCAGCCGGCGTCGGTGGCCATTTTTTCCACTAACGCGTAGCGCTCGGGGTGGACGGCGCTGCTGTCGAGGGGGTGGGTGGCCCCCCGGATGCGGAGGAAGCCGGCGGCTTGCTCAAAGGCTTTGTCGCCGAGGCGGGGGACTTTTTTGAGGTCGGCGCGGGTGGTGAAGGGGCCATTGGCGTGGCGGAAGGCGACGATGTTTTCGGCGATGCCGCTGTTCAGTCCGGAGACGTAGGACAACAATTGCTTGGAAGCGGTGTTGAGTTCCACGCCGACGCCGTTGACGCAACTTTGCACGCAGTCGTCCAGGGTGTTCTTTAAAAGGTTTTGTTCCACGTCGTGCTGGTATTGGCCGACGCCGATGGACTTGGGGTCGATCTTCACCAGCTCGGCCAGGGGATCCATCAAACGGCGGCCGATGGAGACCGCTCCGCGGACGGTGAGGTCGTGATCGGGGAACTCCTCGCGGGCGGCGTCGCTGGCACTGTAGATGCTGGCGCCGGATTCGTTGACCATAACGATGGTGATGGCGGCGGGGAGCTTGAGCTTGCGGATGAAGGCTTCGGTCTCGCGGCCGGCGGTGCCGTTGCCGATGGCGATGGCTTCGATTTTGTGTTTTTCGATCAGGGTGAGGACGGTGCGGGCGGCTTCTACCATCTGGCCCTGACTGCCGGCGGTGGGGTAGATGACGTCGTTGTGGAGGAGCTTGCCCTGGGCGTCGAGCACGACGGTTTTGCAGCCGGTGCGGAAGCCGGGGTCGATGGCGAGGGTGCGTTTTTCGCCCAGCGGGGCCGCGAGCATGAGTTCGCGGAGGTTTTCCGAGAAGATGCGGGAGGCTTCGAGGTCGGCTTTTTTCTTGGAGTTTAACCGGAGTTCCGTTTCCATGCCGGGGAAGAGGAGGCGCTTGCAGCCATCTGTTATGGCGAGGGCGATCTGGTCGGCGGCGGGGCCGCGGCCGGTGAGGAAGAGGCGCTTGGCGGCGTCAAAGCCACGGTCGTCCGGGATGGTGACGCGGAGCATGAGGAAGCCTTCTTTTTCGCCCCGGCGCATGGCGAGGAGGCGGTGGGACGGGACCGCTTTGAGGGCTTCCGACCAGTCGAAGTAGTCGCGGAATTTGGCAGCGGCTTCGTCGGTGTCTTTGCCCATGAGGACTTTGCTGGCGAGGGTGGATTCTTCCTCGTAGATCTTGCGGACGGCGGCGCGGACGGCGGCGTCATCGCTCATGCGCTCGCTGATGATGTCGCGGGCTCCTGACAAGGCTTCCTCGGTGGTTTTGATGTGGAGTTCAGCGTCAGGGCCGTCGGTTTTGATGTATTTGGCCGCTTCGGTGGTGGGATTGACGGAAACGTTGGCCTGTTCGGCAGTGAGCCAGTCGGCGAGGGGCTCGAGGCCTTTTTCCTTGGCGATGGTGGCGCGGGTGCGGCGTTTCGGGCGGTAGGGGGCGAAGATGTCCTCGAGCCGGGCCATGGTTTCGGCTTTGAGGAGGGCCGTCTTGAGGGAATCGGTGAGGAGTTTCCGTTCTTCGAGGGATTTGAGGATGGCGGCGCGGCGGGCGTCGAGTTCGGCGAGCTGGACGAGCCGGTCGCGGATGTTGGTGATGGCGACCTCGTCAAGTTCACCGGTGACCTCCTTACGGTAGCGGGCGATGAAGGGGACGGTGCCGCCTTCGGCGATGAGTTCGGCAGTGGCGGCGACCTGGGCAGGACGGAGTTTCAGTTCGGCGGCGACGCGGGCGATGTATTCGGGATTCATGGGGAAAAATTAGCAAATGGGAAACTGGGAAATTGGGAAATGGGGAAATGGGGAAATGGGGAAATGGGGAAAGTTGGAAAGTTGGAAAATTTAGATTTGGAAAATTGGGGCGCGGGATTGGCGCGGGAGGCGGCATTAGCAGGCATGGGAGGGCGATGCAAAGGGGGAAGAAAATCTTTACCCGCTTGACGGACTAACTTTAATTTCCAACTCCGGTTACCCTGCGGTGATGATTGGCAGGACCGTGGGGTTGGCGCTTGCCTTGGCTGGGTTTCACAATGACCGGGCGGGGGCTCAGGGGACTTCCGGCAGCGCAGTGGGCACCTTGCCGGGCGTGTTCACCTGGTCCGTAGCCTCCGGCACGTCATCCTTCCGGAAAATCCAGCCGCTTTCGAGGACTTCGGTGATTTCGAGTTGGCGGTCGTTGGTGCTATTCACAGGGTAGCGGACGCGCAGGACGGCGAGAACGCTGGGGGCATCCAGTAAGGTTTTTTTAATCTGCAGATCAACCGGGCCATTGATCGGGACATAGCCGTAGAAAACATGATCACTGTGGAGATCGCTGATGCGGTAGGAGCGGTGGGTGGTCGCCGAGGGGAAGTCCATGTTGAAGTATTCCGTAGGACTGATCACGGCGCGGACCAACACGGGGGTGCGGGGCCGCTTTTGGCGCAGTTCCGGCCAAGGAAGTTCACAATAGCCGACGAAGCTTTCCCAATCCACGAGGAACCCCTCCTTGGTTTTCTCCAAGCCCAAGGGAATCGTCGTGAAATCCTTCAGGCGAAGACTGAGCAGAATGAAGTCGCCCCGGACTTCAAGATCGGGCTTTTCGCCGAGGACGAGGGGCGTCCAGGGATTTTCAGCGTTGTAATATTTGATGAGCTTGGGGCCGACGCGCCGGGGATCACGGATAAAGGGGAGGAGGTCGCTGGCAGTGGGGGCAGTGCAGAAGTTTTGAATGGTTTCCCAGAGCTGCTCGCTGAAATCCGAAGTGGCAAGGGTCTCGAGGGTCTTTGGAGCAATTACCGCAGCCACGGGACGGGGGCCGGTTCGCTTGACGCTTTTCCAGAAAACGCCGACCATCACGAGCAGGATGACGGCGGTCGCGCAGTAAAGGGCAAAGAGGATGCGGCGGGAGCGGGCGGAACGCTGCCGGCGCTGGGGCGCGGTGTCCCAATTGGTAAGATTTTTGGAGTGCTTGAGCTTCCGCATGTCCCGCCGTTTCATGACGGGATTATTGGGGTCGACGCGGTAAGTGTCCTCGGTGGTGCGGCGCAGACGTTCCTTGAAAGCATCTTCCACGCTGGTAGCGGCTGTGTCCTTGCGGGACTCCACCCCCAGCTTCCGCCGGGGATCAACAATCATGACCGAAGGCGTGAAGCCCTTGTTGGGGGTAAGGGTAGGGGTAGGGTCGGGCACATAGACCCCGGTTTTACAGCCGGGGCAGCCCACGGTGGTGCCAATGGCGCTCCGCGGGGCGCGCAGCTTGCCACCGCACGATTGGCAGTTTAGGACGATTTCCGGCTGGGACATAGGCTCTTAATAGCAGCGCCAGTCTGGTGATGCATCACGGGAATGCAATCATTTTACCTTAATTATTGTGTAAAATACCGGTCTCCATGGTGGATTTAATGGGGAATAGGCTTTCCTCAGGGCAAGGGTAGCGCCCGCAGGCGGAAGTAGCGGCGGGTGATGCTGCCGGGAACGATTTTTTCCCAAGTCTCGAGCGAGGCCCCATTCGGCAAGGATTGAGTGCCTGCCAGCGTCAGATCTGCCTGCCAGTCCACAAGGTCCAGGGAGGATTCCACGATCAGGGTATAACCTGCAACGGCTGCGGCCGGCAGCCGGGGGAAGCTGATCTGCAGCACCTGACTGCCTCCCCGGCCGGGCAGGACAGACCATGGCACCGGTGCTGCCGGCACCTTGGCCATGGGATCCGTGCCGATCAGCCATTCGATCAGATTGGGAAACCCATCCAGGTCTGCATCCGCTGAGGGACCGGAACGGGCAGGATCCGTCAGCACCGCAGGGTGGAACGACCAGGCGGCCCATGACTGATAGGTCAAAACGGGCGGTGTGCCCGCAGGGAAGCCCCCGGGAGCTGCCGAAGCCGTCCATGAAGCAGGCAGGTCAGGGTCTGGATTGGTGCCTGGGTTGACGAGCACCAGCGAGGAGCCGCGGCCAGCTGCGGCGGTGGGCCAGGGAGCCGCTTCATCGTAGGTGAAAACCTTGACCGGAGTGGAATTGGAAGCGATTTCCAAGCGGACCAGTTCCCCTTCGTTTTTGAGGCTGCCAAAGTATTCCCCACCCAGCACTGCATCAATTCCTGCCCCATAGCGCAGGCGCAGCGCGGAGGCATTTTTGGCGACAAGGCGGCGCTGCCCGGGATCAATAACGGGGCGGCTGGTGGTATCGAAGCCAAAGGTGATGCCAAATTGGAAGCGCAGCATGGTCAGGTCGACTGGGGCAGGACCGATGTTTTGCAGCACGATATATTCAAAATCCTGGGCATCCGTGTAGCCAGCTGCGGCCTCTGCGGTGGTGAGAGCCGGCGGGTGATACATGATTTCGGAGATCACGGTGTTTGTTCCCGTGGCAGGCACCGTAGCCAGGGCAAAACGCGCTTCCGTTAGAGGGCTCCACTCGTTGGTGGTGGTATTGCGGACCCGGGTGCGGATGGTGGTGGAGGAAGCATTGAAGCTGATAGGACCGTTGTAGGTGCGGGCACCGGATGCCACCGTGCTGCCCCAGCTGCGTGGATCAGAGCCATCCACTGTATAGTAAATAACAGATCCTGCGGGCGCGGCGTGGGAGATGCCCAGAAGAAAGCCGGCCGCAATGGTGCCGCCATGCTGGCTGAATACCGGCGGCAGGGTGAGCGGCCAGAGAGTATCAGACAGACTATTGTCCTGATTGGGATCCCGGAACTGTCCCCTGGTGGTGCCGGAGGCATTCGGAAAAAGGGTGGCGCGGCGGCCGGTGGAGGGGTTGATCCAGTTCGTGAACCATGAGGCATCCGGGGTCAGGCCGGCCAGGCTCATCAGCGGGCTGATTTCAGCCTGGCACCCGGCGCGGCGCGGCGAGGTTTTGCTGTCAGTGAGCGCCCCGCCGTTGAAAAGATGCTTCTGGATCCGGTCGGCAAAGATTAGCCGGAACTCCGGGCTGGTCATGAGCCTCCGGAACATGACCGGGATGGGAGTGTTGTTATTCGGCCCGGCGGTGGAAAGCAGATCGTCGCGCAGGGTTTGGTAGGCAGGGCCCTTGCCTCCCATGTCAAAGCCGCCTTCCGCGTCCCAGACATAGCAGCGCCAGATGCCCGTGGCGCTGCGCTCGCGGGCCATCGCCCAATTGTTATGCGGCCAGTCCCACATCGCACTCCAGGTATTCAGCAGGATGTAATCAGCAAAATTTGTCACATCAAGGACCTGCCGCAGGGCATCCCAATTGGCCTTTACATTCAGATCCGCATTCAGGCGGGGCTGCAGCACAGTGCCCCAATGAACGCTGTCCCCATCCTCAAAAACGCCGATGTAATTCACATCCCAGGCCTCGCTGCTCTTGTAGTGGCTCTGCATGAAGGCCTCACGGATGCGCTCCACTACGTTGTAGTATCCTTTGAAATAGCCATTCAGGTAAACCGAAGCAAACCTGCCGACGGTGCCCTCGTGGCCCATGTCTGTCCAAAGCCGGCGGATGAACTCATCGCGGATGAAGGGAGTGCCAATATCGTTTTTCCCGGCCCGCAGCCGGAATTCCTCAAAGTGCCGGACTTCCGTCTCGGGGATCAGGGCATGGTTGATGGAGCTGGCGCCATAGTCACTGCGGAAGAAGATATTGAATGACGGCTTCAGCGTGGCATTGGCATCCCAAAGGGTCTTGCTGGGCCCATCATTCAACACCAGCCGTGGCCGGGAATAGGGACTGGAAGACACGCGCAGGCCGATGGATTCCCGGATCCCCGTTCGGTTGTCAGGATAACAGTATTCCAGAAAGGAAGGCCGCTCGTATGGGCGGCTGCCGGAATCCGGATCGGTCAGGCGGCCATCCCCCACCGGGATGTTATAATCGGCCGCCAGGTTGGCTCCCCAGATCCCGGCATTATAGTTGCCCCCCTGGATGGCAAGGATTCCCAATGGCTTGTAGAAAGTGCGCCCGGCCTCCCCGGAGAGCAGCACTGCGGGGGCGGTGCGGAGACTGGAATGCTGGTTGATCAAATAGGTGTTCGTAACCACAGGCGAGGGCACCAGCCCCGGCACAAGGCTCCGGGCCGAAATCACGTGGCCTATCCGGTCACTGATCATCGGGAGATTCAATGGCACCGTGTAGGTCAGGCCGTTGGTTGCCGAGGGTTCACTGCCATCAATGGTATACCGGATCAGCGCTCCGGGGGTGGGGCTGGCCAGCGTCAGATTAATAACTCCGGTGCGGAACCCCCCCGGGGTGCTGAACGCAGGTGCGTCCGCGATGCCAGCCTGCCAGACCCCTGTATTGGGCTGGCCAGGCGTAGCGGTCCGGAGGTAGCCCCATTGGCTGGTGACAGGATCCCGGCCCCAGGAGTGGAAGGAATCCTGCGGAGGATAGCCAGGATCGAGGGCGTCCACGATGGCCCCGGCGGAATTGGATAGCGCCAGGTATTCGCCATTTGACCCGAGGCTGAAGGGGGCATGCCGCCAGGCTGCTCCGGCGGGAGCCGGGCGGTTGTCCGCCACAATAACGAGGGAGGCACCTGCCGGGAGCGTGGTGCCGGCCGGTATCAGGTATTTTCGTGGCAGGCCACGGTCATCCGTCAGCGCCCAGTGGGCAAGGTCAACGGCATCCGGCCCCTCATTCAATAACTCGATCCAATCGGCAAACGAGCCGCGGCCTCCAGCCGGAGTAAAGTCCGCCGGTTCCACCAGGCCGCCGGAGGGCTCGGCGAGTCCCGGATAGTAACTCCATCCTGCGGTGGCATAGGGCACAAGGATGGACGCTGCTCCAGCATTGGTTTTGGTGAAGGTCAGTGCCAGATCATCCAGGGTGGTGGCAGCGGTGAATGGGGCGTTGGCGATCCCGGTTTTTTCAAACACCGGCACCACTTGCGGACGCGGCTGGGCATTGATGGCATCAATGAATGCCGCCGCATTGCTGGCGGTGGAGAGAGCCACGTTGTAGGTGCGCCATGGGGAGTAGCCGATGTTATCAATGGTGAACCGGGAGCCCGCCGGCAGGGTGTTGGAATTGCTGATGAAAACCACCCTGACGGTATTGGTGCCCACGCTGTTCAGATAAGTGAGGAAGGCCGTTTGATTTCCCGCACTGCCGGTATCCAAGGTCGCATTCCGCCAGGCACCAGTGCCGTTGATGGCGCCCAGGCTGAGCCGGTCTGCCGCCGTCGGCGCTCCTGAGGCCGACTCCAGGTAAACGCTGTAACCCACCCCGGCAGGCATCCGATAGTCGAAGGTCAGGGCTCCGGTTTTCAACTGCAGGGGCGTGACCGCTGTCGCCGTCCAGGAACGCACCACGACAGATTGATAGGAAAATCCGAAGAAGTCCGGAGTGACCGGGCTTTTGGCGACCTCGAATTCCAGAGCCCCTGGCAGCGCCCCCGCGCCAGCCCCCGGGGCCGCATCCTCCAGCAGGGTGAAGATCCCATCCCGCATCGCCGTGCCGCTGAGCAGGGCGATGGTATTTTTGATGGTAGCTGGGGCGGCGGTGGAAGTGGTCGCGGCGGATCCAGCCGCCGAAACGGTGCGGGTGCGCTTGCCATTCACGGCATCATCAAAGGCATCGGCGGCATCCTGATTCACCCCGGTGCCGGCCGTGTTGTTCAGCACTGCCATCGCGGTGAGGCTGGAGGCTGGACTGTTTCCGTCAGGGTCCAGCCGGATATTGTAGGAAGCATTGGCGGAGGCCCGGAGCCGGAAGGTCAGGCGCAGATCGGCCAGCCTGGCCAGGGTCAATGAGCCCGGGGCAATTTGGGAGGCCATGGACAGCACCGGACCGGAGAAACTGGCCGGCTGATTCGCCGCATCCGTCTGGGAATAACTAAAGCGCAGGGCACCGGTTCCCTCGTAGCCGGCACCCGTGACGAGGGCAGCCCGCATCGTCAGATCCCCCCAGCCGCTGCCGGATTGGGCCTCCGCCGCAAGTCCCAGCCAGGAATCCGCCGGGATGGTGCCCTCCGTGGTGTTTGTCACCGAACCACCCAGATTCCGGTGCACCCTGGCAGAATCATTGGCATCATTGAAGTGATGCCTAGCAAGATCCAAAACCACATTGGCCGTCACAGTTTCCAACTGCGCATCCACCCGGGCACTGACGTCAGGATCCCGGTTGATCAGCTGAATCGCCAGGACGTTTTCCCCCGCGCGGAGCAGGTCCGTCACCTTCCCCAGGGAATACAACACTCCGCTCAGCGCCGCCGGAGCGGTGCCGGCCTGCGCGGCAGGCGTGTAGGCTCCATTGGTCGTCGTTATGGCAAAGTTATACGCTTTTTGATCAGCATACACATAGTGCCCCACCGGCCCGGCATTGGAGCGGGCCACCTCGCGGCCATTCACCCAGGCGATGAAGCCATCATCAAATTTTATCCGCAATTGCAGCAGACCTTCATTCGCTGCCTGAGCCGGACTCAGATTGATGATTCGACGGAGATAGAGATTTGGCGTGCGGTTCTGCATGACACTGGACACATTCGTCCCCAGTCCCGCCGCCCCACCAAATCCGAGCGGTGCCGTGCCTGTTTTCCAGCCCGGAGCCAGAAAACCAGGATCCGTCCAAAACATGCCCGAACCCGGCCTCATCCGGCCTTGTTCATCTGCCATCAGCAGCCGATCCCCTGGCGCAGCCATCAGCTCATTGATCCGCACCTGGGCGCGCGAAATTCCCACTCCAAGGCATAACGCGGCCCAGCCACCTGATAGGAGACGTAAGGAGCTGGGTCGGAACAGGGGGGGGCTGATGCGGGGGGGCATGGTCTTTTTTTGCCAAATCCTCCGCATTTTGTCACGCCTAATATTAAATTGGCATGGGATAACCCATTTTAAACCACATCACGCCACATCACCCGTTCCGGCCCCTCCCCAGCTCCCGGCGGCATGTCCCGGTTTTCCCTCCTGAATAACTCATTTATAAGTTACGCAGCAGGAACGAGTTGGAAGCCGAGGGATTGGGCCTGTTTGATGAGTTGGGCGTGCTGGCGTTCGAGGGAGCGCGGGGTGATTTTGAAGGCTTCCGCTTCGTCATAGGGCTTCCGGGTGG
>CAMDJM010000020.1 GCA_945900785.1 Akkermansia muciniphila
AGGGACGGAAGATCCATGCGCCGGGCCACCGTTCCTGATCGGAATAGCTTCGGGCGTCATTGTCACAGACCCAGAAGTTGTTGTAAACTGGTTTGAGTGAACGGGTGAAAATCAGCCCATTCCCCGCGTGTGGAGAAAGTTTGGAGCCGATGACGACGCGCCAGGTCCGCTTTTGTTGAACTGAGGCCAGTTGAATCAGCAGCACGGCAAGGTCCTCATGCCACGGATCGAGCTTAAAGGGTTCGATCGGGGTGCCCTGTTCCTTCCTCAGTAACTTTCGTATCCTTTCTGCAGCGGGAGGAGCCGTGTCTGCCGACTGAATTTTTTCCTCAAGCCAGCTCAGGGCCTCGGCTTTTCTTTCCGGAACCGGGTGTAGGATAGCAGATGCAACCAAGTAGCTATTGATCATAATTTGGCGGACGCAGGAATTTTTGCTGAGCGACGCAGCTGTTCTTCACAGATGCGTGAGAACGCAGGATCGACTTCACAGGCGATGGCACGGCGGCCAAGTCTAATGGCGTCCAGAAGCAGCCCGGCAGCGCCGGCAAATGGATCAAGGATAGTATCTCCCGGCCTGGAAAACAAAAGCATTAGCCGTCGCCCAAGTTCCTGGGGCATTTGGTGAGGATGCTTGCGGCCAAACCCCACTGGGTGGATGTCCCAGAACGGATCAATGAGCAGTTTAGCTTCACCGACGGGAATATCTGTCCTCGCTTTCCGGACCGGGGGTCCACCGTCATTATTCTCAAAGACAACAATATCCTCAACCTGCAACGGACGCGGCATTCCTCCCCTGATAAAATCCGATGCCCGCTGGGAGGGTGATCTGCGCGAGAATTTCCGCCAAAAAAACCGTGCGCAAATTGAAAAACCGCAGTCATCCATGATCTCGCGAAACCACTCGGTGAGGGGGATGTATCGGCCATTCACCTCCAAATAGCGGGTAATAAGAGCCACGTGGCCTCCCTTTTTGAGAACTCTCTTGATCTCCCGGAATGCGGGAGATAGGCCCGCAACGTAGTCTTTGGTGGCCCGGGTGACATCGTCCATGGAGGCTGGGGATTTATCGCGTAGCATGAGTTCCACTTCTCCGGGGAAGTAGGGGGGACTCGAAATGACAAGGTCGCAGCTTGAATCGGGAATAGATTTCATTCTGCGGGAGTCAAGGCAATGGACCTCCCACGGTTCTGCGATGCTGGGCAAGGTCATGAGAAATGGTTTTTGAGTTTAACGAGGAGCGGTGCGGCCTTCTCTGGTTCAATCTGGTTCCACCAGCCCAAATAGCCAAGAATGGTTTCCTTGCTGACCGGGCTTCCATGCCAGACCGGCTCCTCGCCCTTACTGATGGCATGCACGGCCGCACGGATCTTCCGGCGCACCTGCCTTGGCAGGTGAGGCTTCTCGTTGACCACCAATCCGGTCACCATCTGTCTGCGCCCCCGCCGGAAAATATTGATCTTCTTTGGGTCCAGTTCATATCCAAGCTCAGCCAGCACTTTCCGGGCGAACCGTATCATTCCGACAGCCCTTGAATCTCCTGAAAAAGTAAGATCATCCGCATATCTGGTGTAACTGATGCCGGCAGCCGCACACGCTTTTGAGAGCGATTTGTCGACCCTGGACAGGACCAGATTTGCAATCCACGGACTTGTGGGCGCACCGGTCGGCAGCACGCCATTATGACTGCAGATTTCGGCCAGAAGGTGAATTGCGCCATCACCCAGCTTGTCGCCGGTGACCTGTCGTAACACCCGGAAAATATGCCCGACAGGCGTGTTCGGGAAAAAGCCACGGATGTCGATGTTGACAACCACTAACTTATTTGAGTGAGGAGTTGCGTTGGTCAGAGTGGAACGTCCCGGAACAAACCCATGTGCGCAGTCATGGAGAAGCTCCCCGGTGTGAGTTTCGAGAAAACTTAAAACGGCACGCTGCAGAGCCTTCAGCCGCCCTTGGGGAGCGGTGATCTCGCGCTTCCCGCCACTGCGCTTGGGCAGCTCCCACGTAATATATTCGCCGGCAAACGCATGACCTGTCTCCAGACCGGACCGGAAATGCTGCATGCGCCTGACTGCGAGATGACTTAGTAAAGGGAACCAACGCCAATCGATCAGCGCGGCGACTTCCAGAGCCTGCCAGAGGGCCGGTCTGTCAGGAACTGCCGCCTTGGCCCGAACGATCAGCGTTTTCATGCGCTCCGGCTCGACCTTGCGGAGGAGGACGACTGGCATCTTTCGGTATTTGACAATAGCAACCAGTTGCCCCAGTCCGAAATTTCCGGGTTCGCCAATGAATTCGGCGCACCACGACGGAGGCGCATCTTCAGCCTCAAGTTGAAGCCCCAACTTGGGCAGTCCAATCCGGCCTAAGGATTCAGGCAGGCGGTTCCTTAGCCTCTCCTCCCTTTCCTTTATTCCCGGTTTGGCCTTGTTCTTCAAGAAATCCTTCAATTCTGGGATAAAGCCACGTCCGCACCCGGCCTCCAGTTGCCGAAACAACGGCGTGGGCCATACGCACCGGCAGAACAATTCGGGGTCGTCGTCGTCCATTAGGAAACAGAGAAGCTTGTTGAGGCACTCCGGTTGGAGGTTGGTGGTCCGATTTGAAATCTGATTGAGGGGCCATTGCTCTACTCCATTGCTTTTCCACTTGGCAAGCAGGCCGCTCGATTTCAGAACCTTTGCAGGCAGCCACTTGAGGAGGATCGCCTCATCCTGATCCCGGCCCCCGGTGATTTCCAAAACGCGTTTGGAGAAGGTAGCGCCTATAAATATCCCCATGGGAATCAAGTCCCCGTCCCATGGACGGGATGCGAGACGTTGGACAGCCACATCCAGGATTTCCTTGGGCAACCGTTTCAGGCTTATGAAGGGATTACCGGTGGTGGACCTCGTGAGCGAGGCCAGCAGATCGACACAAAAATCCAGATCGTCCGATAAAGCCTTAAAGCAGCGCTCCCATGCGGATCCCAACAAAGGACTCCGCAACCAGCCAGAATTTTTGATGGCAGCGACGAAACTTTTTGAAGGGATGGCTCTGACCCAAGATGTCAACAGGTCGGCGTCGTTTTGCGCCATGTTGATTAGTGCCTTAGTGAACTTCATCGGCTGCATCCTGGCTAAACCAGCCTCTTCGCAAGCCTTCTGGTGAAACCATTGTTGGGCCAATCTTTGGAATAGGGGAGATCCGTTCGGGCCCAGTAACTTTTTCAGCACTGCGGCGTCTGCTGATAAAAACACCGGGTCCCAATCCGAATCACGCAGGATTCCAATCAAGCAATCACAGAGATTTTTGCCGCCGGCTTTCAGGATCTGCAGCTTATCTTTAACTGATCCCTGCGCGAATAAAATAGCCCTTTGTAAATCGGCATCTCCCGGAATCGGCGTCTCCTCCAGCAAACCCGGCTCAACAGCTATGAGGGCTGAAAGGGCCTGTCGGCGCAGAGGATTGGTATCGATGAATGCCGGCCAAGCATTTGCTGCACCGGGGCATATCAAAGCCTTGCCGATTCTCTGCCTTAGGCGGTCCAACGTGGACTCCAAATTCACCAAAACCTTGACGTGGAGCCGCCAGTGTTTACCTGACGCCCTTACCGTGGTTTTCCGGAGCGTGTTCCACACATCCGGATGCATCAGGGCTTCCCGCATGACGGGGGAATTGATTATCTGCTGAAACAAGTCATCACCCCAAGCCTCCAATTCGTCCAGACGCACATTGCCTTCACCCTGCTGGCACAAGGCAAGGCGACCCCAGAACTGGGAATTAATACGGACTACCTTATTCCCAAAGACTGGTAAAAGGGGCTCCCTGAACTCCCTGGTCCCATCGTTTCGTAGTTCCATGGACCACAAAACAAACGCTGCTTCGGGGGCTATTTCCCGCAGGGTCAGCAGGTCCGCTCTCTGATTCAATGACGATACTGCGCCAGAAAGCCATAACGCCAGTCCCGGGGTCTTCTCGAAGCTCGCCAGCCATGCGATCAATGCCTGCATTCCACTGTGTTCCGCTTCAGGAATCAACAACGGGATAATCTTCCGGCAAAGGGCTGCCGCGCTGGGACGCCAGGGAGGTTTGGTGAAAACCAGTGACGCGAAAAGGGCCCCTGCCAAATTATTGGCGCTCGCCTTTTTGATACGGGCTACCTCTGAGGCAACAGCCTCTTCCACGTGACCTTGAAGAAAACGGCCAAAATGGGGTTCCCCTGACTTCAGAAAAGCAGGCTGCCACGAATTTAATTGCAAAGATTTCTCAATTACGCCCATGAGACCGCCTTCCATCTCTGAAGCGCTGGGCGCAGGCCAGACGATCTGACTTCTGAACTTGGAGTGCTTGGATGCTTTCGTCATTAAAACGGGTAGTAAAAAAATTTAAGGCGACGGGTGGATTGCCTCACACGTCACCCAATTTGAATGTGCATTGTGCCTGGTGTCGCGCATTCCGCCATCCCAAAAAGTGTCATAATTGACCTTTTTAATGTCTCCCTACCATTGGCAAGTCCAGGAGAACAATTGAGGGTGTAGAGTTCGAGGGGTGCCTGCCGTCTACTTTGAATGACTTACTTTCACAGGAGAAAACCCCGCTCGGAAGGGGGGAGGATGCTTCCGATTAAGGGAAGGCTTGGCTCACGAGTGAGGAAGCAGCATCCCACCTTCCGAGCGGGGTTGAATCCGCCCAGGCAGTGGTTGCGCAACTCTGGCGAAACACCAGATGAACCTAGAAGGGCAGGCTAACCCCTCGAACGGTAACTATTTTAGAGAGGAATCTGATCGATGCAATCAAACATTCGCGAACGCCGTTTACTTTTTGCGGGTGGCCCGGATCCCATCGGCGTTTCGCTTCACCGGCGAGGGTATCGGAACTGATGTGGGTGACCTGATGACGAACGGTCATGCCTCAGGATCATCCCATTTTCCTTTCGGAGAGTCGCCCTTCCCCCGGTCGGAAGCGGTGGTGCCTTGGTTCTGTTGGCAGCAGTTCTGGCAGAGGGAAGTGCCCGGGCGTGGTGCTGATTCCTGCGTCACGGGCGGGAACGAAGTGGTAGGCGCGATTGAGGTATAGCCGGTGGTCCTGACCGGAAAACCTGTCCGATGCCGGGATTCCCTTGAGACCATCGGCGAGGGCTACTGGGTCGAGGTCCCGCTGTAGGGGATCGAACGTCTCGCCTGGTCCCCCGTTGCGACCCCCGTCCGCAGTGCCCTGTTGGTTGCCGCTTGCCTGCTCTCCTCGACCGGCACCCCCTTGCCCGAGTTGAGTCGGGTCTGCAAGGTTCCCGATCTGATCGGAAGGTGGTCCAGGCTGGGACGTGGTGGAGGGGTTCTCATCTTCGTTAAGTTTGTCGTTTTCCAGGAAATCCGCAAGAGGTTTGACGTGGAGGGGCTGGGTTTGGAACAGGGCTTACGCACCAAAAAAGTTATAGATCAAATTGGTGGTGGCCTCAAGGAGGTGCGGGTCGTGGGTCCGGTCGCGGACCTGGCAGGGATCCTCGTAACAGGTAACATTTATGACATGATGACACTGGTTTAGCCTGCGGCTGTCTCTGCCGCGCTCCGGCTCCACCGACCAGTGCGCCCGGATCAGATCTCACAGGAGGACGGCGTCCGGCTGCCCTGACAATAGTAATATTCCAGGACTCCGCCGGCGAGGGCGTGCCGGCACTTTCTGGCCGGATGGAATCCCGACCCGTTTGGAACGCCTAAGGCACCTCGCTGGAAGTTTACCGGGTGGCACAGGCCTATCCCCAAATCTCCGCCCTGATTAAAGGCCCCCCGGTGCAGTGAGTTTTGAATTTTACGGACGCCCGGGTGCCCGATACCGCCTGGAAAAATCCCCCGACCTCCAATCAGGGCACAACGGGCAGGAGTTCAGCACCTACAGCGACAGCCTCGGTTTCATCGACCCTTCCCCCCCACCGGGGTCGAATGCCTTCTACCGGGCGGTGGAACTGAGCCAGTAGACGGCCCCTCCTCGCCTTCAGTCCTGAAAAAACCCGCGTGGACTGGGACGGTATGGGATGGATATGTTCTTAGAAATGTTCTTAGGCCCCGCCTTCTGCATTGCTAACTCGTTGAAAATCAAGGTGGTCGGGCTGGCGAGATTCGAACTCACGACTTCTTGCACCCCATGCAAGCGCTCTACCAAGCTGAGCTACAGCCCGTGACGGGTTGGCCGTTACAGAAGGAAGATATGAACCGGGTCGCGGTGGAATGCAAGGCTTGGATTTAAAGAAAATGGGGCAGTCCGGCCCGGCTTGCCTTTGACGGAGCAGCGGGATGGGGGGAGCGGAGGGGTATGAACTGGAACCGATTTTTTGAATCAGGGATGGCGGTGCGCCTGACGGCGGCCTGGGCCGGGCTGGGCGTGGCTTTGGGGGCGTTTGGCGCGCACGGGCTGAAAGCAGTCTGGCTGGCGCGGCCGGAAGGGCTGGAAACCTGGAAAACGGCGGTCCTCTATCATTTGATCCACGCGGTGGTGATGCTGGTGCTGGCGGCACAGGGCAAACGGGCCAACCGGATGGCCTGGGGACTGATGCTGGCGGGGACCCTGGCGTTCAGCGGCAGCTTGTATCTGCTGGCCACCATGGGCTGGAGGGCGCTCGGGCCGGTCACTCCACTCGGCGGGGTGTTGCTGCTGGCTGGTTGGGGTGCGCTGGTATGGCGGCCATGGCGGCCAAGCGTCTGAAGATTTTTGCACTGGGCTTGTGCCTGCACCGCTCTGTGGTAGATAAACGGCCTCTTCAGACATGTATACTCCTTCCACCTATAATCCTGATTCGCAACCTTTAGGCCACGTCAAAGGGTATCCGGTCTATTTGGCTACTGCATTGGTGGCGGCCCATATTGTGGGAATGCTGCTCGGGGTGGTTGCTCCGGAAACCTACTTCAAAGGAATGAGTTTTGCTCCGGGATGGTATGGCTCCTGGGCTCAGGTGTGGCGGTGGGTCACCTATGTTTTTGTGCATCAGCCTTCCTTGTGGTTTGTGCTGGAAATGTATTTTCTCTTCCGCTTTGGCATGGAGATCGAAAAGGTGTTTGGCCGGAAGACACTGGCCCGGTTGTATGGCGGATTGATCCTGCTGCCTCCTGCGCTGGTGACTCTGTTCTACTTTTTGGCGGGCAGTCCAGGTCTTCCCCTGGCTGGCACCGGATTTTCCCATTTTTGCCTATTTCTGGGAATTTGTTTTCTCTATCCCCGGGCACTGATGTTTTGCAGTTTGCCTTGGCTGACCCTGAAATTGGCCGGTTCGATTTTTCTTGGGATCTACATTTTATCCGATCTGGCTTCCCGTAGCTGGATGCATCTCGGCATCCTGCTGGCCAACACCGCCCTGACCTACTTTATCCTGCGCCACGCCGGATTGACTCCCCGGTTTGAGGCGATTCAGGAAGCTTTCAGGAACGCGCTGCCGTCACCCCGGAAATTGACGGCCCTGCCCGCCCCGGCAGCCCGGCGCGCCAAAGAATCATCCAGGGAAAGTGCTCCCGCCACCTCCCGCTATTACGAGCCCAAGATTAAACCGAAGGCAGATTTGGCCCCGGAGCGCAAAGCTGTTGAAGAGATTGATGCGATATTGGATAAAATCGCCAAAACCGGCATGAACAGCCTGACCGAGGCAGAAAAGCTGGCCCTGCAAAAAGCCAGCACCCGCCTGAAGGACACCGACTATTAACCGCCCTCTGCGGCCTGAAATGCGCTGCATTCGCCCCATCCGAAATCACTGTCCGACCCGAAACCTTTCCCTCATGTCTCCTTTCACTGCCTCCGCCCCAGTCTCCAACCCTGTCACGGATCTCCGTGCCGAAATCCTGCGCCTGAAAAAGGAGCGCAATGCCGTCATCCTGGCGCACAACTACCAGGACAAGGCGATTCAGGAGATTGCGGACTGTGTCGGGGATTCGCTGGGGCTGGCCTACAAGGCGAAGGAGACGGATGCGGATGTGATTGTGTTTTGCGGGGTGCACTTCATGGCGGAGACGGCGAAGATCGTGAATCCGGGGCGCATCGTGGTGCTGCCGGACAAGGATGCCGGCTGCTCGCTGGAGCAGAGTTGCCCGGCCCCGGCGCTGGAGGCCTATCTGAACAAGCACGCGGATAAAAATTTCTACGTGATTGCCTATATCAATTGCAGCGGCGGGGTGAAGGCGCTGAGCGATTGCATCTGCACCAGTGGGAATGCCGTCAAAATCGTGAATGCGACCCCGGCCGACCGGAATATCCTTTTTGTGCCGGATGCGAACCTGGGCTCCTGGGTGATGGAACAGACGGGCCGCCCCATGGACCTGTGGCAGGGGGCTTGTTATGTGCATGTGGAATTCACCCGCGACAGCATTTTGCGGATCCGGGAGGAATATCCTGACGCGCCGGTGGTGGCGCACCCGGAGTGCCCCTTCGCGGTGCGCCTGCTGGCGGATGAAGTATGCAGCACCGAGAAGATGGTTCACTATTGCCGGGATCATCCCGCCAAACAGTTCATCATCGCCACCGAAAGCGGTATGCTGCACCGGTTGCGCCGCGAGTGCCCTGGCAAGGAATTCATCCCCGGCCCCACGGAGCATTGCGCCTGCGCGGATTGCCGATACATGAAGTTGAATACCATGGAAAAGCTCTACCGCTGCCTGCGGGATCTGGATCCGCGCGTGGAGATGGAGGAATCCATCCGGAAACGGGCGGAGCAGCCCATCCTGCGCATGCTGGAAATCTCCCGCTAACTGGGCTCCTGCCCCCCGGATCAGGCCGCTCAACTTAAAAAGGATCCTAACGGGCCACGGATGGCACGGATAAGACTGATAATCACGGATAACCGCAGAATGGGAGCTTCATCCGGAAGGTGAAACATTCAGTTCCCATAAATCAGTGATTATCCGTATCATCAGTGCCATCCGTGGCCCGTCATTTTCCCAAACAGGCTCATTCAATCCCAGGCGCTGCGGAGACCCATTTCGGCAGGGCCGCGCCTGCGATCAGCAGGCAAATCTCACCCTTCGCGGGATGGGCCAGGTAGTGGGCTGCCACTTCCGCAGAGGTCCCCCGGCGGTATTCCTCGAACTTTTTCGTCAGTTCGCGGGCCACACAGATCAGCCGGTCCGGGGCGATTCGAACCAGCAAGGACAGGGTGGTCCCGAGGCGGTGGGGGGTCTCGAAAAACACACTGGTTTCGTCCGCATCCAAAGCCGCCGCCAGGACCCGCTCCCGCTGGCCGCTCTTCACGGGCAGGAAGCCCCCAAAATAAAACGCATCCGCCGGAAACCCACTGCCGATCAATGCCGTCAGGACCGCGCTGGGGCCGGGCAGCACCTCCACCGGCACCCCGGCCCCGCGGCAGGCGCTCACCAGACGCTGTCCCGGATCCGACACTCCCGGCATCCCGGCATCCGAGACGTAGGCAATACTTTTCCCCTGCTGCAGTTCCTCCAACAGTTGCGCGCTCCGCATCGCCTCATTGTGCTGGTGCAGACTCACCAACGGCTTCCTGATTTCCAAATGAGCCAGCAAACTGCCGGAGTGCCGGGTGTCCTCGCAGGCGATCAAATCCACCGACGCCAGGGTGTCCCGGGCCCGCAAAGTAATATCCCGTAAGTTCCCGATGGGGGTGGCGACGATGTAAAGGTGTCCGGGCAACGCTGACATGACGGTTTCTGCGTGGGTTTGCACCCGGAAGCAAGGTGGGAAATCGCCGGTTTACGAAAAAGCGTCCGGGAATGTGTAAAATCCTGCACAATTCTGAGTATCCATGACTAAAATGGCTCGCCCTTTGCTTTTAAGGTGAATTCTAAAAATATCATTTGCCCAGCATTGTCTTATCTTTCCCCATGAAACCCGCGTATGAAAAACTGGCCACCAGCGTTGAAGACGGCGTTAACTGCAATATTGTCCAAGGGAAAACCTTTGGGTGCGTCTGGCATTTTCATCCGGAATTCGAAATCACCCTGACCCGCAAAGCCCGCGGCCACCGCATGGTCGGGGATAACCTGACCAGCCTCCAACCCGGCGATATCGTCCTCGTCGGCTCCAACCTTCCCCACGACTGGCACAATGATGCCGGAGCCCCAGGCGGCCCACAGCCGGTGGACCACCTTTGCATTCACTTCCCACCGGATTGGTTGGGACGCGGCTGGTTGGACCTGCCGTCGATGCAACATGTTAAAAAACTCCTCGCCCGCGCCGCTCTCGGCATCCACGTCACCGGCACCACGCGCGATGAAGTCGAGGAACTGATGGTCCGCATTCCCGAGGAGCATGGCTTGCCCCGCGTAGTCACGGTGCTGAATATCCTTCACAAAATCTCCGTCTCGACGACCTGCCACACCATTGCCAGCCGTGGCTTTGCCCCGGAGTTGGACCCCCAGGATGAAATGCGCGTCAACAAAGTCGCCCAATACATCCAGAACCACCTGGACGAAACAATCTACCTCGAAAACCTGGCTGAACTCGTCCATCTCAGCCCTGGGGCCTTCAGCCGCTTTTTCAAAGCCCGCACCGGCAAAACCGTGCCCGGCTTTATCAACGAACTCCGCATCGGACGTGCCTGCCGCCTCCTCGCAGAAACCGACTACCCCGTAACGGAAATCGCCTTCAGTTGCGGCTTCCCCAACCTGGCCAACTTCAACCGGCAGTTCCTCCGTCTCAAAAACATGCCACCCCGCGAGTGGCGCCGCCAATTTGCCGGATAAGCGGAGCCTGCAGAAAAACCCCTGTGCTCCCGGCACATTGGATCAAATGGCCTGATTTCCCCGGAAGGGATCTTTGCTGCCAAACCGTCCCGCCGCACAGAAAACACTTCTTCTCTTGCGCGGCCCGCGCCCCTGCCCTCTTTAGACTCCCATGAAGTATATCTTTTTCACGGGCGGGGTGGTGAGTTCATTGGGCAAAGGTTTGACCGCAGCCTCGTTGGGCACCCTGCTCGAGCTGCGCGGGCTGAAGGTCATCATGCAGAAATTCGATCCCTATCTTAACGTAGATCCGGGCACCATGAGCCCCTTTCAGCATGGCGAGGTCTATGTCCTCGACGATGGTGCGGAAACGGACCTGGACCTCGGCCACTACGAGCGTTTTACCCACTCCAACCTCAGCAAGCTCAACAACCTCACCAGCGGCCAGGTCTACCTGAACGTCATCGAAAAGGAGCGCATGGGCGAGTATAAGGGCAAAACCGTGCAGGTGATCCCTCACATCACGGACGAAATCAAAGCCCGCATCCGCGAAGCCGCTGCCAAGAGCGGAGCCGATGTGATCATCACTGAAATCGGTGGAACCACCGGCGATATTGAGGGTCTGCCCTTCCTGGAGGCCATCCGCCAGTTCATGCATGAGGAAGCCGATGAGGACTGCCTTTTTGTCCACGTCACCCTTGTCCCCTACATCCGCGCCGCCAAGGAACTGAAAACCAAGCCGACCCAACAATCCGTGGCCAAGCTGCGCGAAATCGGCATCCAACCGCATGTGGTCGTCTGCCGCACCGAGGACGAACCCTTGGAAAAGGAAGTCCGGGAAAAAATCTCCCTCTTTTGCAACGTGCCCCTGAAGGCGGTCATCGAGGCCCGCGACGTGAGGTCCTCCATTTATGAGCTGCCTCTCATGATTTACCGGGAGAAATTCGACGCCCTCGCCTGCGAACTTCTCCACCTCCACACCCGCGAGCCCGACCTGACGGAGTGGAAGAGCTTCGTGAACCGCGTCGTCAATCCCACCCGCAGCGTGCGTATCGCCGTGGTCGGAAAATACATCGAACTTCAGGACGCCTATAAAAGCGTTTACGAAGCCCTCACCCACGCCGGAGCCGCCTTGGACTGCGAAGTTCGCCTCGTCCGGGTGGATGCCGAGGACCTGGAACACGACAACCCGAAGCAGTTCCCCCCTGACATTCAGGGCGTCCTCATTCCAGGTGGCTTCGGCGACCGCGGCATTGAAGGCAAAATCATCGCCGCCACCTACGCCAGGGAAAACCGCGTCCCCTATCTTGGCCTCTGCCTCGGCATGCAGATCGCCACCATCGAATTCGCCCGCAATGTCTGCGGCCTCGAAAAAGCGAACAGCACGGAATTTGACGAAGACGGCCCCGACCCTGTCATTTGCCTGATGGACGAGCAAAAGGACGTCACCGCCATGGGAGCCTCCATGCGGCTGGGCACCTGGAAAGCCAGCCTGAAACCCGGCAGCCTCGCCCACCGGCTTTACGGAGCGGATGAAATCAGCGAGCGCCACCGCCACCGCTACGAGTTCAATAACCACTACCGCGAACGTCTCGAGGCTGCCGGCTTGAGCATCTCCGGCACCAGCCCTGATGGCAACCTTGTGGAAATTGTCGAAGTCCCCGGCCACCCCTTCTTCATTGCCTCCCAATTCCACCCCGAGTTCCTCTCCAAGCCCAATCACCCGCACCCGCTCTTCGCCGGCTTCATCGAAGCGGCTCTGAAGCAGAAGAAATAGATAATCAGCAGAAAAGAAATTTCTAAAACAGCACGCGCGGACGGTCTGGAAAATCTGGCCGCGCGCTGGGAAACCCCCAGGCCCGGCCTGCTGGACCTGTCAGCCTCCTGGATGGCCGGAGCTGGGGTCCTCCCTGGCACCACGGCGGCCGGAACTACCGCCTGACCGATGTGGAAGGCAGCGTGGTGAAGGCGCTGCTGGCGTGATTTTGTTATTCCTGCATCAACTCCGGAAGCGAAGCGGCAAGGTCCAAATCTCCCGTTCAAAACTATTTTGTCACCAGGCCCCATGTGGCAGCATCTCCTGAGCAGCGCCCTGTTTGTTCCTCCTGCTGACTCATGTTCCTTCCTCGTTCCAATGACCCGATTGCTCCCACGGATGCCGACCTTGCCCGGGCGGCCCAGCGTGGGGATAAACGGGCGTTTGTCGCGATCGTGGCGCGGCATCAGGCCATGGTTTGTGGGGTGGCTCTGGGCATCCTGCATGATTTTGCCGCGGGCGAGGATGCGGCGCAGGAAGCCTTTTTGAGTGCTTGGCGGAAGATTTAGGAACTGCGGGAACCGGAGGCCTTGCTGGCATGGCTGGCGGCGAACCCCAGAAAACTCGGACACGAAGACCTGATGGGCCTGGCCGATACCGTGACCAAACGCCTCAATGCCGATCCTGCAAAATTCCTCGACGGCCGGCTCGCTGACCAATCTCTCGCGGCCATCCTGCCAGCGCTGGGCAGTGCGCTCATGAATGGCTCCAAGGGGCACCTTGCGGAGATCTGGGATTGGGTGAAAAATCAAGCCTCCGGCGCTGGCGTTGATGCTTTGAAGACCGAACTGCTCCAGCGCGTTGGCTACACGGACCGGGACCTCGCGCTGCGCATGGCCAGGGACTTGCCTGCTGGCAAGGAGAGTGATCCGATCATGCAGCTGCTCGCGCAGGGATTGATCAATGGGGGCAGCCGCCTCTACCTGCTGGATGATTTATTGAAAACCTCGCCGCCCGGATTACAGGACGCTCTGATCGCGGCTTCGTTTAATGGTCTGCAAAACAACAATTTTGAGAACCCCCAGGTCTGGCTGGAGCGGCTCCCGCGGGTGCCTGAGGCCCAACAACTCTCCGCCACCATGCAGCTGGCTTCCGTCTGGGCCTCCAAAGATCCGCAGGGCGCTATCAGCTGGACCCGCAGCCTGAGCGGGATTTCCCGGGAGAGCGGGATTTCCCGGGAGAATACCCTGCAGCAGATTTTAGTCTCCTGGGTGCATGGGGATTCGCTCGCCGCCTCGCAGTGGATCACCACCCTGCCGCCAGGGGCCGAACGCGATGCCGACGCCGCAGGCCTGGTGAGCGGCCTGGCGCATGAGTCGCCTGACGAGGCGTGGCCATGGGCCCTGAATATTTCCGACCCACAAAAACGCAGCAACGCCGTGATGCAGACGCTTCAGCAAATGAAGGGGACCCATGCCAAAGAAGTGCTGCAAAGCAGTCCCTTCACCCCTGATGAAAAGCGGGGCATGCTGGAAGCACTGGATCAGCTGCAAAAAGGAACCGCGGGCGGAGATCCGCCCGCGCTGCCCTTGGCCAGGTAAATTTCCCATCCCATGAAACCTGTCTCCAAACCACTCACCATAGCGCTCGCCGTTTCCCTCGGACTGGCCGCTGGATTCGCGGTCCGCGCCTGGCAGCGGCCTGCGGAAAAGGCAGACACGCCAGCCCAAAGCCCAATCTCCTCCGGATCATCGGCTTCCTCCAAAGCCCCTGCCCCTCCGCCTGCTTCCGGCTCGGTTCTGGTCAGGAAGACAGAGGTAGATCTCTCCTTTTCCACCGGAGTCACCCGCTGGCTGGTCTGGATGACGGCGGTGGAAAAAGCCACCCTGGCTGATTTCCCGGCGCTGGCCCGCATGGGGAAAAACCTGCCCGGAGCCATCCGCATGCTGGCGGCGCGCTGGTTTGCACTCAGCCCGCAGCATTTATTCGACAGTTGTATCGCCGGAGAAAAATCGGCGGGATTCCCCACCGATGAACTGGCCAGTCTGCTTTTCGGGGAATGGCCGAAAAATGATCCTGCTGCCTGTATTGCGGCACTATCTAAAACTCCTGGTCTGGAAAGCCAGCGCTATAATGTGGTAAACACGATCATGAAAAGCGATCCTGAACTGGGCCTGAAAACCCTCTCCGCCTGGCGCATCGAGAGCTACGGGCCGGACATGCAAAAGGTTATTGACTGGGCCACCAAGGACCCCCGGCACGCGGCTGAAGTCGCCTTGGAAAATCCCGCAGGCTTTGCCACGGAACTTGCGCTCAAGGCCATCGGTGAAGCCTGGGGCAATAGCGATCCCGGGGCCGCCTTGAAATATGCCGCCGGGCAATCCGGCAAAAACGGCAATGCCCTGGCCAACGCCGTGATGTTCGGCTGGGCAGAGCGTGATCTTACCGCCGCCTCCAAATGGTTGGAAGCAGCGGACGAACCCACGCGCAACAAACTCATGCCCGCCCTGATGGAATCCTGGGGCCGGAAAAATCCAGCCGATGCCATCCAATGGTGCAGGGAAAATGCCAGCGGGAGCACGCAGAAGGAAGCCATCGGCGGACTGATCAAAGGCCTCGCCAGCAAAGACGTGGACGGCGCCGCCAGTCTGGTTTCCAGCATGGAGCCTTCCCCCGAGCGCGCTCAGGCCGCCGGAGCATTTGCAGAAGCGATCCGCGATGAGGAATGGTTTCCCACCTCCTTTGGCATTGAAAATAAACCCATGGCTCCGGCAGCCCTCACCTGGCTCAACACCCTGGACCCTGACTCGCTCAAGTCTGCGCTGACCATGGCACAGTTTGACTGGGCCAACTCCGATCCGAAAGGCTTCGCCGCCTTTCTCGCCTCCCCCGCCGGGCTTCCCGTCGCCGGCACCTTCGCCGTGCAGGTCGCCCAATCCCTTTGCCGCACCAATCCCACTGAAGCCATGGCCTGGGCCGGCCAACTGCCAGGAAAGGAACGCGAACCCGCCCAGGCCGCCACCTTCGCCACCTGGCGCAATGCCCAGCCTGACGTCGCCCTCCAGTGGCTGGCCAATCTCCCTGCCAACGATCCGCAGCGCCCCCTGCTAGTGCGGGAAACCGCCCTTAACGCCATCAATTGGCAGGAAGCCCGGACCCCGCCCGAAACCCCGCAGCAAATCGCCGACCTCATCCTCAGGAATCCCCCCGCCGCCCGTTCAGCCATCCAGGCCCTGACCCTCTCCGATCAAAACAAGCAAGCCTTGTTGAAGATGGTGAAGTGATTCTCCTTTACCAGCGCGGCTGCTTTTTGGGGGTTGAGTTTTGAACGGTGGGCGCTCATGGTGGCGATTCCCGTTTTCCTTCCGCTTTATTCTGCCCCTATGCCGTCCCGATCCAAGTCTACGTCCCCTTCCGCTGAGGCGGAAGGGCCTACGTTTGAGCAATCCATGGAGGAGCTGGAGTCGATTATTGAGGCCTTGGATGGCGGGCCGCAGGGTTTGGACGAGCTGGTGGCGAAATATGAGCGCGGGATGGGGCTCTTGGCACGGTGCCAGCAGCAGTTGGAGGTGGCTCAGCTCCGCATTGAACAAATCACCCGCCGCGCTGATGGTTCAGCCGAAATCACCCCCTTAACCCCGGAATCTCCGCCGCCGGCGCGGCCCACCCCATCCCTTCCCAGCCCGCCCCCTGTTTCCCCTTCTGATGAAATCCGACTCTTCTAACCCCGACGATCTCCCGGAGATCCGCTGCCCCGCCGATCTGAAGCGCCTGACGGAAAAGCAATTGCTGCTCCTCCCGGCCAAGGTGCGCCATGACCTGATCCAAACCCTCGCCAACACCGGCGGCCACCTCGGCCCGAATCTCGGGGTGGTGGAACTGACCATCGCGCTTCACAAGGTGTTTGATTCGCCCAAAGACAAATTCATTTTCGACGTGAGCCACCAGGGCTACGTGCACAAAATGCTGACGGGCCGCTGGAACCGGCTTTCCACGATGCGGCAATATGAAGGGCTGAATGGCTTCTTCCTGCGCACGGAAAGTGAGCACGATTGCTACGGCGCGGGCCATGCCGGCACCGCGATGAGCGCCGCACTGGGCTTCGCCGTGGCGCGGGATTTGAACGGCACGGATGAGAATGTCGTCTGCGTGGCCGGGGATGCCGCCTTCACCTGCGGGCCGACCTTTGAAGCACTCAACAATGTGGCGTCCTCCACGAAGCGCTTCATCACTGTGCTGAATGACAATGAGTGGTCGATCGACAAAAATGTGGGAGCAATCGCCCGCTATTTCACCGCGCTGTCCACCAATAGCGCCTATGCCCATCTGCACGACAAGGCGGCGCAGTTCGTGGAAAGGATCGGCGGCAAGGCGATGCGCAAGCTGGCGAGCAAGGTGGAGGGCAGTGCCAAGAATCTGATCCTGCCGAGTGTGATTTTCGAGGAATTCGGCATGCGTTATTACGGCCCCATTGATGGGCATAATCTGCCGCTGCTAATCAAGACTTTCGAATTCCTTAAAACCCAGAATGACCCCGTCATCCTGCACATTATCACGGAAAAAGGCCGCGGCTACGAGCCGGCCCTGGCCAATCCGGGCAAGTTCCACGGTCTCGGCACGTATCAGATCGACACCGGCGAGACGGAGCCGAGCCCGACGCCGACCTGTTCCCAGATTTTTGCGGAATCCCTCGTAAAATTTGCCAAAGCGGACCAGAAGATCACGGCGATCACGGCGGCAATGCCAGGGGGCACCGGCCTGGGCCTTTTCAAGAAGGAGATCCCGGCGCGGTATTTTGATGTGGGCATCGCGGAAGAGCATGCCGCCTTGTTTTCCTGTGGTCTGGCAGCGCAGGGCCTGCGGCCCTTCCTCGCCATTTACAGCACCTTCATGCAGCGGGCCTATGACATGATCATCCACGACATGGCCCTGCAGAAACTTCCCGTGCGCCTGTGCATGGACCGCGGTGGTCTGAGCGGCGATGACGGCCCCACCCACCATGGACTTTTTGATATCGGCTACCTGCGCCATGTGCCGGGTCTGATCCACATGCAGCCGAAGGATGAGGATGAATTTGTGGATATGCTGTGGACCATGGCCCACTACGAAGCCGGCCCCACTGCGATCCGTTATCCCCGGGGCGCGATTACGGGCAAGCCCGTGAAGGCCGAGCCACAGTTGCTGGAAATTGGCACCGCAGAGGTGGTGGCAGACGGCACGGATGTCGCCCTGATCGGCCTGGGCACCATGTTCAGCATGGCGGAGCAGGCGAAGGTGAAACTGGAGGCCATGGGCTACTCGGTGGCGCTGATCAATCCCCGCTGGATCAAGCCGCTGGATACCACCGTGCTGGAACGATATGCCAAACGCTGCCGGGTCCTCTGTACCCTGGAAGACCACGTGCTGCATAACGGATTTGGCTGCGGCGTGATTGAGCACCTCCACACCGCCGGATTGCACACCCCGGTGGAGCGCCTGGGCTGGCCGGATGAATTTGTGGAGCACGGCACCCCGGCAATCCTGCGCGCCAAGCATGGACTCACCGCAGACGACTGCGTGAAGAAGGTGCTGCGGCACCTCGAAGCCCAGCCGAGCTTGGCAAAGTCCACTGCGGCGCTGGCCTGACCTGTTTTTCACCTCTCAATCCCTGCCTCTTATGTCCGTTCCCTCATCAATGGCTCCGGCTCCGGGGCAACCCTTTACGCTATGGCTGGACCCGCTGTGCTGGCCTGTGGTGCCATTCCGCCTGCCGGGCGCGGGGTTTACGCTATGGCAGGACCCGGCGCGCTGGCCTGCGGTGAAATTCAAGCTGCCAGGTGCGGGGTTCACGTTATGGCAGGATCCGGCGCGTTGGCCCGTGGTGCAATTCAAGCTCCCCGGCCGGGCGCACACGCTGTGGTTGGATCCCGCCCGCTGGCCGGTGCCGCTGAAGCAGCTGCCAGGCGCTGGATTTTCCGTGTGGCTGGACCCGGAAACATGGCCCAAGCCAGGTTTGTTGGAATATCCCACAGTGGCTGACTTGAAAACAGCAGCGCTCTCCCCTCCCCCTGCTGCGGCTGAACCCACGCTAGTCGTTTCCGAAGTGCCCTCCCCCGCTCCCATGCCCATTTCCCTTCCCTATGACAAAGCTTTCACGCTTTGGACCCGCCCGTCCCAGGTCTCACCGGTCCCTATGAAAAATGGCCTGACCGCCGCACAGCTGGCGGCGGAGTCCGACCCCGCCCCCGTCCCGCAGGTGGCCTTGCCCACGGTGCCAGCTCCCTTGGTCCAGCCTGCCCATCAGTCTGCAAAAATGGTTCCCAGCCAAGCCGAACGGTGGCTGCCGCTGGCCGCTGCCCTGGTCGCGATCCTGGGGGTCAATGGCATGCTCAAAGTGACCGACACGAAAGTTTCCCAAGCGATGCAATCCGATCTGGCCGCGACCAACGCGACAGTAGACGCGGTGACCAAAAAACTTAAGGATACCGGGACCGCCCACGCCGCAGACTTGAAGGCCAGAGACGCCAAACTAGCCGAACTGGAAGCCCTGAATACCGCACTCAAGCAGCAAAAGGATTTGCTGGTCACCGATTTGGCCAAAGCCCAGGAAACCCTGAAACAGGGGGAATTCACCCAGAAGGACCAGGACACACGTCTTGGCCAGATGACCAAGGAACTGGAGCAGGCCAAAGCCGTGGCCGCCGGGGCTGACAGCAAGGCGCAAACTATGGTGCAAAGCGCCCAGGAGGAAACCTCCAAAATCAAACGGGAGTCCGGGGCCGCCCTGGTGGCCCTGCAGGCCTCCCAAGCCAAATTGGAAGCAGAAAAAGCCGCCGCCCTGAAAGCTGCTGCTGACGCTGCGGCCGCCCTGGCAGCGCTCCAGGCCAAGTGGGATGCCCTGCCAAAAACCACCCCATGACCCATGCCGTGGAACGCTTCATCCTTCACCTCGCGGTGGAGCGCGGGCTTTCCGTCAACTATCAGTTATCAAACCGCCAGACCCTGGAGGCGCTGGCTTCCTGGCTGAAGGAAAAATACGGGGTGGAATCTCCCGCAGCGGTGACCCTGGATCACCTGACAGAATATCTTTTTCTGAGAAAAACCGCCGGCTTGAGCAATGCCTCCGTTCGCCTCCAGGTGATCGCGGTGAAGATCCTCTTCCGCTGGCTGGCGATCCGCAAGATCATCCCGAAGGACGTGGCCGAAGGGCTGCAGGCTCCACGGCTGGATGCCTCCTTGCCGGAGACCCTGACCGAAACGGAGGTCGAACATCTCCTGGCCAGCATCGAGCCCCACGTCCCCATGGATTACCGGGATCTGGCCGTGCTGGAAATGCTCTACGCCAGTGGCTTGCGCATTTCCGAACTGGCCAATGCCACCTTGGATCAGTTATCCATGGATGAAGGCTTCATCCGGGTGACCGGCAAAGGCAACAAGACGCGCCTCGTGCCCGTGGGCCGCCGGGCGCGCGAAGCCGTGCAGGCCTGGTTGGACAAGGGACGCCCCGCGATGGTGACGCGAAAAACCGGCAGCCACCTGATTCTGGGCATCCGCGGGCAGCCCCTCACCACGCAACGACTCTGGCAAATCGTCAAAGCCCGCGCCGCCGCCGTGGACCTTGTGGTCTACCCTCACCTGCTGCGCCACAGCTTTGCCACCCATCTGCTGGGCGGCGGCGCAGACCTGCGGGTCATCCAGGAAATGCTGGGCCATGCCAACATTTCCACCACCCAGATCTACACCCACGTCGACCAAACCCGACTGAAGGAAGTGCACCGGAAATTCCACCCCCGGGCCTGAGGGCAGCAACAACAGGCCACACCGCAGCCATCCCGCCCCTTGCCGGTCAGGGCTGGTGAAGCGGGGAAGGGAAGTTGAGAGTTGAGAGTTGAGAGTTGAGGGTTGAGGGTTGAGGGTTGAGAGTTGGGGGTTGAGGGTTGAGAGTTTTTCTTCCAGACAGCCCACAACCCTATAGCTATGACCGATTTTTCTGCCCTGATCCCCGCCGCTTGGGAAGTCCGCGACTTGGCATATGCCCCCTACTCCAAGTTCCACGTGGGAGCCGCCCTGCTCGGCAGCGATGGCGTGATCTACCGGGGCTGCAATGTGGAGAATCTCAGCTTTGGCCTGACCATTTGTGCGGAGCGGAATGCCGTGGCCTCTGCAGTCGCCGCCGGGTGCCGGAGCTTTAGCGCACTGGTGGTCGTGGCCGATACCCGGGAGCCCATCTCGCCCTGTGGGGCCTGCCGTCAGGTGATGGCGGAGTTTGGGGATTTTCCGGTGCTGATGGTGACGAAGGAGATCTCAGAGGAAACCAGCATCAGGGCCCTGCTGCCCCGGGCCAGGACAGGCATTCTGGACAGCGCGTAATCCCCGCTTACGCCAGGATAAAATCCCTTCCTGCCCGGCAGGAGCGCGGCGTTTCGCCAGTGGGATCAACGCCCTGACGGGTTCTGTGTGAACCATTTCGCTGGTTTGGAACATTCAGGCGAAGGGAGAAGGGAATTGTGCCGGAACTTTTTCTTTGCCGGGTCAAAAGGGCAGCGCTACCGTGCCCGGTTCCCGGACTGTCAATCCTGGCGGCTCCCCGGCAACCTTCCGTCGCATGAAAACCCGACTTTTATGTGTGATCCTGCTGGGACCCAGCATGGCCGAATGGGCCTGGGCGCAGACTTCCACGGCCTTGCCTGCGGTGCGGATGAATGGGGACGTGCGGGCGATCCAGCCGATGGGAGATGGCACGTTTGTCATGGGCGGCACGATCTCCTATTTCAATGGCACGCGGATCACCGGGCTGTTGCGGGTGCAGGCCGATGGCACGCGGGTGGTTTTTCCAGTCACCGCCAGCGGAGTTGTCAGCTCCATGATTCTGGATAGTGGATGGCTTTACCTGGGAGGGGATTTTCAGGTGGTGAATAACGTGAGCCTCCCTTTTGTGGCGAGAGTAAATGCGGCTACCGGGGCCGTGGATGCTACCTGGCGGCCCGCGCCGAATGGTGACACGGTGGATATGGCCATGGCTCCAGGCGGACTGGTGCTGTCAGGAGCCTTCTCGCGGGTGGGCGGCCTGCCCCGCAGCCGGGTGGCGCTCATTTCCACCAGCGGACCGGCCGCCGGCCGGGCGGTGGAGGCCTGGAAATGCGACGCGGACAACCAGGTGGATAGTGTACTGGTGAACGCGGGAAAGGTTTACCTCGGGGGCCGCTTTAAAAAACTGAACAGCACTGTGATCCAATACCTGGCGCGGGTGGATGCCGCGACCGGAGCGGTGGAGGCCGCATGGAATCCGACCCCGCAATTTCATGTGTTCGATCTCGCGACAGACGGCACCCACCTTTATTGCGCGGGCAGTTTTTCCAGGATCGGGCCCGGCGGCCCTTCCTTCCTGACAAGGCTGACCCTGATTTCGGGTTCGGTGGACCAGTCATGGAATCCTGCCCCGGACGGCCTCGTGACGGATGTGGTAATTTCCGGGGACAGTGTTTATGCAGCAGGCTCCTGGCAAACCTTCGGCGGGGTGGCGCACCGCTGGATCGGCCGCGTGGTCAAGGCCACGGGCGCGGCTGATCCGGCCTGGGTGCCGCCGGTGGATGGGGGCATTCTGGCCCTGGCGGCGGACGGTGCCAGCGGCGTCTGGGCGGGCGGGCGCTTTGATTCCGGTGGCACAGGCTCAGGATTCGCCCGCTTCACCAATGCCCAGGGAGCCACTGCCCCCGCCTATCCAGGCCGGGTGACGGCCCATTAACCAATAGCGATCTCCTCCTCGCCTATGCCGATACGGACTCGCCCTTCAGCGCCGGAGCCAGCCGCACCAACGGCGGCTTGCCCGTGCTCCGCCTCGCCAGCGAAGCCGGCACCCGATGGACCCTCGTTTCCCAAACCGCCCTGCGCCGCCTGCGGGCCGCCACCCTCAGCCTTTCCTCCCCCGCCGGCGGGCCACCTCCAGCCAATGATTCCTGGCTCACGCCGCAACTCCTCGCCCCCACCTGGACCAGTGCGGCGGGCGATGTCACCCTGGCGTCCTGTCAGGCGGGCGAGCCGGACCATTCGGATTCCGGCGGCACCGGCGTGGCCACCCTGTTGCCGCCAGGACGCTCCGTCTGGTATGACTGGGCCCCAACCACCAGCGGACCCGTCACCCTGCGGCTGGAGACTACCACCGACCTTGCCATGCGTCTCTACCGGGGGCTGAGCCGCAGTGAATGGTTGCCGGTCCAGGACGTGCTCCCCGGCCAGCGGCAGCTTAGCTTTTCCGCCAGAGCGGGGGAAAATTATCACATCGCCGTGGCCACGCGTCCCCCATTTGAAACCACCGCGCCCTTCACCCTGCGCTTCGGCGGCCCGGCCAATGATCTGTTGGCCGGAGCCATTACCCTGACGGGAGCGAATGCCACCAGCAGCGTGGATAGTGCCGGGGCCGGCACGGAGGAAGGCGAACCTGGCTACGGCTTCACGCTTGAAACACCCCACGCCAGCCTCTGGTGGAAATGGACCGCCCCCTTCTCCGGCTCCGTTTGGCTCGACACCCGCGGCAGTGAATTCGATACCGTCCTCACCGTTTTTGGCACCGATCCCCCGGACACCACCAGCCGGATCGCGGAAAACGATAACCACTCTTCACGCCCCGGCACCACCGCCAGCGCCGTCCGCGTTCCCACCACCGCCGGCCAGACCTGGCTCATCCGCATCACCCGGCGCGATGCCGCCGAGCCTTCCGGCCTGGCCACCCTTAACCTCACCACCAGCCCCCCGCTGGATCCCTGGCCACGCTGGCTGGCCGGATTCCCCAGCCTCACCGGCCCTGCCGCCCTGGAAACCGCCGATCCTGACAACGACGGCCTGACCCACCTCGCCGAACTCGCCCTCGGCACCTCCCCCCTCGCCGCAAACTCCCGCCGCAGCCTCACCCCCACGGCCATTCCCACCGGCTGGCAGGTCGAAGCCCTCCTCGACCGCGATGCCTTGGACTCCATCGGCGAAGGCACGCCCTTGGAAGTCATCTGGCAAACCTCCCGCGATCTCCTCACCTGGCAACCCTCCCCCGCCACTCCCATCCGCCGCCAGGGAAAACTCTCCCTCGAGCGCCTCACCCTCACCAAAGACGACCCACCCTTCGTCCGCCTCCTCATCCGCCGCGCCCGCTAGCCTGGCCTCCACATTTTTCCTGGCAAGCCCGGATTGGACCGCACCGGAGGTTATTATCCGCCGATGCTCCCTTTTGTGAGGTTCAAATACCAATCGATGAACTCTGGCCCGCGGAAGAGCCAGATGGCCGCGCCTGCCGCGAGGTAGGGCCCAAAGGGGATGCGGCCAGCCCATTCCCGGCGGCCGATCAGGATCATCAGCAGGGAGAGCACTGCCCCGATGATCGAGCCACTGAAGATGGCAAACAGCACGGCTTTCCAGCCCAAAAACGCCCCGACACAGGCCATCCAATTGGCATCGCCCAAGCCCATGGCCTCCCGCGGCTGCTCCACCCCGGTGCAGGTGCCGTGCATCTGCGGGATGTTCTCCAGCGGAATGGTCTGCGGCGTGCCGCCTTCCGGGATTACGGTCACGGTGTCCTCGCCGATCTTCAGCAGGCAGGGCCCGTAATTGGTATCCCCCAGCTGGGCGGTGGTGGCCTTGATGAGCAGCCGGTCACTGGGCCGGCTGAAAATTTCCGACCACACTTCCTGCAGTTCCCCCACTTTCAGTAAAATGTCAGGGCTGCCATCCGGTTGGCTGACCGACCAGGTCTCCGGTTTTTCAAAAGTCATCTTCAATTTCCCAAACGCCAGCTTTCCGAGTTGGATCACGATCCAGATGACGCCATAGCCCATGGCCGCGCTGCCCAGACTGAAGAGGAGATTTTGCCACCAGGTGCCCTCGAAATCATGGATCGGGTTCGGGATCAGGGTGCTGGCGACCAAACCCACGGCGGCTCCGCCCCAGGTGATTTCATGCGGAAGGATCTGATGATCGATATCGATGTAACTGCCTGCGACGCAGAGCGCGAGGAAGATAAAGCCGGCAAAGACCCGCCAGTCATACCCATAGCGCAGCATCGCCCCGGCAAAAAGCAATCCCGTGATCAGCTCCACCACGGGATAGCGGAACGAGATCGGGCTTTTGCAATTCGCACATTTTCCCCGCAGCAGCAGCCAGGACAGCACCGGGATATTGTGATAAAAGGGGATGGGATATTTGCAGAGGGGACAGAAGGAACGCTTCGGGTCATGCGTGGAAAGCCCCAGGGGCAGCCGGTAAATCACCACATTCAGATAGGACCCGACACAGCAGCCAAAGACAAAGGCAGCCGTCAGGAGAGTCCAGTAAACGCGGGGCAACAGGTAGTCGAGAGGCATGACAGATTTGGGGGCTCGGGAAGGACAGCGGGTGTTTAAGAAGTGCAATATAGATTGTAACCTTGATAATTTCCAGTTTTTTATTGAATTTCCGTGAGCCCTTCCCGGTATCGTGCCGGGTGGCTGGCGCTTGTGAAAAATTTCACAAAATCGCCTTGCCGCTCCAGTCCCGCCGCCTGATACATGGGAAGACCTTTTCCTGCCGTCCTGATCCATGACCCTACCCCCTGAGCTGTTGGCGAAAATAGACGAAGTAATCACCCACTATCCCGTCTCAGCCCGGAGTGCGGTGCTTCCCTTGCTGCATCTGATTCAGCACCAGTTCGGCTACATCCAGCCGGACGCGGTGAACTGGGTGGCAGGCCGGCTCGGGCTGGAACCGGTGCAGGTTTTGGAAGTCGTCACCTTTTATCCCGGCTTCCGCCAGACAGCTCCTGGAAAATACCACATCCGCGTCTGCCGCACCCTTTCCTGCGCCATGGCCGGCAGCTATGAATTGATGGAAAATCTCTGCAAGGCGACCGGGATCGACCGCTCCCACGCCGATCACCATCACCCGGTTTCAGTCAGCCCGGATGGCCATTACAGCATCGAGTTCGCCGAGTGCCTCGCCTCCTGCGGCTCCGGCCCGGTTTGCATGGTAAATGATGATTTCCACGAAGCCATCACTCCCGATAAAGTCAGCGGTCTGCTGGCAAAATATGCCTGAAGCGCGGGCTGGGTCGGTTCGTCGCCGGGAGCACACCGGGTGGACACCTCCAAGGGGGTGAATGACGGAATTCACGCAAGCTCCCGGGATTGAATCTCTCAACTCTCAACCTTCAACTCTCAACTTCCCGTTTCGTTTCATTGATCCTGATCTGCAGCAGAATGGACCCGGATAAAAAGCGATTGCCGGGGGCTTGGGGGATCATCGGTGGGGGCTGGAAAGTTGAGACGACGCCATTGGTGGGGGCGGAGGAGGAATCGGGGCACGGAAAAATGGTCCGTGGTGGCCTGCGGCGTGGTGTTGAAGAGGATGTCTGGCCTCCCGGGGAGGTGGAGAGTGACCTCCATCTGGAAACAGGCCCCGATTTTTTCGACAGTCACGGAGGCAGAAGAACGCGGCTTGGGCAAAAGCAGGAATGAGGCTGAAGGGAGAGTGGATAGATCGACCGAATGGCTTTCGCTGCAACGCGCAGTAACTCTGGCGGGTGGCAACTCAGGAGAAGCTGTGCCAGTTGCCGGAGCTGGATTGCCCGGAGTGTTCCGGCGATTTTTGATGTCAGCTGGCCTGGCCGTAGGTTCCTCAGGCGGGCGGTTGTTTTCCCATGGCGCACTTAGGAATTCCACTTTGGCTCCAGAGTCGTTGGATTCACGGATGGCATTGACGATTTCAGTGGCGATGCGTTGGGTGCGGCAAGGGCCGGTGACAGTGAGAAGGGGAGGTTCGGCCTCAGGATTCCAACCCTGATCATTGGGCACGGATGTCGATTCGGCCCCTTCTGGCCCGGCTGATCGCTCCGGTATCCCCACGGCAGCGAAGAGTTTATTGAGGGAGCCCTGAACCGGTTTTTCAACATATAGCCGCGAAGTGAAAACCGGCTGGGTGATTCTAGAATCCGTTAAAACGACCGGTTCATTTGGATCCAGAGCACTGATTCCGGTGGTCTGGATGGGGCTGCCGTAGTTGATGAATCCCTCGAACTCAATGACTTCCGGCGCGAGATTCAGATCAATGGTGTAGCCGTCATCCGAGACAGTGGCGGTGAATTCTTCCGATCCAGGAGTTAGCGGACTTTGTTCTAAGGCCGAGTCCCGGATCCTGTAGTTCCGGCGATTGAAGGCCTTGAGCATAATGCTGGAAAGCTCAAAAGTGCCCACGCGGATGCTGTCGCCGGACTGGGTGTCGAGTTCCAGTATAGCCCCGGATTCCACGACCCGGACGCGGAGCCCCGCCTGCGCGGCCAGCAGCTGAAGATTGGAAAGCAGAGAGACGCCGGGGATTTCCAGAGTGACCAAAGCAGGGGAATCGCCAGTGGCCAGGGCTTGAGCCGCCGTTTTCTCCAACAGGAAAACAGCCGGTGGAACTTCATCCGTTTCGTGCGGCAGCGTCTCCCAATGATGCTGGAGCAGAGCGAGCGCATCGGGAACGGTCAGGGACTGGATTCCGGGGAGCGGAAGGATAAAGTCGCGCAGCCGTTGCCGCATCAGGCGCACGGCGTCACTGGGCGGTGTGGTGGAACGATCCTCACCCCGGATCCGCCCCGGAGACCCGAAATCGCCGGAAAAGGAAGCTGGCGTTGACCTGTCAGCCGGAGAGGACTCCGGCGTTTTGAGAAAATGACGGATCATGCCCAGCAATCCGATCATATAGACGGGATAGCGGTAGAAAGCGGGAGGGTAGAAGTAGAGCATACCAAACCAAGGGTGGCCGATGCAGATAGTAATATAGAAAACGATGGTGGTGGCGACGGCTGGAACGCTGTCGTTTTGGCCGGTGAAGGCGTTGCCGGTGATTTGAAAACTGGAGAAGGCGGCCGGAGCAAGGTAGCTGCGGTTGGCCATCCCGGAGGAGAAGTTGCTGGCGGCGGCCGGTGCTTGAGCCGGGGCGGGACGCGCCGCAGAATCAGGGGCGGCGATGGCAGCGGGCGCTGGAGTGGATTTCGAATGAGAGGGAGGTGCCGGCGATTTTGCCCTGGCGGCCTGGGGTTGAAAGCGATTGATGACGGGGTGAGGCCATGTGAAAAGGGGGAAGGGAGCCTGGAGGGTCAGGGACCGAAAATAGATAGGAGAGAAGCCGGACGTCATCTCGGAGGCAGCATCCCACTGCCAATGCAGCGTCTGGGAAAAGGCGCCTGTGGCCAAGGGCAGAAATGCACAGAGGAAGGGAAGGATTCGCATGACACCCTGTGTTCCGCCCGGAGGGTGCGGATGGTTTCGTGAATTTTCAGGTTCGGCGGCACTTTGTGCTTTATATAGCCCGGAAGGCAGGGTCATTCGGTTGGCCGCCCTGCGGCGGGTCGAATTTCGTGGAAAACCCTTTCAATGCCCGGAAAGGACCTGCGGCTCTCCGGACAGGCAATGTGGGGAGACACCCGGCCGCCGCCTGCCCATTTTCCCGATTTCGGCAGCCCATTTGCTTTTTCCGGAAAACCCCTCCACGGTGCGCGGTCCTCACTCTATTTACTGGAAAGCCGAGCCCCCATGGGAAAAACACTGATCATTGCCGAAAAACCTAGCGTTGCCACCGAACTTGCCCGTGTCCTGGGCAAGCTGCCAGGCATGACCAAATTCGACAAGGAGAAGGACTGGTTCGAGAACGACACCCACGTCATCTCCTCCGCCGTCGGTCACCTTCTGGAACTTGCCCTGCCCGAGGCGAAGGACGGAAAAAAGCCCAAGTGGAACTTCGAAAGCCTCCCCATCCTGCCGGAAGCCTTCGCCCTGAATCCTATCGAAAAAAGCGCTGAGCGCCTTACTGTTCTAAAGAAACTCCTCAAACGCGCCGACATCACCGCCATCATCAATGCCTGCGATGCTGGCCGCGAGGGCGAGCTGATTTTCCGCTATATCATCCAGGCCTCCGGCTCCAAAAAACCCGAGCAACGCCTCTGGATGCAATCCATGACCCAGGGCGCGATCACCGCCGCCTTCGCGAATCTCCGCGACGAGAAAACCATGCAGCCCCTTGCTGATGCCGCCGTGTGCCGCAGCGAGAGCGACTGGCTGGTCGGCATCAACAGCACCCGCGCCCTCACCGCCTTCAACTCCCGCAACGGCGGCTTCCTCAAAACTCCGGTCGGCCGCGTCCAGACCCCGACGCTCGCAATCCTGGCCAAGCGAGCCAAGGAAATCGCCGCTTTTGTCAGCCGCGACTACTGGGAAGTTTTTGGGGACTTCCACGTCACCGCCGGCGACTACCGCGGCCGCTGGTTCAATGAATCCTTCAAAAAGGACGAAACCGACCCCCACGCCCGTGCCGAGCGCCTCTGGTCGCTCGCCGAAGCCGAAGCCATCCGCGACCGCTGCGACGGCCGCCCCGGCGTCATCGAGGAAACCCGCAAGCCCAGCAAACAAGCCCCGCCCCAGCTCTACGACCTCACCAGTCTCCAGCGCGAGGCCAGCAACCGCTTCGGCTTCAGCGCCCGCCGCACCCTCCAGCTCGCCCAGTCCCTCTATGAAGGCCACAAGGTCCTGACTTATCCCAGAACCGACTCCCGCTATCTCCCGGAAGACTACCTGCCTAACGTCAAGGACGTCATGAAAGCCTTCGCCGGCCTCAGTGCCTCCGAGCGCGACTCCCTCGCGGATGATCTCAGCAAACACGCGGACACCGCCCTCACCAAAGGCTACGTCACCGGCACCAAGCGCGTCTTTGATACCAGCAAAGTCAGTGACCACTTTGCCATCATCCCCACCGGCCTCACCCCCAAAAAACTCAACGCCGAGGAATCCAAACTCTTCGACATGGTCACCCGGCGCTTCATCGCCGTCTTCTTCCCCAGCGCCGAGTTCGAACTCACCACCCGCATTACCCGCATTTCCGCCGACTCCTTTAAAACCGACGGCAAAGTCATGCGCGTCCCCGGCTGGCTCGAAGTCTACGGCAAGCTGGCCGCCAGCGATGGCGAGCAATCCATCGTCGCCGCCAAAGACGGCGAACCCGCCCAACCCGTCGCCATCGAAGTCGAAGCCAACGCCACCAAACCGCCCGCACAATTCACGGAAGCCACTTTGTTATCCACCATGGAAGGCGCGGGCAAGCTGGTCGACGACGACGAACTCCGCGAAGCCATGAGCGAACGCGGCCTTGGCACCCCCGCCACCCGTGCCGCCACCATCGAAGGCCTCATCTACGAACAATACATCCTCCGCAACGGCCGCGAACTCATCGCCACCCCCAAAGGCATTGGCCTCATCGACCAGCTCGGCGAGATCGGCGTGGAAGTCCTGACTTCCCCCGAAATGACGGGGAATTGGGAATTCAAGCTCAAGCAAATGGAAGCCGGCAAGCTCGACCGCTCCACCTTCATGAGCCAGATCCGCCAGCTCACCACGGAGGTTGTCGATAAAACCAAAGCCTACGCCCAGGTCGCCAAAACCCGGGAATACGACGATCTAAAAGTCCATTGCCCTAATTGCGGGGAAACCACCCTCAGGCAGACCGACAAATTCTTCCAATGCCGGAACCCCGAGTGCGGCTTCCGCGTCTTCAAAACGGTCGCCGGACGCATCATCACCGAGGAGGAAACCGCCACCCTCATCCGTGACCGCTACGTCGGCCCACTCGATGGCTTCCGGAACCGCTTCGGTCAGGAATTCAGCGCCGGACTCGAACTCACCGCCGACCTCAAAGTCGGCTTCCAGTTCACCAAAACCGAAGTCCAGGAAAAGCAGGCCGAAGCCCTGGAGGACAAATCCAACGTCCTCTGCCCTTGTCCCGTCTGCAAAATCAACGGCAAGGACAACATGATCTACGACACCGAGTCCGCCTACATCTGCGAGTCCGCCATCCGGGGCGATGCCGATGGCTGCAAGCCCAAGGGCAAACTCAGCAAGGAAATGTGCCAGTATCCCATCAGCCGGGAGCAGGCCATCAAATACTTCACCGAAGGCAAAACCGACCTCATCGACAAATTTGTCAGCAAGAAGAACCGCCCCTTCACCGCCCGCCTTGTCTGCAACACTGAAGGCAAGATGATGCTCGGCTGGGACTTCCCCGAGCGCGAGCCCAAGCTCGACGCCGAAGGCAAACCCATCCCCCCCCGCGCCCGCACCGGCCCTCCCCGCCGCGACTTCACCGCCGCCAAAAAGGCCCCTGCGAAAAAGACCGCCAAGCGGAAGTAAGTCGCCGCCCCAACAAGGGAGCACGGGGCTCCGGCCCGTGAAGATCCAACCCTTACTATCATTAGAAAACTTTCCGGATCCTTGGAATGGAAATATACTATTCTGCCCTGCGCCCGCCTCCCCAAATAAACACCCGGGCCGGAGCCCCGGGCTCCCTTCCACACGGCACAACACGCGAATCCCATGAGTTGACACCTCTGCCCTGCCGCCGTAAACACCAGCGTCCGCGCGACATGGAACCCGGTGAGAACCCGGGACAGTTGGCGCTGCTGTATCCGGTTACAATGTCCCAATATGCCAATCTAAAGACCTGGTGGTTCCCATTTGAACCAACAGAGGGAGGGTGAAGGCGGGGCGGAGGTCTGAAGCCGGGAGTCAGAATACTTGGAACGCGGACTTAACCAACATCGACCACTGGCTCGTTCCAAAGCCGGTCCGAACCTATGACCAAACTCAAAAACCAGCGCCTGTCCGCAGCGGGCGCGCTCACTGTTTCTGCGACCCTGTTCCTGACGAACACCACCCACGCCGCCGCGTTCCTCTTTTCGGACGTGACCCAATGGATCGGCCCCGCCGCCGGTCCTGACATCAGCCAGGCCGTCATGGTGGTGCAATGGCCCGGCCAACCTGCCTGGGCCTGGGGCTTCCGCTGGAATGCCAGCGAAACCCGCCATGGCCGCGATCTCCTCCTCGCCCTTGCCGGAGCGGATCCCCGCTTCACCTTCACGGGAGGCGGATTTGTCACCAATCTGGAATGGGATGCCGACCAAAATGGCACTCCTGAATTCACCTTTCCCGGATATGACGGCAGCACCGGCGAATACCTCGGTTATTGGGTCAATAACGACCAGGTTCCCGGCCTCTATGCCAACGGGGCCGCCCCCGCCGGATCCCACATTCTGCCGCCTCTTGGCAGCCCCTACGATGAAGCAGGCCCCGGCAGATGGGTATCCTCTGACACCGGCGTGCTGGGGCGTCCCGTCGTGGACGGAGCCTGGGACGGATGGCTCTACAGCAGCGGCGATGGCACCGTCCTGCCAGGCTATCCGGTCAATGCCCCCGCCCCCATCCCGGAACCTGGTGCGGCCGCTCTGCTCGTCCTCACCGGCAGCCTCCTCCTGCGCCGCCGCCGCTAACTCTATCTGCCCTTCCATGGTCCCTGCTGCCCCCGGGGACCATGGTCAGGCTTTCCTTCCAGGATGAACCCTGGAAGGGCGTTGAGAGTGGCTGGTTGAGAGTTGAGAGTAAAATTCTCAACGCCTTGCGCCACCAGGAAAAAACCTCCTTCGAGTGAATGACCGGAAATCACATCAGCTTCCAGGATTAGTTCTCTCCACCTCTCAACCTTCAACTCTCAACTTCCTGTTTGGAATGAAACTAGTCCTGCCAACCATCGCAGCTCTCCTGTCGGCCAGTCCTCCCGCATGGGCCGGACCCTACGCGCCAGCCGCCGGACAGCCCGGCTCCACCGCCATCCACCGCAGCGATCCCCGCTTCACCACCTGGGCCAGCCGCGTCACCCACTATCAAGTAGGCACCGGGTGCCTCCCTCAATGGCAGGACACCAGCAAAGCCCCCGGCCCCGCCACCGATGACCCCGCGCACATCACCTGCCTCGGAGCCGGCGGCACCATCACCCTCGCCTTCCCGGCCTATATCAAAAACGGCCCCGGCCCCGATTTCGCCATTTTTGAAAACAGCTTCCTCGACGAATTCATCGAACACGCCTGGCTCGAAGTCTCCCGCGATGGCATCAATTTTGTCCGCTTTCCCAACCACTCCTTAACCGATAGTCCGGTTGGCTCCTTTGATCTGATGGACCCCACCAATGTGGCCGGCCTGGGCTGCAAATACCGCCAACCCTTCGGCGAACCCTACGACCTCGCCGATGTGGGACTGGACTTCGTTTCCCATGTCCGTCTGGTCGATGTCATAGGCAATGGCACCGCCCGGGACAGCGACAACCGCATCATTTACGACCCGTGGCCCAATGCCCAGTCTGCCGGCTTTGATCTGGATGCCATCGGCGTGATCCACACTGCCACCTGGCAAACCCTGACCATTGCCAGCCTCCTCCCGGAAGAAGTCAATTCCAGCACCTTCGTCCACCTGCCGGATGGCCGCTTTGTCCTCGGAGCCCAGGGCCAACTCAGCCAGCAATCCACCTGGGGCGCGGCCTCCCGCAGTCCGATCGGAAATGGTGGCGTCTCCTTCGATCCCGCCTTCCTCGCCGTGCGGGATGCCAGCGCCATCCTGCTGGGAGCCGGCGGCGGATTCGGTGGCACCACCGGCGTGCATTTTCTGAATCCGGCGGCTGCCTCACCCTCCCTCACCAGCGCCCCCCTCGCCTCCCTGCAGAACTTTTCCGGAGTCTGGTGGCAATCTTCCCTTTCCAACCGTTCCGGTTGGCTGGTCGCAGGCACCAATGGTCCCACGGGAAAAAATAACCTCACCTTCCTCTCGGCCGATGGCAGCCAGCGCGGTCCGGTGACCGGTGAAATCAGCACCTTCAGCTCCGGCCTTGCCACCGATGCCGCCGGAAATGTCTTTGCCGCCCTCTACGAATTGTCAGGCCCGGACAGTGACAGGGTGCTGCGCTTTTCCGCCGCACAGATGGAAGCCGCCGCCGCTGCCGTCCTCGCAGGCAATCCGGCCCCTCTGACCAAAGCCGCTGCCACCCCGGTTTTCCAATTTGATAGCGCCAGTTCCCTCGCCGTGGATGCCATGGGCCGCGTGTGGGCCTCCGGCTTCAAGGTAAATCACCTTCAGGTCTATGATCCTGCCACCGGTGCCTCCCGCCGTATCACCCCGGACCACGCTCCGATGGCTGGAGTCTCTGATCCACACTATCAAATTCAGGCTTTCTCCCGGCTTGACGAAACCTATCTCGCCTTTCTCGCCACCGATGAGGAAGGCAAACCCGGCAGCCCCATCCTCCACGGCATCGCGCCGCTCAGCCATCTCACCGTGCCGGAAACTCTCGCCACCTGGAGGGCCTTTCACTTTGGCACCGCCCCACTCACGCCCACGCTGGAGTCCACCTTCTGGGGCAACGGTGCCGATCCTGACGGGGACGGCCTGCCCAATCTCCTCGAATACGCCCTCACCACCCCGCCCCTCACCGCCAACCCTCCCGCCACCACCGCCGGCCTCTCCAACAGCCACCTCACCCTGACATTTTTCCGGAATCCCCTCCGGCAGGATTTGCGATATACCGTGGAAAGCTCTGCCAGCCCCGCCACCGGCAGCTGGTCTCCGCTGGCCATGGGAGAAGCTGGCGCTCCCCTCCTTGCCGTGAGCCCCGCCTTGCCAGGAATCACCGAAACAGCCTCCGGGAATCTGATCACCGTCCAGGTCCGGGACACCTTCGCCACCTCTTCCCAGGCCAGTCGTTATTTGAGACTGCGCATCACCGTCCTGCCATGAAACTCTCCCGCTCCAAACGCTATCGCGCGTCCCTGCTGCTGTTGCTGCTGGCGGTCTCCTTCGGCGGCATGGGCTTGTTTTCCGTGGTGTTTCCAGACGCCACGCCGGCCTGGCTGCGGGATCTCTTCACTCCTGATCTCTCTTCCACGGCGAAAAATCCGGCCTCAAACAGCCAGCCCGGTCCCTCAGATCCGTCAACCCCGTCAGCCCTCCCAAACCCGTCAAACAAAACCGATGCTGCCATCGTCCTGGCAAACCGCCTCGACCCCAAAGCCCTGCCCAAAGGCCTGACCTCCATCGACGGGGAAGGCGGCACTGGCCTGAACCGGGCCGTGAAGAAAAATGGCGTGTGGTATCCGGTCTATTCCCCCGGCATCCATTCTGGCACCGGCGTGCCTCCACTGACGGTGATTCCCCTATCCATCGCCTCCGGCAGCCCCTTGCCCGGCCGGGTCAATCAAGCCTTTTCCTATCAGGCGGAAGCCATCGGCGGCACCCCGCCATATAATTGGAGCGCCACTATCACCGGCCCCCAGGGCCTGTTTTCGGTCAGTAAAAACGATGGCTTGCTCACGGGCATGTCCAGCGGGCCCCTGACCGCTCCCGTGAACCTCACCGTCACGGATTCGGCAGGCGCGACAGATTCCGCCTCATTTCAATGCAGGATTCTCCCCGAACAGGATCTGATCATTGAGACCACCGAACTCCCTGTCGTGCCTCCGGGTGAACCAGTCTCCACCACCCTCAAGGCCAAAGGCGGCCTGCCTCCCTATCATTGGATCGTCACCGGGGCTCTACCTTCCGGCCTGAGCCTGGATCCACTCACCGGAGAGTTTTCCGGAACGACTGAAGAAGCCGGAGCCTATCCACTCCTGGTCCAGGTGACGGATTCCCAGGACTCCCAGGCCCAAACCAATCTCACCCTGACCTGCCGGGAAAGCCTTGATATCGCCACCAGTGCCGCCCTCCCTCCCGCCTCTCCCGGCGTGTCGTATCGCGGCACCTTTGAAGCCACCGGCGGCATCGCGCCCTACACCTGGACCTTGGCGGGCGGTCAGCTCCCTGACGCCTCCTGGAAACTCTCCCCGGATGGCATCCTTGCTGGATCCGGCACTTCCAACCAGCAATTGGTGGAATTCACTATTCTGGTCACAGATGCCAGCGAAGCGACCTTCGAAAAAACCTTCCGCCTCGCGGTCAGTGATTTGCTGATCCTCGTGCCCAGCCGGGAAAAAACCGGCGTGGCCTGGCCTCCCGCCGCGGTGTCAGGATTTTTAGCCGCCGCACGCACCGCCGCCCGGGGCTTCCGGGTTCTGCGCGATGGACGCAGTGTTTATGAAGGCACCGGCAGCAACTTTGTGGATCACAACGTCCCGACTGGATCGACCCCACTTTACACTCTGATCGCCCTAACTGCGGACGGCGGCGCCCTGCCCATTGCCGAAAAGGAAACCGCCATCCTCCCCCAGACCCTGGCCCGCGCCCAACCCGGCAGCATCGGCGATCCCTACGCGGACCGCGTGGTGCAATTCCAGCCCCTCACCGCTGGAGGTTATGGCAGCGGGAGTCTGCCCCGCAATGTCACCGGCCCACCCGATGGAAAAAGCGTTTATGCCCCGTCCTACAAACCGGGCGAAGTCCTCTCCCTCCACGCCCGGAAAGGGGCCGGGGGATCGATCGATCTGGAATTCACGGACAACATCGTGGAACTTTCCCCTGGCGAGGACCTGACAGTTTTTGAAAACGTGCTGTTTATCGGTGGAAACGGCAACCAGCGCTTCATGGAACCAGCGGTGATCAGTGTAGCCCTTTTTCCCGGCGAATGGTTCCCCCTGCCCTGCCATGTCCTGCCACCCGCCGGGGACCAGCCCTTGGACCTGCGGGATCCTTTTTATTACGCCCAAGGCTTTGCCGGCAGAAACGGCACCACCGGAGACGATCCTACCAATCCCAACCGCAGCGGCGGGGACAGCTTCGATCTGGACGCCGCCGCCCGCGCCGGGCTCACCTGGATCCGCTATATCCGCATCCAGTCCACCGGCGACAACGCCCGCTCTGACGCTTCCGGCCACCTCATCCGCCACCCGGACGACCCCGCCTTCAACCCTCTCAGCGGGAGCGGCAGCTCCGGCTTTGACCTCGATGCCGTCAGCGCGGTGCATTATTGATCCTGGAGTTCCCGCAGCACTTCCAGCAGCCGCTCAATCGGGAGACCCACCACATTGCTGTAAAGCCCCTGCACCCCGGCGATGATGAACTCCCCGTGTTCCTGTGCGGCATAGGATCCGGCCTTATCGAGCGGATTGATGAGGGTCAGGTAATGGTCGATTTCCTCAGCCCCCAGGGGCTTGAAGGTGACGTGGGTCTGCTCCAGAAATTCCCGTTTTTGTCCGGAGGCGCCATGGATCAGGCACACGGCGGTGCCGACCACATGAGTCCGGCCGGCGAGCCGGGCCAGCATCTGGCGGGCTTCCATCAAATTGGCCGGTTTTCCCAGCGCCTGCTGATCGATTGAAACCAGGGTATCTGCCCCAATCACCCAGGCCTTTGGATAGCGTTCCGCAACCCATTCCGCCTTCAGCGCCGCATTCTGGCGGGTCAGTTCTGCCACGGGCACGGCTTCATCGTGAAATTCCTCCACCTCTGCTGGCACCACCACAAATGCCAGCCCGGCCTCCGTCATCAGATCAAAGCGCCGCGGGGAAGTTGAAGCCAGCACCAGCATTATCTCATTTTTCATGAGCCGATGATATCGCCCCGCCGGCCGCTGCCAATCGGAGAATGCCTATGGTGCCAGGGTCCAATCCGTCGTTTCCGCTGTCGCCGCCCGGGGATATGGCCGAATACCCGCGAATCCGCTGCCTCGTCCGTTCGCTGCCTCATCATGAACCCGCTCCGCATCATGGCCACCCTGTTGCTGCCGCTTGGGGTCGCTCTGGCTTACGGCCTTTTGCATAAAGGCTGGCTGGTGCAGTGGTTTGGCTGTGCCTGTCAGGGAAAACGCGGATTCAGTGCCAGCACCCTCAGCTTTCTGGTCCATGGGGGCGCGGCAGCGGGCGCGGGAATTTTGCTATACCGCACAGCCGCCGGGATGCCCCTGCGCCAACGCATCAACACCCTCGCGTTCGGAATCATCTTTTTGGGAGTCACATGGATGTGGGCTTGGCAACGCGACTGTTCCGCCGGATAAAATCCATCTGCCGCTTCCCTGCCCGCTCTTTCCTCTCTCTGCCCCCAGGGTGTAAAAATTTTCCCAACCCTCCCATGCCCCCCACCGGATTCCCTATCATTTCTTTGGCTGCAATCAGTTTTGGCTTTTCCGGCCCCGCCGCCATCCTGGCCGCAAAGCCCGTCCCGGTCACCGTAACCGTCAACGCCAGCACCGGCATGCAACGGGGTGGACAACCCTACACCGTCAAAGGCGCGGGAGGCGAGGAAAAGCTGGCCGCTCTGGCCGCACTCGGGGCGAATTCCATCCGCACCTGGGGCACCGAAAAACTGGCCCAAACCCTCGACGAAGCCGCCAAACACCAACTGACCGTCAGCGCCGGCATCTGGCTCGAGCCGGAGTGCGCCTGGTTTTCCTATCACAAGCCCGGCGACTGTGCCAAACAAGCCGCACGCGTAAAATCCGAAGTGACGCGGTATCGCGGACACCCCGCCCTGCTGGCCTGGGGCCTGGGCAATGAGGCGGAAGGCGAGGGCAGCGATCCGGCCTTCTGGCAGCAACTGGAGCGCCTCGCGGTGCTGGTCAGGGAGCTTGATTCAGCGCACCCCACCTTCACCGCCCTCGCCGGCATCACGGCCACGAAAGCCGCCAGCCTCAATCAGCATACCCCTCACCTCGACTACGTGGGCATTAACACCTATGCCGCCCTGACCAGTCTGCGGAAAACCCTGACCGATCTAAAATGGACCCGGCCCTGGATGGTCACCGAATGGGGCGCCCGCGGTTTTTGGGAAAGTCCACGGGGTGCCGGCGGCATGGCGTTGGAACAAACCAGCAGCGAAAAAGCCGCCATGGTAGCCCGGGGTTACGATGAAGTCATCGCCCCTGGCGGAGCCTGCATGGGGAGCTATGCTTTCCTGTGGGGATGGAAAAATGAAGGCTCCGTCAGCTGGTTCGGGCTGATGACGGAAAAAGGCGAAACCATTGCCAGCGTGGATGTGCTCCAGCAGCGCTGGTCCGGCCGGCCCCCCGCCAATACGGCTCCTGCCATCACCCCGGTCACGGGCATCCCAGCCGGCGGCATGGCCCCTGGCTCCCCATTCCAGGCGGCCACCAGCGCCAAGGACGCGGAGGGAGATCCCCTCACCTGGCGCTGGGCCATCCGCCCCGGGGCGGAGGGACACAATAACGGCATCTCCCCGCCCACGCCACCCGCCGTTCCTGACACCCTGAAGGAGACGGGCACCCCCCAGGTTGAGGGACGCGCCCCGGCCCGGAAGGGAAAATACCGGCTCTATGTTGAAGTCAGCGATGGCCACGGCCATGCCGCCACCGCCAATGCGCCCCTTCTGGTGGAGTAATAAATTAGAAACTCAAGCCCAGTGCGGTGCGGGCCGCGTGGGTGATTTCGGTGATGCGGGAGGGGGGCCAGGGGGATTTTTCCTGGCTGGCCCACACGGTGCCGGGCCAAGCGGCGTCGCCAGGGCTGCGTCCTACGATGTGGAGGTGCATTTGCCTCACTTGGTTGCCGATGCAGGCGACGTTGAGCTTCGCCGGCTGAAAATAGTCGGACACAAAAACCGAAACGCGGCGGACGAGGTCCAGGACCATGATGTATTGTTCCTCCGGCAGCTGGTGCAGGTCCTCCATAGCCGCAGGCACTTCCGGCACGATGAGCAGCCAGGGAAACAAGGCGTTGTCCTTTAGGAGCACCTGACACCTGCCGGATCGGCCCAGGATGATGGAACCAGCGGCGAGGCGGGGATGCAGCGTGAAGGTTTGGCACATCCTGGATCCATGCGCATCCCTGGTCTGAAAAAAAGCGCAATAAGTGGAATGATGCCTGGCCTTAGTTTTCGTGATCTACAGGCCGTGGTATTCCTGCAAGGTCTTCACCTCCAGTTTGTTCTTCTGCAGGGAGCCTATCGCATGGGCAGCCGCGCGGGCTCCTCTCAAGGTCGTCTGGATCGGGGTCCGGGTGCTCACGCTGGTGGAGCGGATCAACACTTCGTCTTTCCTTGTTTCCTTTTCCGTCGGCGTGTTGATGATCATGGCGATCTCGCCGTTTTTCATCATGTCGAGGATGTTCGGGCGGCGGCCTTCGGCGATTTTGTGGACTTTTTCGCAGGGGACCTTGGCTTCTTCGATGGCTTTGCGCGTGCCGTCGGTGGCGACGAGGGAAAAGCCGAGATCGTGATATTCTTTGGCGATGGCCCCGATGCGGGGCTTGAGGCGGTCGCTCACGCTGATGAAGACTTTGCCCTTCAGCGGCAGGCTGTTGCCGGCGGCCATCTGGCTCTTGGCGAAGGCCATGGCGTGGTCGGCGTCGATGCCCATGACTTCGCCGGTGCTCTTCATTTCCGGGCCCAGCGCGATGTCGGTGCCGGGGAATTTCGAGAACGGGAAGACGGCCTCTTTCACGTTGAAATGCGTGGGGATGATCTCGGTGGTGAAGCCGAGGGACTTCAGGGAGACGGCTTCAATATCGGTCAGGCCCTGGCGTTTCAAGCCATCGCTGGCCATGATCTTGGCGGCGTATTTCGCGAGCGGGCGGCCGATGGATTTACTGACAAAAGGCACGGTGCGGCTGGCGCGCGGGTTCACTTCGATCACGTAAAGAATCTCGTCCTTCACGGCGAACTGGATGTTCATCAGGCCGATCACGTTGAGCGCTTTCGCCAGTTCCTTGGCAGCGCGCATGATTTCGGCTTTGATCGGCTCGCTAAGGCCGAAGGCGGGGATGACGCAGGCGCTGTCGCCGCTGTGCACGCCGGCTTGCTCGATGTGTTCCATGATGGCGCCGACCACCGTGGTCTCGCCGTCGGAAATGACATCGACATCCACCTCGGCAGCGTCCTCGAGAAAGCGGTCCACCAGCACCGGGCGCTCGGGCGAGGCCTGCACGGCGTTGCGCATGTAGTGGCGGAGTTCGTCATCGCTGTAAACAATCTGCATGGCGCGACCCCCGAGCACGAAGCTGGGGCGCACGAGGACCGGATAGTTGATGCGCTGCGCAATGGTGACGGCTTCGTCCTCATTCACGGCGGTGCCGCTGGGGGCCTGGTTCAGCTTCAGGTCATCGAGGAGTTTGGCGAAGAACTTCCGGTCTTCGGCCAGCTCGATGTTTTTCGGTGAGGTGCCGATAATGTGGCAGCCGGCTTCCTCCAGCTTGGCCGCAAGGTTCAGCGGCGTCTGCCCGCCGAGCTGCACGATGACGCCCCAGCATTGCTCGTTTTCGTAAATGTTCATCACGTCCTCGAACGTGAGTGGCTCGAAGTAGAGGCGGTCGCTGGTGTCGTAGTCGGTGGAAACGGTCTCGGGATTCGAGTTCACCATGATGGTCTCGAAGCCCATTTCCTTCAACGCGAAGGCGGCATGGACGCAGCAGTAATCAAACTCGATGCCCTGCCCGATCCGGTTCGGCCCGCCGCCGAGGATCATGACTTTGCGCTTCGTGGAAGGACGGGTTTCGTTTTCCTCTCCGTAGGTGGAATAATAATAAGGCGTGTAGGCCTCGAACTCCGCCGCGCAGGTGTCCACGAGGCGGTAGGTGGGGATGATGCCATACTGCTTCCGCAAGGCGCGAATCTCATCTTCCTTCGATCCCGACAAATACGCCAACTGCCGGTCCGAAAAGCCCATCCGCTTCCAGCGCCGCAAGTCAGTGGCGCAGGCTTCCAGCCTGCGCGGCCAGTGGGCTTCCAGCCCGCTGTCACCATCATCCACCAAAGCCGCATTCACCACGCATCTCCCCGTCCACACCACATAGCTGCCCTCCTTCAATCCAGCCTGTTCCGGATTATGCTCCAGATAACTCCGCGTCAACTTCATCTCCTCCCCATCCCGGATGATCCGGTCATAGCTTTCCTCCATCCAAAGCTGGCCGCTGCGCCCCATGCGCTTATTGACGCCATTGGCAGTGAACGATTTCCAAGAATGCAGGATACTGGCCAGTGAATGCCCGGGCAGTGGCTGGAATACCACATGCACATGGTTTGGCATCACCACAAACGTATCCAGCACATAGCGCTCACCATGAAAGTGCAGCAAGGCTCCTGACACAATTTCCGCATTGGCTGGATCCTGGAGCACGCAGTCTCCATGACCGGAGTCCAGCCACTTTTCGCGGGCCTCGATCAGTTTACTGTATTCATAAGCGTCGGTGGGATTCCATGGCTTGGGGCGGGCTTGCAGCCAGGTTTCCAATTCCTCTTTCCACTGGGCGATCACTGGTGCCGGCACGGCATCGGCCAGCCGGAAGGTGATGGCATAGGTGGCTCCGGGGACTTCCCAATGGGGGAGGCGGCGATAGGAGATTTCGAGAGGGACGGTGTCCTCGTGGGGGTTGCAGGGGCGGAAGGGGGCTTGGATTTTTTTTGCGGCTGAGGGGGATTCAGCAGGCTGGAAGCCCACTGGCCGCGCAGGCAGGGATGCCTGCGCCACTGATGTAGGCTGCGCCACTGAAGTGGCTTGGACAACTGATTGCTCCGTAATCACTATTTCCTCGATCTGCCGCAGGAACCACCGGTCGATCTTCGTCAGGTCAAACACCTCCTCCACGCTGTAGCCTTCGCGGAAGGCGACGCCGAGCCAGAAGATGCGCTCCGCGTTGGGAATGCTCAGTTTCCTGACGATTTCTTCCTTGGCGGGATTTACGGGATCCTTGCCGTCCGCGCCAAGCCCTGCCCGGCCCGTTTCAAGACTTCGAAGGGCTTTCTGCAAGCTCTCCTTGAAGGTGCGGCCGATGGCCATGGCTTCGCCGACGGACTTCATCTGGGTGGTCAGGGTAGCGTCGGCGGTGGGGAATTTTTCGAAGGTGAAGCGCGGGATCTTGGTGACGACGTAGTCGATGGTCGGCTCGAAGCTGGCGGGGGTTTCGCGGGTGATGTCGTTGCGGATTTCGTCCAGGGAATAACCGACCGCCAGCTTGGCGGCGATCTTGGCGATGGGGAATCCGGTGGCCTTGGAGGCGAGCGCGGAGGAGCGGCTGACGCGGGGATTCATCTCGATCACGATCATCCGTCCGGTGTCAGGATGCGTGGCAAATTGGATATTGGAGCCGCCGGTTTCCACGCCGACTTCCCGGATCACGGCGAAGCTGGCATCGCGCATGATTTGGTATTCGCGGTCGGTCAGGGTCTGGATCGGAGCCACCGTGATGGAGTCGCCGGTGTGGACGCCCATGGGGTCGAGGTTTTCGATGGAGCAGATGACCACGCAGTTGTCGGCGTGGTCGCGCATGACCTCCATTTCATATTCCTTCCAGCCAAGCAGGCTTTCGTCGATGAGGACTTCGCTGACCGGAGACAGATCGATCCCGCGGGCGCAGATGGTTTCGAATTCCTCACGGTTATACGCGATGCCGCCGCCGGTGCCGCCGAGGGTGAATCCCGGGCGGATGATAAGCGGGAAGGTGCCGATGTCATCGGCCACGCGGCGGGCTTCCTCCATGGTGTGGGCGATACCACTCTTGGGCATGTCGAGGCCGATTTTGATCATGGCCTCCTTGAACTTCATGCGGTTTTCGCCCTTCTCGATGGCGTCGGGTTTGGCCCCGATCATCCGGACGTTGTGTTTCGCCAGCACGCCGGTGTGGTGCAGGGTCATGGAAAGATTCAGCGCCGTCTGGCCGCCGAGGGTGGGCAAGAGCGCGTCCGGTTTTTCGCGCTCAATGATTTTTTCCACCACCTCCGGCGTGAGCGGCTCGATGTAGGTCCGGGCGGCGAATTCCGGGTCCGTCATGATGGTCGCCGGATTGGAATTGATGAGAATGACGGTGTATCCCTCCTCCTTCAGGGCCTTGCAGGCCTGCACGCCGGAATAGTCGAATTCGCAGCCTTGGCCGATGACGATGGGGCCGGAGCCGATCACGAGAATTTTGCGGATGGAGGTGTCCTTGGGCATGGAATGGGAAAAAATGGGAAAATCGAACCGTTACTGGCACGCGGGGTGAGGGGTGGCAAGAGTGTTTAGGGCAGAGCACCCCATTCCGCCCGTTCCGGGGGGAGGAAAGCTCGGGCTCAACGCTGGAGAACTTCCAAACTGAGATTTCCCTCGGGGGGGCCTCGGCCAGCAGCCTTGAATTTGCCATTGGGATGGGAAAGCTCATCCCCACTTGTCCGCTCTGTCGTTGCCGCCTGCATCCCTTGCGGCACGGGACCGGAGATCGAAGTGGGTTCCCGTTGATCCGGCGCAGAAGACCCTTATCATCCGGGAATTTTTCCAATTACCACTGACCCTTTATGAACCATACCGATGCGCTGGGCGCAACTCTCTCCGATGCTGTCAAATCAGGCCATTTGCTGGAAAGCAGCCGGATGAACATCCTGGAACTGCTCGCTGGGAGCACGAATCCCGCCTTTCCGGCGAGCGTGCAGGAATTGGTCGGCGGCGGACATTGGAATGAGCTGAATGACCGCTTTTTCAAAAAGCTGGCGTTCGGCACCAGCGGCTTGCGGGGCCGCACCATTGGAAAAATCATCACGGCCGCAGAGCAGGGTTCAGCCGACGCCGGGGCACGACCGGAATTGCCCTGCACCGGCACCAATGCGCTGAACTTTTACAATGTCACCCGCGCCACCCGGGGACTGTGCGCCTTTGTGAAAAAATACTTTGCCGGGCATGGGAAGTCAGGGAAACCCTCCCTCGTTTTCAGTCATGACACGAGACACTTTTCCCGCGAATTCGCCGAGTTTGCGGCCAGGGTCACCGCAGAGAGCGGGGTGGATGCCTACCTCTTCGAAAACTTCCGCCCCACTCCGGAACTGTCCTTTGCGGTGCGCCAGCTCAATGCCACCGGCGGGGTGATGATCACCGCCAGCCACAATCCGGCCCATGATAACGGCTACAAAGTTTACTTCCAGGACGGGGATCCCATCATCGACCCCGTCGCTACCGGCATCCTCAATGAGGTGAATGCGGTGCAGAGTGATAGTTTCGATCCCGAGCCGGAAGCAGCGCAGGGCAAAATCACCATCATCGGCAAGGAACTGGACGACGCCTATTTTGGGCGGCTGAAAGGCGTGATGCTGAATCCGGCGCTTCTGGAAAAAGCCAAGGGCTTGAAAATCGTTTACACCCCGATCCACGGCACCGGCAGTGTCTTTGTGCCCCGCCTGCTGAAGGAACTGGGCTTCAACTTCCTCACCGTGCCGGAGCAGGACATCCCGGATGGGCGGTTCCCCACGGTGTCCTCACCGAATCCGGAGAACGCCTCCGCGCTGAAGATGGCGATGAATCTGGCAGACCAGGAACAGGCGGACCTTGTGATTGCGACGGATCCGGACTGCGACCGCATGGGCGTGGCGGTGCGGAACGCCGGGGGCACCCTGCAACTCATCACTGGAAATCAGATCGGCTCCCTGATGGCGTGGTATCGGACCAAAACGATGTTTGAAATTGGCTGGCTGAACGAGGCCAACCGGAAGCAGGCGGCCATTGTGAAAACCTTCGTCACCACCCGCCTCCAGGAAACGGTGGCGCATGCCTTTGGCGTGCACGTGGTGAATACCCTAACCGGCTTCAAATACATCGGCGGCAAGCTCGGCAAATATGAACGCGGATTGCCCGCTGGGATTCAGGCCCAATACCGCAGCATGAGCGAGGCGGACACCCGGGCGGCCCGTCTGAAGGATAGCAAGTTCTTCATCTTCGGTGGCGAGGAAAGTTACGGCTACATGGGCGTGGACTGGATCCGCGACAAGGACGGCAATGGCGCGGTCCTGATGTTCGCAGAACTGGCCGCCTACGCCGCGGGCAAGGGCCTGACGGTTCCCGGTCTGCTCGATGAGGTGTATCTGGAGTATGGTTATTTCCACGAGCAATCCGAGAACCTCGTGTTCGAAGGAGCCAGCGGTGCGGCGACCATGAAAAAACTCATGGCGTCCTTTTCGGCCCGCCAGCCGGAGGAACTTGCCGGGGTGAAAGTCGCGGCCATGCTGGACTTCGGCACCATGGAGATCCACGATGAAGAGGGTGACCTCGTGCCCAAGGAAAACATGCTCATGTTCACCCTGGCGGACGACCGGCGTTTTGTGGTCCGCCCTTCCGGCACTGAGCCCAAGATCAAGGTTTACTTTTTCGGGGAGCATCAGCCCAGGGACGGCGAAAAGCTGGATGCGGCCGACCTGCCCAAAATCAAAGCCGAAACCGCTGCCGGCCTGACGGAACTCTGGAAATTTATCCAACAGGACGTGGAACAACGCCTTGCTGAATAACCGCAAGGGAGCACGGGGCTCCGGCCCGTGTGTTCCACCGGATAAAAACACAGCATGGGGAAACCACGGATCTCACGGAACACACGGATTAACCAATGATTTGGAAAAAATACCCTCTCACTCAGCGGGTGAGCCAAGCCGTCGCTCCAAACCCTTTATTATCTGTGTAATCTGTGAAATCGGTTGTTTCCATTCCCGAATTTAGGATCAAAACACACGGGCCGGAGCCCCGTGCTCCCTTTTAAATTGATGACCTTCACTCCTTGGAAAGCCCGCGGGGCAGCGCTTGTCAGCGGCCTGCTTTTGGCGGCAGCTTTTCCTCCGTTGAATTGGTGGCCGCTGGCGCTGGTGGCCATGGTGCCCCTGCTGCTGGCGGTGTGGACGCGTCACAACAAGTCCGTCCCGGCCTTGATGCATACGATTGAACCTAACCTTGGTCGTTCAGGTGGGGAACCGGGGTTGGTTGAGGAAGGTCAACATTCTGTTGACCCGTGCGGACAGAATGCCCGCACTCCTTATTCCGGTGCCCTTCCGATGGAAGGGGTTGGAGCTTCTGTTGGAACGGGAACACAAGGCCGGGACGGGTTTGCTGCGGAGGCTGCGCCTGAAACACACGGGCCGGAGCCCCGTGCTCCCTTATTTTGGCCGGCCTTCCGGCTGGGGTGGCTGTTTGGATTTGTGTTTTTTACGTCGACCTTGTGGTGGATTCAGCACGTGACGCTGCCGGGGATGCTGGCGTTGACGGTTTACCTGGCGTTGTATCCGGCGGTAGCAATGGGTGTGGCAGGGTGGCTGAGGGTTCGTCCGGCGGAAGGGCGTGGGGTAATGATTGGAAAGCTGATCCTGCTGGCTGGCGTGTGGACGGGATTGGAGTGGGTGCGCAGTGTGGCCCTGTGGGGGTTTCCCTGGAATGGCTTGGGAGTTCCATTGTTCGCCCTGCCCACCGCCCGCAAAATCGTGGCTATCACCGGAGTGACAGGCCTTTCCTTTTTTGTTTTTGGCGTGTCGCTGATCGTGGCGGGATTGGTTTGGCAGAAAGGCAGGAAGTCTTGGCGTGGTCTGCTGGCTGGGGCAGCAGTATGGGTTCTGGTTGAAGGGCTGACCGCCGGGTTATCGGAGCCAACGCCGGACCAGCGTTACCACGTGGCGTTGATTCAGCCGAACGTGACCATGGAGGAGAAAATGTCGCCCGACCCTGAGGTCCAGCGTCAGAGGTATTTTGATCTTGAGGCGCAGACGGCCAAGGCTTTCGGGGAAAATGAGAAATCCGGGTTTGATCTCATCGTCTGGCCGGAGTCGGCAGTGCCCAATTATTTTGATGAGATGGTGGCGGGCGGGGCTTTTGTGGATCAGTTGCAGCAGGGGGATTTTACCCTCGTGACGGGGGCGGATCACCGGGAGTGGGACAAGCTTTATAACAGCATCGCGGTCATGCGGGGGACAGTGGAGAACCGGGCGATCCATCCCAAGATCCGCCTGGTGCCGTTTGGGGAGTTTATCCCGTTCCGCAAGGAGGTGCCACTGTTTGAAAAGCTGTTGGGGAATTTGATCCCGATGGATTTCAATGCGGGGACCTCGCTGGAGCCGATGCGGGTGGAGGGGCAGCCGTTCAGTATCGTGCCACTGGTTTGTTTCGAGGATACCATCGGGGAACACGCCCGCCGATTTATCCGGCCGGAGCCTCAGGTCATCGTGAATGTGACCAACGATAACTGGTTCCACGAGAGTCCGGCCACGGAGATGCACTTTGCCAATGCCCGCTGGCGGGCGGTGGAGCTGCGGCGCACCCTGGTGAGGAGTGCGAATACCGGCGTGACGGCGATTGTTTCGCCACGGGGCGATATTGAGAGGATTCCCTCATTCCAGAAAAGGGAACTGCATGGGTGGTTCTCCACCGGCACCAGCGAAATCACTTTTTACGCCCGGCATGGGGATCTGTTTTCCCAGGTGGCGGGGACCGTGGGGATGCTGGGCTGCGCCGCCGTGGCGGTGAGTCGTCGTCGCCGGCGGCGGCGTTTTCTTCCATAGCGCGCGGCGGGGATTCTGCTAATTTCACCTGTTATGCCCGCTGATTCCATCCGCATCGAACCCGCCACCATTGAGGACCTCTCGGAACTCACCGATCTCGTCATGTCCCTGATGGCGATTGAGGCCGACTTCCACCCGGATGCGGAGAAGCAGCGCCACGGCCTGCAACTCATTCTGGAACAACCCTCGCGGGGCCGGATTTTTGTGCTGCGCAATGACCACCGGGTCATCGGCATGGTGAATCTCCTCTTTACCATCAGCACCGCCGAGGGCGGCTTTGTCATTCTGATGGAAGACGTCATCATCGCCCTGGAGCACCGCGGTCAGGGCTACGGCACGCGGCTGGTGAATCACGTGAAGGAATTTGCCGATAAAAAGGATTTCAAACGCATCACCCTGCTCACCGACCGCGTGAGCGATCAATCCCAGCGCTTCTTTGCGCGGAATGGCTTTGTCCTCTCCCACATGGTGCCGATGCGGCTCATGCTGGTGAATGAAACAGACTGACGGAAATCTTACGCTTCCACCACCAGCAGCTTTTTGAAAGCGGCGGGCTTCAGCCCAAGGCGGCGGGCGGCGGAGGAGTGGTCCTGTCCTTCGCGGCGCAGGGTTTCCTCCGCGAGGATGCGTTCGATCCAGGGAATGGGGGATTCATTGAGAGCGATGGCCGCATCCAGAAGATGGGCAATGGCCGCCTCATTAGTTAGGGAGCCGGGGGCGGCGGTCGTCTCCGGGCGGGGCGCGATGCCCAGACCCAGCGGGATATCCCGGGCCGTCAGGACGTCCGTATTCGCCAGCACGGTGGCGCGCTGAATGGTATTTTCCAGCTCGCGCACGTTGCAGGGCCAGTTGTAGCTTTCCATCAACTCGTAGGCATCCTCGGAAAGGCGGAGCCGGGGGTTGTTGCGCTTTTTGGCGAGGCGGTCGACAAAGAACCGCGCCATCAGCGGGATGTCCTCAGGCCGCTCCCGCAGCGGCGGCAGGTGGACGCGGACGACATTGAGCCGGTAGAACAAATCTTCCCGGAAACGGCCCACTTCGACTTCCTTTTCGAGGTTCCGGTTTGTGGCCGCGATGATCCGGACGTCGGTTTTCAGCGTTTCATTGCCGCCCACGCGGGAGAACTCCCCTTCCTGAAGCACCCGCAGAATCTTGGTCTGCACGTGCATCGGCATTTCGCCGATTTCATCAAGGAAAAGCGTGCCGCCATCGCATTGCTCAAAGCGGCCCACCCGCATGGCCGTCGCCCCGGTGAAGCTGCCTTTTTCATGGCCGAAGAGTTCGCTCTCCAGCAGACTCTCAGGGATAGCGGCGCAGTTGATCGCGACGAAGGGTTTATTGGCGCGCAGGCTGTAGCGCTGCACCGCGCGGGCCACCACTTCCTTGCCGCAGCCGCTTTCTCCCGTGATCATCACCGCCGCCTCGGAACGCGAAACACGGCCGATGATTTTAAAAACACTCTGCATCGCCTGGGAGCGGCCGATCATCACACTATCGCCTAAATCGAAGTTCGCTTCCGGCGGCACCGGCTCGGCAACGCGCTGAGCTTCGCGGGATTTCAGTGCGCTTTCCACCAGCGGTCGCAAATCAAACGGCAGCGTTTCCTTCCGCAGAAAATCGAAAGCCCCCAGTTTCATGGCTTCGATCACCGCATTGGTCGGTGGAAAACCGGTGCTCAGCACCACCATCGCGTTGGGGTCGGCCTGGCGGATCCGTTTGAGAATCTCAATACCGTTCACCGGTTTGAGGTGAAACTCCATGATCACCAGATCCGGGCGCTCCGAGGCGTATTTCTTCAGACCCTCCTCCGCGCTGGCGGCGGTCAGAACTTTGACCAATGGCGTGGCCAGATGGCGTTCGGCCCACTCGAGAAAGTCGCTCTCGGGGTCGATGATTAAAATGGACTGGGGCATCAGGGGAAAATGAGGGGAGTGGGTATGGTGCCCCCGGTTTGGCACGAATCAAGCATACACGCCAGGGTTTACATGAAATTTAAGGTGTTTCACGCCATTTTCCAGCCCCACGTATGAGGGAGAGGGGTGCACAAACGATTTCTGCATGCAAGATTCTGCCAAAGCCGGCCCGCTGGGGTTCTGGAAAAGGCAAAATCGTCGTCTGGAATCACCGCTTGGAGAGCCCGCTGATATCATGAGTCCAGGTAAAAATTGCATCCACCCATCGGATGACCCGCCAATTTTTGCTAAATCCGTGATGATCCATTCTATCCGTGCCATCCGTGGCCCGTCAGCGTCCAATTCAGGCTCAACGCCTGGAGGCCACCGCCACGATCACCGCCGTCAGGATCAGCAGGGCCCCGGCCAGACGCTGCGCCATCGCGCCCCCGGCGGTGCTCCGTTCCGTATTGCCAAACCAACGCCGGCCCACAAACCAAATCAGGCCAATCGACCACAGACCGCGGGTGCCATAGATCACATTCACGCCAGTGGGATCATTGGAGGCCGCGATGCAGAGGCCCATCGCTCCCGTCTGGGCCGTCATGATGACCACACCCAAGCCCGTAAAGCGCCGTGCCGCCCGGGGCAAACGGAAAGCCCCCGGTGCCTGCCAGCGCACCGTCGCCAGGGAGATCAAGCCGATTCCCGTGAACATGGAGGCCAAAAACAACTCCCGCCCAAAACCAGCCGCCCAATGCCCGATCAGCACATCCGTCCCGGCAAATAGGGACGAACTTAGCAGACACAGGCCGATCGCCCATCCCCTGCCCTGCCCCCGGCGCAGCTCCGGCCCCCCCAGCACCAGAATCCCCACGCTGGTTAGCAAAGCCGCCGCCCACAAGCCCGCCGGCAACTGTGTGCCTGCCAAACCGGACGCGACCAAGGCCGTAATCACCACCTTGGTCCCCATCAGAGGCGTCACCAGGGACACATCCCCGGCCCGGATCGCGGCAAAGGTCGTCCACGTGCCGCAAAAGATCATCCCCGCCGTCAAGGCCGGCTTCCACCACTCACCCACCGCCGGCCAGCGCTCCACCTGAAACCACAAAGGTGCGAACATCAGCATCCCCGCAAAATTCAGCCAGTAAAACGCCTCCATCATCCCCAACCCATGCGCATAGGCTTGCTTGAAACACAACGACGCCGCCGCATAAGCCCCCGCCGCCAGCAGGGGCACCAAAAGATACCAGGGAAAATCCATCTGCCACCAGCCCTCACGCGCCGCCCCCGCCGGTGCAAGCCCGCAGGCTGCCAGCAGTTTCCAAACCGGAAAAACAGATCGCCCGCCTCACCCCGGGAATACTGCCCTTTGGAGCTAGTGAGGTTTGGAGTGCGGACGGCTTGCCTCCGCTTTTCGCGAGCGGGGCTTGCCCCGCAGACCACCGGAGCGGCGTTTTCCACCTTCACGCGCAGCACCGCCGAAAACGGCAGCAAGCTGCCTTCCGGAAAGCGGAGGCAAGCCATCCGCACTCCAAAACCGCTGCCGCTGGCCGTGATGGCGTGAGGGATAAGCCACATTTTCCTCTTCACGCACGGCCTGCCGCCCCCTGCGGACAAACGGAGCGGCGCTTCCATCCCAAAATCACAATCCAAAATCGCCGTCAAACCAGGTTCAGCCCCATTTTTCATGATGATTTCCCGTAACGAAGCGGGGGTATTTACGAATTGCATTGAGGGAGTTCAAGAGGTAGAGCCAAGATGGCGTGTCTGATCCCAACTTTTTTATGGAATTTCACGGATTTTTCCTTTGGGGCCACGAGGGGCCGCCTTCACCGCTCGCAGCAATGCAGACCGGGCCGTGGCCTCGAAGCGGCTGGAGCGCAACACCTTCCAGGTCCAGGCCACAACCTTGGTGGTCACTTACCGGATGAAGCTTGAGGCGCTCTATGCCCCGGACGCCGCGCCCGTCACCACCCTCCCCCGGCTGACCCCGGTGCAGGGCTCCACCCCAGACCCGGTGGGGCTAACCGCCGGGGGGGCTCCGGAGGAAAACCGTGCGGAACCCTCCTGGAGCGCCAGCAAAGACCCGGATCTGCCCTCCTACCCAATCCGCTTCGTCCCTGGCCCGGACCACACGGCAGAAGACGAGGCCCCCTTGGCCACCAATCCCTCCGGGAGCCCCCCTCGTTTATCCCACCGCTGCCGGCCTCACCGGACGCCCGCTCCCACAAAGTCTACGTCCGCCTCCCCCCCGGCCACGAAGCAGGCAGCGAAGCCAACACCGTCCTCCACCCCGCCTAAAATATTACCCTGACTCAAATACCATTAATCTGTAGCTAAGACAACTATGCTTTCTAAATTATTTCTACTTTCACTATTTAGTGCATTTGCACCTGCGAATGCAGCATTTTTAATGATTAATTGGTCAATGACCCCCAGTGATGGGCGTCAACTGACCAATAAAACAGCGAGCCCACTATGCGCAGGAACTGCTTTGAGCGGCGATGGCACGTTGCTTGAATTAGGCTACTACAGCATGGCGAGCGTAAGTAATCCATTTGCAGGATCTTGGACGATTTTAGCGACTACAACAATAGGAGATGATGGAATCGAAATTTCTGGCAGGTTCTCGACCTCAACTATTCTTGGGGGCAGTGCTTCAGGCGGATTGACATCATCTACACCGCTTTCGATCAGATTTTATGATGGCACTACAGTCGCGAACTCTACCTACTTCAATGCCGTGTCGAAAACTAGTGGCTCGTGGAACTACATTGCACCCAATGATCCGTCGCCAGTTTTAAATCTTGCCATAGATAAGGGCGCTTCAACAGTTTTTCAGAATGGTCTTTCCGGCGCATTCAGCACAAGTATAGCGATCCCTGAGTCATCTCCTATTCTCCTTTGGTTTTCGGGGGCTGCAATCCTACTGTTAAGCCGCCAGCGAAAAAAATGAAAGTGCAAACCATGCTCGAACAAGATCCGAGCCAGCAATTCCCGCCTGTGCGGAATTTCTGACGCTTACTTCGCAGGTGTCTTGGCTTCTGCGGGGTGCACCCCGCCCTATATCCCAAGCCAGCACGTGCGCTAAGGCTAAGCCAGGGGAGCCAGCAGTTCATCCAGGTCTTCCCCGGTGAACTTCGGCGTGGTGCCGTCGCCGGACAGGAGCCCGGCGACGAGGGCGGCTTTGCGGACCTGGAGGGCGAGGATTTTTTCCTCGATGGTGCCCTCGCAGATCAGCTTGTGGACAAAGACGGTGTGCTGCTGGCCGAAGCGGTGGGCGCGGTCGGTGGCCTGAGCTTCAACGGCCGGGTTCCACCAGGGATCGTAGTGGATCACGGTATCCGCCGCCGTGAGGTTCAGCCCGGTGCCGCCGGCCTTCAGGCTGATCAGGAAGAGGGGCACCTCCCCGGCCTGGAAGCGGGCCACCAGCGCGCCGCGGTCCCGGGTTTGCCCGGTGAGCATGAGGTGAGGCAGGCCGGCTTCCCGCAGGTGGCCTGACACGATTTCCAGCATCTCCACAAACTGGCTGAAGACGAGGATGCGGCGGCCTTCCTCAATGAGGCCGGGCACCAGTTCCATGAAGAGTTCCAGCTTGGCACTGGTCTTCACCTTCCGGCCGGCCTCCAGCTTCAGCAGGGCGGGATGGCAGCAGACCTGACGCAATTTCAGCAGGGCATCCAGGATGGCGATGTGGCTGCGCTCGACGCCGCGTTTGTCGATTTCCTCACGCACTCTGGCATCCATGGCGGCGCGCACGGTTTCATAGAGATCCGCCTGCTCCGGCGGCAGCGCGATGCGGTGGATCAGATCGATCCTCGGCGGCAAGTCTGTCAGGACGGCCTGCTTGGTGCGTCGCAGCATTAGCGGCCTCATGCGCTTGGCCAATTGCTCCCGGCGGCGGCCGTCCTGCTGCTTTTCGATCGGCGTGCGGAAGATCCGCGTGAAATCATCCCAGCCCCCGAGGTAGCCCGGCATGAGGAAGTTCACGATGGACCACAATTCCCCGAGGTGATTTTCCATGGGCGTGCCGGTCAGGCAGAGGCGAAGCTGCGACTGGAGCCGCCCGGCACAGATCGCGGCGAGGCTGCGGGGGTTTTTAATGAACTGCGCTTCATCCAGCACCACCAGATGGAACTCCATGGCGGACAGCACTTCAATATCGCGCACCAACAAGGGATAGGAAGTGATCACCAGATCCGGCTGTCCACTGCGCTCCAGCGAGGCGGCACGGGCGCTGCCGTAGTGCACATGCACCGCGAGGGAAGGCGTGAATTTCAGGGATTCATCCCGCCAGTTCTGGAGCACACTGGTGGGGCAGACGATCAGGCTGGGCCGGCCCGCTGCCGCCCCGCCCTCCACTTCCGCGAGGAGATGGGCGAGGGTTTGCAGGGTTTTCCCCAGGCCCATGTCATCGGCGAGGACCCCGCCCAGCCCATGCCGTGCGAGGGAGCGCAGCCAGCGGAAGCCTTCCAACTGATAGGGACGCAGGGCGGCCTGCAGCCCGGGCGGGGCCGGCTCCGGCTCCACGGCTTCCGCCCCAGTCGCAGCCACGCCCCGCAGATGGGCCACCAGGGAGCGCAGGCCATCCGCCGCGCGGCGCACCAGCTGGTCATCGCTGTCCCACGACAAAAACGCTGCCGCCTGGAGCCGGTGCAGGGAAAACCGGCCTTCCGACAGCTTCGGCCGGCCGGCGAACAACTCCGCCAGGGAGGTCAGGATCCGGTGCAGCCGGGAAGCGGGCACCGGCACCATTTGGCGGGCATCCTCCAGGGGGATGAGCACCGGCGTATCCCCCTTGGCTAGCAGCCGCTCGAGATCCAGTGCCGCCGGCTGCTGCTTTAAAAAAGCCACCAGCAAGGGCAGGAGCGACACCCGCCGGCCCCCACTGCTGATGCCAATGTCCGCCGCGAACCAATCAGGCTTGGCCGTCTCCGACACGTCTTCGTAAAAATAATCCGGATGCAGAATCTCCAGATCAAAGCCCGGATCCGTCTGCCGCTGCCAACCTTCCTGCACCAGGGCCGGCAAATGCGTCAGCAGCAGCTCTTCCCAGGGCTCCGGGGCGATGGGGTGAAACAGGAGCACATCCCGCAGGTGGCTTTTCAGGGCATGGCTCAACACCGCGCCACAGCGGCTCAGCCCCAGTTTTTCCAGCTTCACCAGGCACTCCCGCTCGCCTTCCAGATCACGCTTCCACCCCTCCCCAGTCATTGGCCCCGCGCCGAAGGGAAACACCACGCCGGGAGCCTCCGCATAGGTGAACTCCAGGGCCAGCAGCCGGATATTTTCCCCATACGGCACGCCGGCATACCAGCCCATGTAGCCCGTGAAGGGATATTCACAAAACATCCGGACCACCGGCCTGGGCCGCCCCACGGGCAGATCCGCCGCCACCGCCTGCGCTTCCGCCTCGCCCGCGGCCGCCTTTTCCAAGGGGGAACCCGGGCCCCAGAGCGGGCGCACTTCATAGCGGTTCTCGTCAGGATCCGGCTGCGGCAGATCCTCCCGGGGAAGATAGGACAACTGCACCCCGGCCAGCAGCGCCGCATAGACGTGCCGGCAATTCCGCCCCACGGCGCAGGTGCAGCGGGTGTCAAAAAACTCCAGGGAATATCCAGTCAGGGAAACCCTGACGGAGAGATCCTCCTGCCCCCGCGACACCACCTTGGCGGTAATCTGGATGCCTCCATCCAGGACGGCCAGCCGCACGCTGTGGACCAGCTTCATCCCATAGGCCGCCAGCGCAGATTGAGCCAGCGCCGGCGGCAAATCCCCGATCCAGTTTCCTTCGCGCAGACTGCGCCAGATGTTCATCCCTTTCATAAAATCCACCTGCCCCGGGATCGCCAGGAGCACAAGGCAGGATGCGGGGGGCCCGGCCCGGAAAGCCTTGTCCCACGGGCGGCGGAGCGCCCCGGGCAATGAAACTTTTCATTCGCCAGCGCATCGACCCGTGTTACAATCGAATTTCTTAAGAATCCTTAACTATTCCCCTTTTCGTGCCGAGTCCACCCCCGCAAGATGTCCCGTCCCAGTCCAGCCTGGCTGCCCTGGCCACGCTGCCCATGGTGCCGGCTTCGTTGCAAATCAAGGTCTTGCGGGCCACCGTGATCAGCCCGGAACCCGGCATCACCCTGCGCTTGAGCACGGCCCTGGAAGCCTGCGGACATCACGCCAGCCACGCGGATCCTGCGGCAGCGGCAGCCATGATTGCCACGGTGCCCCTGCCGGATGTGATCCTCTGGCACCTGAACTACCGCTCGGCGGCGGAGGCCTCCAGCTTTCTCCACCAGCTCCGCCAACCCGGCAGCCCGGACTGCGCCTTTTTCGCTATCACTGATCAGGAGGAACCGCTCGCACGGGTGGAAACCTGGCTGAAATGCGGCGTGGACGATTTCCTCACCCTGCCCGCCCTGACAGAAAGCCAGGCCTCGCTCGCCACGCGGCTCGCGGTTCTGGAAAACACCCTACTGAAGCGCCGCGAACGCAGCCACCGCGACTCCCACACCGTCAATGCGGTGCAGCGCTTTGAGGAAGTCTTCCAAAAAAGCCCCGAAGCCGCCCTCATCGTCACCGCCAAGGACGGACTCATCCTCGAAGCCAACATCGCCGCTGGCCAAATCCTCGGCATCCCCCGCGAAGACCTCCACCAGCGCTATCTTTCCCTCGTCCTGCCCGATCTTTTTGACCGGGAAGACTACGACCCCCAGGTGCTCGCTGTCAGTGACACCCTCCGCCTGACGGAAGTCCGCCATCAGCGGGGCGACCAGGCCCGCCGTTGGCTGGACGTGCTGGTCACGCGCATCCCCTGGCCCCCAGGGCAGGCGCTGCTCATCAAATTCCACGACATCACTATCCTCAAGGAACGCGAGGCCCGCCGCCTGCACGATTCCCGGCTGGATGCCGCCTGCCGCGTCATGGCCGGCACCTCCCGGGAACTCAGCGACGCCCTCACCTCTGTCCGGGGCAATCTCGAACTCCTCCTGCGCCAGCCCGCCTCCCAGGCCGAAGTGCGCGATCTCTCCGGCGATGCCCGCGATGCCTGCGACCGCGCCGTAGACCTGGCCCGGCGCCTCGCCACCCTCGCCCGCGCCCCCCACGGCGGGGAACTGCGCAAGCGCCCCATCGACCTGAAGACTTTTCTCGAAAAAGTCATCCCTTTTGCCCTCCTCACCGGCAAAGCCAGGCCCGTGCTCCAGCTCGCCGATGACCTGTGGCCGGTCGAAGCCGACGAAGCCGCCCTGACGGACCTCCTGCGCCGTCTCATTGAAAACGCTGATGAAGCCATGCCCCATGGCGGCACCCTCTTCATCGAAGTCTCCAACATCCGCGAAGGCCGTCAGGACGACTGCGAACAGGCCTCCGTCCGCATCCGCCTGCGGGATCAGGGCCACGGCATCGACCCCGCCCACCTCACCCGGCTCTTCGATCCCTGGTTCACCACCCGCCCCGGGCGCGATGGCATGGGCCTGGCCATGGCCGCCGCCCTTGCCAAAGCCCACCGCGGACACCTCCAGGTGGAATCCGTCCCCAGCCAAGGCACCACCTTCACCCTCTGGCTCCCAGTTAATATCCGCCACCTCCTGCACAACGCCAGCCCGGTCCCGGCTCCTCCGGACGGCACCGGCCCCAGCCCGCTCCAACCGCTCGTCGCCAAGCCGGCCGAATCCAAAGCGCGTATCCTTTTCATGGACGACGACGACGGCATCCGCGCCGTCGTGCAGAGAATCCTCACCACCTCCGGCTACGACGCTTACTGCACCCGCGATGGCCGCGAAGCCATCGAGGCCTACCGCAAAGCCCGGGAATTCGGCGCGCCTTTTGACCTCATCCTCGTCGATCTGGACGTCCGCGGTGGCATGGGCGGCAAGGAATGCGTGGCCCGGCTCAAGGCCGAATTTCCCTCCCTCAAAGCCCTCCTCACCACCGGCTACATCGATGACGAACTGATGGAAACCTACCGAGACCACGGCTTCCTCGGCGTCATCCCCAAGCCTTTTCAACTCGACCGCCTCGTCCAATCCCTCGCCCGCATGCTGGGGGCGTGAGCGCTTGCCGCCGCCTTAGGCGGTGCGAAAAACTTTCCTCCTTTCCCGGTGCAGAGTGAAAAAAACCTGCTACGCTGCCCGGCTATGCCCTTTAATGCCCTCGGACTCGATCCGCGTATTGTTCAAGCCGTGCAGGAAGCCGGCTACACGGAGCCGACTCCGATTCAGGCTGCTGCCATCCCTGTCATCCTCACCGGTCAGGACATGATCGGCATCGCCCAGACCGGCACCGGCAAGACGGCTGCCTTCACTCTGCCCCTGCTCACCCGCATGGCGGCGGCCCCTGCCCCGGGGGCGAAAAGACGCACCCGGACGCTCATCCTGGCCCCGACGCGGGAGCTGGTGGTGCAGATTGAGGAAAATGTGCGAGCCTATGCCAAGCACCTGCCGCTCACCATGGCGACGGTCTTTGGCGGTGTCGGCGAGCGGCCTCAAATCAATGCGCTGCGGGCCGGCACGGATCTCATCATCGCCTGCCCGGGCCGCCTGCTCGACCTGCTGGGTCAGGGCCATGGCGACTTCGCCGGGATTGAAACCCTCATCCTGGATGAAGCGGACCGCATGCTGGACATGGGCTTCCTGCCCAGCATCCGCCGCATCATCCGCGGTCTCCCCCGCCAGCGCCAGACCCTGCTTTTCTCTGCCACCCTATCGAAGGAGATCGAGACCCTGACCACGGAATTCCAGCACGCGCCGAAGACGGTGCAAATCGGCCGCCGCTCGAATCCCGCCGAAACCGTGGCCCAGTGGGTTTATGAAGTCCCCGTCCACCTGAAACCGGTCCTGCTGACCCATCTGCTGCAGGACCCGGCCATGAATAGCGTGCTCGTCTTCACCCGCACCAAACACGGAGCCGACCGCATCGCGCGACGCCTGGAATCACTCAACATTCCCTGCGGCACCCTGCACTCGAACCGTTCCCAAAACCAGCGGCTCAAAGCGCTGAAGGACTTCAAGAGCGGGGACGTGCGCGTCCTCGTCGCCACCGACATCGCGGCCCGGGGCATCGACGTGGATGGCATCTCCCATGTGGTCAATTACGACTTCCCCCCGCAGGCGGAAGACTACGTGCACCGCATCGGCCGCACCGGGCGGGCCCAGGCGATCGGCGATGCCATCAGTTTTGTCAGCCCGGAAGACGCCGGCCCCCTGCGGGCATTGGAAAAATTCATCGGCCGCGGGATTTTGAGGAAAAAGGCGGAGGGGTTCGACCTCACCGCTGCCGCGCCGCCCCGTCCCCCCGAGCCCGCCCGCCGGCCGCAGCAGCGCCAGCAGCCCCGGTCCCAGGGCCAACAGCCCCGCCGGCCCCAGGGAGGGAATGGCTCAACTCCTGGCAGCGGCGGCCGTCCCGACTCCCGTCAGGCCCAGGCCACCGGCACCGCTCATGATCCCTCCATCTATCCCCGCCATCAGGATCCCCGCCGCCGCCAGCAGCAGGAGGCCCGCCGCGATCCCCGGGTTTAGCATAAAAGGATGCTGACGGGGCCACGGATGGCACGGATATGACTGATAATCACAGATTTAGGGGATAGGTGCACTCACCTTCAGAGTGACGATCAGATTTGGGCGGGACCTTCGCAAGTTACTGATTTTGTGTCCTTCGCGTCCTTCTGTTCAAATTCCACTGCCGTTTTTAGGTTTAGTAGCCACGCGGGACAAGGCATTTGTGCCTCCGGACAAAAAAATGGAATGAAACCTGCGCGAAATGGGTTATAGAATGGGACCTGCCGGTAGCGCACCGCCTCAACCCAAACGTGTCCCCCCCAACACTATGAAAACCAAAACCTTCAGAGCTTCCCTGTTCCTGCCAATAGCCTGTCTGGTGATACTGGCGGCTCCGGCAGACGCAGGCAATCCGCTAACCTCCATCGGCGACGGCCTGAAAAAGGTAGGCTCAGCACTCAATCCTTTCAAAAAAGCAGCCCCACCACCCAAGGCCTTGCCCCCGGCCAAGGCCGCGCCTGCTCCGGTGAAAAAGACCAGGCCCGTCAAATCCACCGCGCCGGCAAAAAAGAAATCCCCGGCCAAATCCTATAACGCCCGTGCCGCGCGGCAGAAAGCAGCGGCCGCAGCCGTGGCCAACTCGGAGGCCACCAAAGCCGCCGAAGCCAAGGCTGCCTCCCCGGAAGCGGCGGCCTCCCCTGCCCTGCCAGCCGGTGCGCCCCTGGCTGGCACTCCCCCAGCCCCAGGCTCCACCGCGGCTGAACCCACCAGCACTCCCGGCTCTGCCGCCGCAGCCTCCGACACCCCACCGCCTCCTGCCGATGCGGAGACCGGGACCGGGGCCACTCCAACAGCGAAGGAGGTTCCCTTTGGCACGCCTGTGATGGGGCGCAAAGGATTCGTCCATAGCCCCTGGGCCAGGGATCAGGGTATGGTGGATGTCGCTGGAATCACCGCCGGGGCCAAGGTCAAATGCCCTTTCTCCGGGAAAATTTTCCGGGTTCCCTGACGATTGACTTTCATTTTTTCCCCAGTCTGACTGCGTTAGCCCTTTCCCATGAAACCTGGACGACCTGACCCCAATGGCCCCCACAGGGAATACCCAGGCCCCTTCCAGCGGAAAACCCTGTGGTCCGCTATCACTGGAGCCGCGCTGCTCGGCATTGGCGCGATGTCCGTTTACACCATCAGCGTCGTCGCCCACGTCCTGCAGTTTCTCCAGCCCGTGCTGGTGCCCGTCGCGTTTGCCGGCATCCTCGCCTACCTGCTGCAGCCTCTGGTGGACCGTCTGGTGAAGCGCGGCACGCCCCGCTTCCGCGCCATGATGTGGGTCTGGATGATCTTTCACCTCTTTCTGCTGCTGCTTTTCCTATCCGTCGCCGTCCCTACCATCAGCAAAGGCGGCCGCCTTATCGCGGCCCGTTCGGATCAATGGGTGGAAGCCATCGGCGGCTTCACCGGCAAGGTGCTCGAAGCGGTGGACAAAATGGCGGACAAAGTCACCGGATTCGGCAAACACCATCCCCCTGCCACGGCAACCGCCAAGCCAGCACAGGACGCCAAAACGACCACCACCGCAACAACTCCTCCTTCGCCAGTGGTGCCTGATCCAACGGCGGTTGCCCCCGCCAGCACCAGCCCAGCCATCATGCCTGGTGACCTAAATGCCCCCATTGTTCTGCCGCCCACGGTTCCAGATGCCGCCATCCTCGCAGATCCGCAGCAAAGCGCCGCCCGGGCCACGCGCTGGCTGGCCGAACATAGCGAAGTCATCTCCTCGCGCATCGTCGCCTACATTGGCAGCGGCGTGCAGGGTTTTCTTGGCCTCTTCGGCTATCTGGTCGGTTTTGTGCTGGTGCCGGTCTACCTGTTTTATTTTCTGAAGGAGAGCGATTCCATCCAGAAAAACTGGCACCGATACGTCCCCCTGCGCGCCTCGAAATTCAAAGCGGAAGTGGTCAGCGTGCTGGGCGAGATCAACAGCTACCTCATCGCCTTCTTCCGTGGCCAGATGCTCGTGAGCATGATCGATGGCCTGCTCGTCGGCATCGCCCTTACCATCATCGGCCTGCCCTATGCCATGCTCATCGGCGTCTTCGTGGCCATCCTCGGCCTCATTCCCTATGTGGGGAATTTCCTGTGCTGGCTGGCCGCCGTGCTCATCTCCATCGCCCACTTCGGCCGCACCGATGCCGCCGGTGAACTGATCAACACCTTCGCCGGCATCCAAAGCGTCTGGGTCTATCCCGTTCTGGTCAGTGTCCTCTTCGTCGTCGTCCAGCAAATCAACTCCCTTGTCACCGCCCCCCGCATCATCGGCGACGCCACCGGCCTGCATCCCCTGACGGTTATCTTCTCCGTGCTCTTCTGGTCCCTCCTCATCGGAGGCCTCCTCGGTGCCCTCCTCGCGGTGCCCCTCACCGCCTCCGTGAAGGTCCTCTTCCGCCGCTACATCTGGGAACGCCGCGTCCAACTGCAGCATTCCTATCAGGATGCCCTGCCAGGGGACCAGAATTAACGGATCATGCCGCAGACGCGGCTGGTTGGGAAGCCGTCATCCGGAGCGTGATATATGGCCTTGAGGGTTTGCGTTCACCTGCTTTGCCCAGTGAAAGCGGACTACGCCATCATCCCTGACCTTTTCCCATGAAACCCCTCCATATCCAAGCATTGCTCTTCGTGGCATCGCTCGTCACGTTATCACCGCTGCCCGCCCAGGAAAACCCAAGCGCTCCCGCCACCCTGACGGCTGCTCCCACCGATCCCAGGGAACTCTTTGCTCCGGGGAACCTGCAGGCATGGTGTGCGGTGCCCTTCGATGCGAGGCAGCGGGGACCGGAGGAACGGGCGGTGATGCTGAAGAAATTGGGGTTCAGGCGTTTCGTCTACGACTGGCGGGAGAAGGACATTCCAGCCTTTGATGCGGAGTGCGAGGCCATGAAAAAACAGGGCATCGAAATCACGGGCTGGTGGTCTCCGACCGATCCCCAGGATCCGGTCCTGCGGACGATTCTGGAGGTTTTCAAGCGGCAGCAAATCCACCCGCAACTCTGGGTGATGGGAGCAGGCAGCCTCACCAAAACACCTGAAGAGCAACAGCAGCGGGTGGAGCAGGAAGCGGAGCGCATCCGTCAGATCGTGGAAATCGCGAAGCCTTATGGGGTCTCTGTGCACCTTTACAACCACAATGGCTGGTTCGGCATTCCTCACAATGAAGTGGCCGTGATCGCCCGCCTGAAACAACTGGGCATCACGGGTGTTGGCATGATTTATAACTTCAGTCATGGGCACAACGACATCGTGGATTTCCCGGCCATCTGGCAACGTATCAAACCTCACGTGGTAGCCATCAACGTGACCGGCATGGTGCCGGATGGGGAATCTAAGATCATGCCGCCTTCCCAGGGCATCCACGAGCAGGCGATGCTGCGCGTGGTTTTGGATAGCGGCTGGAAAGGGCCCATCGGGCTGATTGCCGAACAGGGCGGCGATGCAGCAGTGACGCTGGGCAATTATCGGCGCGGGCTTGACTGGCTGAAGCAGGAGTTTGTGCAGCCGGGCTCGGGTGGGCCGAAACCGGACTTCGCAGCCGAGGCCAAGGCAGCCAAACAAGCACCGCTGAATCCATCGGCCAATCCCCTGCACCCCCTGCCGGTGAACCGGGACCGCCTTTACGATTTCTATGCCAAACAGGCCCGGGACTGGCGGGAGCATCCCCGCGATCTCCTTCCGGAATATCCCGGATTGGATGGCGGCACGCAGGGACACTGGGGGAATCAGAGTGAAGAAACCTGGCGGGATGGCCGGTGGAATGCCATGGACTGCGGCCCCAGTGTGGGCGGGGTGTTCCACCACGGTGCCCTGACTGTAGCCAAAGCCATCTGCGTCCAGTTTGGAGAAAACGGGGAGCGCTCGGCCTGTTATGATCCGGAAACCGATCAGTGGCGTGCGCTGTGGCAGGGCGGGCTGGTGCAATTCACGGACGTGCGCCATGGCCTGATGAGCGGGCTTCTGATCAAAGGCACGGTGCTGGACGATCCCCTGACAAAGATGGGGCCGGGGAGGAAGCCCGCTGAAATCTACCGCGGCTACTACCGCTACGGCAGGAAGACCATTTTTGCCTTTGCTCAGGCCGGTCAGGAACGATTGCGCTCGGTGGATTTCATAGAGGGAAAAGTGGTTCCCCAGGAAGGGGAATCCCTGCGTGAATTTACCCACGGGAGCCCCGCCCAATGGCCGCAGATTCTCCACACCAATGGCACCCTGGGCAAACCCATCGCGGGCTGGCCCTTTGTGGTGGACACTCTGACCCTTCCCTTCGAAAACCCGTGGAAGACTCTGTTTTTCGTGGGCGGGCATGATTTTTTTGCCAATGGCGACATCGCCCTCTGCACCATGACCGGGGATGTCTGGCGGGTGAGCGGGGTGGATGCCACCCTTTCCCCGCTGCATTGGAAACGCATGGCGGCGGGGCTGCACCAGCCGCTGGGCCTGGTGATCGTGAATGACCAGGTCTGCGTGCTGGGCCGTGACCAGATCACCCGGCTGCATGATCTGAATAGTGATGGCGAGGCGGATTTTTATGAGTGCCTGACCCATGATTTTGTGACGCCTGCCGGGGGGCATGATTTTATGTGCGGTCTGGAGCGCGATGTGGCGGGAAATTTTTACACCGCCTCCGGCAGTGCCGGACTTCTGAAAATATCACCCGGCAAAAAGACCGAAGTAATAGCCACCGGCTTCCGGAATCCTGACGGATTCGGACTTTCCCCTGACGGCATTTTGACCGTGCCCTATTCCGAAGGGGACTGGACGCCCACCAGCGCCATCGCGCAGATCACGCCCGGCGGTTATTATGGCTATCCCGGACCAAAAACCGGGATCAAAACGGAACTTCCCCTGCTCTGGCTGCCCCGTGGCACCGACAACTCCGCCGGGGGCCAAACCTGGGTGCCTGACCCATCATGGGGACCCCTCGGTGGCCAAATGGTGCACCTGAGCTATGGCACCGGCACCGCCTTCCTGGTGCTGCGTCAACAGGTGAACGGCGTTTGGCAGGGGGCGGCGGTGCCCCTGCCGGGGAATTTCAATGCAGGAGCCCACCGGGGCCGCTTCCATCCCCGGGACGGGCAGCTTTATGTCAGCGGCATGACAGGCTGGGGCACCTACACTCCGGACGATGGTTGCCTGCAGCGCCTGCGTTATACCGGTGGCCCGCTGAACGTTCCGGTGGCTTTTGAGGCCCGGGATAACGGAGTGCTTCTGACATTTTCCGATCCCCTGGATGCCTCCGCCGCACAGGCGTCCGCGCATTTTGCCCAATGCTGGAACTACCACTACAGTGCGGCCTACGGCTCCCCCGAACTATCCCTGCGCCAGCCTGACAAAGCCGGACATGATGTGCTGGAGATCACGGGGGCCCATCTCCTGGGAGATGCCAGACAATTGTTCCTGGAAATCCCGCAATTGCAGCCTGCCGGACAAATCCATCTCGTGCTGCATCCACAAGCAGGACTGGAGCGGGAGGTTTTCCTCACCGCCCACACGCTCGGGCTGCCCTTCACCGGATTCCCCGGCTATAAAATCATCCCCAAAACCAGTTGGGTCAATCCGCCGGCGGCAAACCCCTCCACTGTGAAGGCGAATCCCTTCAGCCAGGGCGCAGCAGGCCGGGCCGTCCGCGTGGACTCAGCCAGCGGCCTTCAATTTGCCACCCGGGAACTGAACGCGCAGGCCGGCGAGCGCCTCAGCCTGACTTTTGCCAATCCGGATGTGATCCCACACAACTGGGTCCTGCTCGCCCCCGGCTCCGAAGGAAAAGTCGGCGATCTCGCCAACAAGCTGGTCAGTGATCCCCAGGGATTTGCCCGTCACTATGTGCCGGACGTTCCGGAAGTCCTGGCCTGGACCGGTCTGGTCAACCCAGGCAAGGAATTCACCATCCACTTCAATGCCCCGGCCACTCCTGGCGAATACCCTTACCTCTGCACCTTCCCTGGGCATTGGATGGTGATGAAAGGGGTGTTGCGGGTCGGGGAATAGTCCTGAGCGGGGGGGATTTTCGGATTTTTTTAACTGGGGAGTGGCGTGCCTATGGCCGCCATTTGAAAACATCCGCGAAGCGCACTTCAACCTTCAAAAACGCCCGGGCATGAGACGCGCGTTTTAAAAGTGGCCTGCGGGCGCTGGTTTTTAAATGGCGGAGGGACTTCGCCACTCCCAGTGGGCTCACTGCACCTGCAGGCGGTAGTAGCGCTTGGGCACGGTGGTGGGGTTGGGGATGGGCAGGGTGAAGGATTTCACCCTGCCACGGGTCAGCGGGCGTTTAGTTCCTTGAGGAATTCCTTGAGGGACTCCGTCCGTTTGAGCGTCAGTGCGGCGGCCGACTCCGAGCGGAGCGCCGTGGCCCCGGTGCCGCCCCGCATGGAGTCAGCCTCGAGTTCCGCTTGGGCGTCACGGAAGGCAATCCAGGCCCGCTGGGCCGCTTTGAGCTTGACCTGCCCTTCCTTGTCGAGCTTTGCCACCACTTGAGCGTAGACCTTGTTCAGTTGCGCGTCCGCCTTCTGGAAGGCCGCAGCAGCCTCGCGGTTCATTTCTGCCTGGCTTTGCGCGTGGACCTGCGCCAACGGCAGGATGAGGGTGAGAAGCAACAGGATGGAGCGGAGGGTGTTTTTCATGGGTGTGGTGGTGGTGGTGGTAGTGGTGGTA
>CAMDJM010000021.1 GCA_945900785.1 Akkermansia muciniphila
GCGGGCCAATCCTTATCATAACGCCTGGACGGAATCCTTCATGGGCACCCTCAAAGCCGAAATGTTGCAGGGCGGCACCTTCATCGACGCCCACGACGCCCGCATCGAGATCTTCGCCTACATCAACGCCTACTACAACACCCGCCGCAAACACTCTTCCCTCGCCTACCAGACCCCCGTTCAGTTCGAATCAAATCTCGTCCAAAATAACTAATCTTTTTGGTCCATATAACAGTTGCACATCAGGGACCTAAGGGAGGTTCATGCCACCGTGCCCATAGAGTTGCGCGAGATTCCCCGCGAAACCGAAGTTCCGGAGCAGCTCAGCGACTGGGCTTTAGGAATATCGCCCGGTTCAGAGGAAACGAAGAGACTCCTGGACAAACTTGATTCGTGGGCTGGTGATATCTTACCATGGCTGGAATATCAAATGACATTGCTTGCATTTTCGGACATTGATGCGTTTCCAAAATTAAAGCGAGCATGGGAGGCAGAGAAGAAAGGTCTGGACATATAATAAACCAAATCACCAGGGAATTTAACTGCCGCGAGTCCCGAGCCGGCAGGATCCTACTCCGGATACATCAGAATGGGCTGACGGCGGGAGCGGAAAGCGGCTTCGTCGTTTTCCCAGGCGCGGGTGGCTTCGGGCCAGGGAATATTTTGTTCGATGGCGGCGCGTCCGCTGGCATTGCCGAACAGAAGATCAATCGCGATAGGGTTGGTGACGTATTCGTAGATCTCGGTCCGCCATTGGAACTCCCCTGGATTGAGGCTGCGCGCGGTTTGCAAAAAGGTGTATCCGGTGCGGACGGGACGGAAGGCGTCAGGATCGGTGACGTGGATTTGCACCCCGCCACAATCCTTTCCGGCCTGTTTTTGGAACGTGGGGCGGAAGGTGAGGGGACGGAAGGTCACGCCAGGGAGTTTCGCCTGTTCCAGCCGGGCGGCGAACTCGCGCCCTGACAACCACGGAGCGCCCATGATTTCAAAGGGCCGGGTGGTGCCGCGGCCTTCGCTGAGATGGGTGCCTTCCACGAGGCAGGCCCCCGGATAAACGAGGGCCGTGGCAGGTGCCGGCATATTGGGGGAGGGCAGAATCCAAGGGAGGCCGGTGTCCGGAAATAACATACCGCGTTTCCATCCCTCACACGCCACCACGGTGAGCGGGGCTCCGGCGATGCCGCGTTCCTGAACATACAGTCTGGCCAGTTCCCCCATAGTGAGGCCGTGGCGGATGGCGGTATCGGCGCAGCCCACAAAGCTTTGAAAGCCGGGCTCCAAGGCAGGGCCTTCCACGGCGAGGCCCCCGATGGGATTGGGGCGGTCGAGGATCATGACCGGCAGCCCCAGGGGCAGCGCGGCCTCCAGACAATACAACATGGTGGCCTGGAAGGTATAATACCGGCTCCCCACGTCCTGCAGATCGATCACAAGGATATCGAGCCCGCGGAGACTCTCCACCGTGGGACGCAGACTGAAGGCGTTGGTTCCATACAGACTGTGGAGACGGGCGGCGGCCCCGTGGCCGGTGGACTCATGCTCCGCGACGTGGATGAGATCCTGAGCCTGCCCCATCAAGCCGTGTTCAGGACCAAAGATCGCCGAAAGGGTGAGGTGGGAAGCCGCCGAAAAAAGGTCAATGGCATGGCGCAGCGAGGAATCGCAGGAAGCCGGGTGCGCCACCAACCCCACCTTCATCCCACGCAGGGGAGCGAATGCCTGGGCTGTGAGAATATCCAATCCGGTTTGAACCTTTGTCATATGACACCTTAAGGCTGGTCCGGCATTTCGTCCAGATGAGCTTCACTCGGCCGGGCATCCTTCTTTTTTATAGATTAAAAAGCCGTGCTCAGGATAGGCGAATAGCGGTCCTCCCATGGGATACAGCATCGGCAACCCCCGGGCCAGGAAGGTCAGTCAAGTTCCTGCAAAAGCCTACCGCTCCGGAGGCCCTGCTGCGGTGGATCCTCCCGTGCTCCAGCCTCAGACATCCTGACCTGCCTGAAGGTAAGTGCTGGACATTGGGGCAAGGAGATGAATCGGCCGCCCCAGCCACTTTGGGCTTTGGAGTGCGGATGGCTTGCCGGTCGTCCTGGCATTGAGCGGTCTCCAGGATCACTGATCCCGGAGGGCAGGCTGAAGAAAACATCAGGACAATTTCCCTGACATACGGGCATAATGAAACAGAAACTGCTGGGCATAACCGCCGGCGGGGCCAAAGTGCGTGCGGGCAAAGTGACGCAGGGCGGCAGCCTTGATGTCAGGATCCCCGGCAAAATAAAGTTCGCGCAGGACCCGCTCGACCCAGACATCGACCGGGAAAGCCGCTAGCCGCTGCCAACCAAAGAGGAGGGCACAGTTGGCAATTTTTTCCCCAACGCCATGCAACTGACAGAGCGCCGCCCGGGCGGCATCGTCCGGCAGCGAGGCGACGGCAGCGAGGTCAAACCGCCCGCTGGTGATGTCGCTGGCGGTGCGGTGCAGGAAGGGGGCCCGGTAACCAAGGCCACAGGCCCGCAGGGCTATTTCACCGGCCCCGGCGAGCGCTGCTGGTGTTGGATAGGCCCATTGCTCCGGCAGCCCTGGCGACGGAATGGCTTCCCCGAACCGCTGCCGGAGCGTGAGGGAAATCTGCCGGATGTGCGGGACCTGTTTCAGTGAGGAGGTGATGAAGGTAGCGAGGCATTCCCAAGCCGGCTGCCGGATGATCCGCAGGCCCGGACACCACTCCATGGCGCGCCGCAGGGGCTGGTCTCCAGCCGGGAACGTAGTGCTGAGGGCGCTCAGATCATGATCCAGTCCCAGGTAATCCATCACCAGTTCCCGGGTCCCGGGGCTGCAATGGAGCCCCTCGGGGGTGGGCTGCGAAAGTTGGACAGGTGTGGCCCCAATGAGCCCTGCCCACCCGCCTTCATGCGCGTGCCAGTGAAAGACCTGACCACTTTGCAGGGTGGCGGTGAGATCGAATGGCCAGCCGGAGAGTGGAATGATATCGGGAGCTGGCATAGGGATCAGAGGAGAGAAGTCAGAAATCAGAAGGCAGAGGTCAGAAGGCAGCAGGCAAAAGGCAGAGGTCAGAGGTCAGAGGTCAGAGGTCAGGGATGGACTCTGCCAGATGGTGGCGCGCATCAAGGGCGCTGAGGATCTTCTACCCCCGGCTCACGATAGCAATCAAATGCCGCAGTTCATCGGCTGCCTCGTTGGGATCCTGCACGGTAGCGGCGACTTCGGCACGAATGAGGTTGGGGAAGCGGCTGCAGAGCCGGTGCATAGCTACTTTCACAGCGGTGGCAATCAGGCCTAACGTGGCAGCAGCGGGGGCCTAGGACAGATCGGAAGCCGCGTCCAGCCAAGGCTTCAAAGTTTGGAAAAGAGCCGGCTTTAGCGCATGTTCCTTTTCCAAAACCGCCAGCGCCCGGGCAATCACCGTGAAGGCCCACTCCCGGTAAAAAACCAGCGTATCATCCTCGATTGGGAGCTGCAGGTCAGCATTGGAATCATCCTCCAACGCTACATGCTCCGCTCCACCACCCCGTTTCTGCGCCATGGCCTCTTCACGGTGTTTGGTCAGGAAATGCCTCACGGCCCCCAACAAACAAGTCCGCAACCTTCCCCGCGCGGGATCCAGGCAGCCCAACCACCCGGGAGCAAGCCCGCAAAAAATCCATGTGCCATTTCCCGGGCAGCCTCTTCACCACGCCCGTCATGGCGGAGAAAGGCCACCACCGGCGCGTAATAGTCTGCTCACAAATCCGATAGGGCCGCTTACGGCATTCAACCGGGATCGCACTGGAGAAACCGTTCTGCCCCAGCAGGATTTGGACGAACTCTTCGAAGACATGCGCGGGCCATATTAGCCTGACAAGGCTCATTCCATTATGATTTGCGCTGACACCAGTTTCCTGATCTCGCTTTACGGAATGGACGCCAATACCCCTGCTGCCGGGCAGCAATCGGCTGGCACCTCGTATCCCATTCACGTTAATGCCGTCATCGATTTTGAATTTCACAACGCAGTTCGATTGCTGGTGTTTCGACAAAAAATTGCCCCAGCCCAAAGGCTTTCGCGGGTTGCCGCCTACCAGGCTGACAAAACTGCCGGGCTTCTTGTGGTGTCGGGTTTGGATACCAACGCAGTATTTGTGGAAGCTGAGGTGATTTCTGCGGCACACGGAGAACAAGGCGGCCATCGCGGATACGACATTCTCATCGTCGCAGCTGCAAAGCTCATCGGAGCCAAGGAATTCTGGAGCTTCGATGGTAAACAACGGGCGCTTGCCGCCGCAGAGGGATTTACTGTCGGCCCCTGACGACCGCAGGTTCCTGACTGTTTTGCCGGGCGGGGTTACAGAAAAAGAGACACGACACCCCAGCAGCAGGGCTCACAACCACCGGCGGCGGCGGAAATACAACAGCATGCCGATCCCGAGGAGCACGAAGATGATCCAGACGATGGGATACCCCAAGGGGTGCTTGAGTTCAGGCATGAACTCAAAGTTCATCCCATACACGCCAGCGATAAAGGTGAGGGGCAGGAAAATAGTGCTGATGGCGGCCAGCACTTTCATGATTTCATTCATGCGCTGGCTCAGCACCGCGTGGTGATATTCCCGGATGGAGGTGACGGCTTCGCGGATGTGGTCGGCGGTCTCGATGGCCCGCCAGGCATGGTCGTAGAGATCACGCAGAAAAGGGGTCAGGGATTCCGTGGTGAGTTCCCCTTCGTGGTGCTGCAGGCCGACCGCGACCTCGCGGATGGGGCGGATGGTGCGGTAGAGGAAATTCGTCCGGGCACGCAGCTGATGGATTTCACGGAGGTCCACCACGGCATCCGGCAAAGTCAGCAATTCGTCCAGGCGGGCCACTTCCTCCTCCATAAGATCCAGGGCCAGGAGATAATGGTCCAGGAGGGCATCCAGGAGCGCCCAGGCCAGATAGTCAGGGCCCTGCTGGCGCAGGCGTCCTTTCCCCTGCCGCAGGCGCTGGAGCACGGGATCGAACACGGCGGAGGGGCCTTCCTGAAAGCTCAGCAGCACCCGCTTGGTCAGGATGAGGGAAAAATGCTGCACGTCATAGGGTTCCGTGGAATTGTCAGGCCGGATGCTGAGCAACTTCGCCGTAACAAAAAGGTAGTCGCCAAAGTCATCCACCTTGGGTCCCTGATGGGGATTCAGAATATCATCCTGCACCAGAGGGTGGATGTGATAGGCCTCCAGCAGGCTGCGGATGCGGGTGGTCTCATGGAGGCCGGTCACGCGCACCCAGACGGGGCTGTCCCCTCCTTCAAACGCGACGCACTCCGCCCCCGTCGCCACTTCCTGCTCCCGCACGCTTTCCGGACAAAAGTCAAAAACCGTGATCGAGATTTCAGGCATGCGGGGCTCGCCCTGATATTCGCCAGTGCCCGGAGCGGCCGCAGGCAGTTGCCCCCGCTGGGCACGACGACGGGCCCGCCGGGAAGTTCTGGATGATGAATCAGACATTGGTATGCGCTGACATGGCATGATCCGGCGGCGGCTGCATCCGGGATCATGGACAAAAATGGCTCCGCTTCAGTCTGCTCATGGGAAAGTGGCAGGCATCGAGACCCAGTTGGCAGAAATTCAGCTTCCTCGTTTTTGCTTCACAATGACGCCGAGGTTCCAGGCATCGTGCATTTCCTGCAGTGAAGGCACTTTGAGAGGTCGCACGAGGCGGAATCCCAGGAATTGAGCACTGGTGTGATACCAGCGACTTTTCGGCAATTGAGGATCCATAACCTTCCAGACGTCCCGGGATCCCTGGCGGCAGGCACTGCGGAGGCGGTCCGCATCATCGTCCCAGGAGCCGCCCCGCACCGTCCGGGGATAGAGCGTAACCGGTTTATTGTAAGGATTTTGCACCGCTCCACCTGGTTCCTTTGATGCCACAATGGCGTAAAAATCAGGGCTATATTGATCCAGCACCCACTCCACCACATTGCCATGCATGTCATAGAGACCCCAGGGATTCGGCTTTTTTTGCCCGACGGGATGTGTGGTCGCGTCACTGTTTTCCCAGGACCAGGCATATTCCCCCAGTTTTGAGGCATCATCCCCGAAGGACCACGCCGTCGTTGTCCCGGCCCTGGCTGCGTATTCCCACTCTGCCTCTGTGGGCAGCCGGTAAAAGTGCCCCGTCTGTGCACTGAGCCACTGACAGAACTTATTGGCCGCATGCTCCGTCATACAGATCGCTGGATAGCCGGCCTCCCCCATCCCGAAACCCATGTCGGTATAAGGCGCGGTAGGGCTGCTGATGGCATCAACAGGTTCGGGATCCGGCAGCGGCTCCTTTCGGCTGCCATCCAGCCACCGCGGCAGCGGCGTGACCATAAAAGGCCCATAGAGATCCCATGTCACCTCCGTGGCCCCCATCCAAAAGCCATCAAGCTTCACCCGCACCTGCGGCCCTTCATCCGCTTTGCGTTTCGCCTCTGCCGCCGGGCTCCCCATTAAAAATTCCCCTGCCGGAATCGGCAGCATTTCAAAGGTCTGGGGAACCTTTCCCTTCTTCATCTCTTCTGCATACTTCTTCAATTCGTCGCTCATCTCCCCACCTTGGGCCGTCAGGATTTGATCCCTGATCTTGCGCGTCAGTTCTATCGTATCCGGCGTGTCGGGATTATTCCCCAAACCGCCCTCGCCCGCATGGGCTCTGCTGATGCATCCCAAAATGGCAAAGAACATGCCGGATAAAAACGACAGGGGAGTCCAATGGCTGGCGGGCATGCAGCGAAAACGGTCGTGGCTCTCCCAAGCTTCCAGACCGGCAGGCTTTCCCTCTGATTTTTTTATGCCACACCTGAATCCATGAGAGGCAGCGCCGGTAGCTTGGCAGAACGGTCAGGTGTGATAGGAGAGAACCTTCCCGCTTTTTGGTTAAGCAATTGTAAAAGCCCGGGCAGGCGGTGGATTTTGCGGCAGAGTATGGTTTGAATCCCTATGTCTGCTGCTCCTGCCCGTATTTTACTGATTGATGATGACCGCAAGCTTTGCCGGCTGGTGCGGGATTATTTGACGCCGATGGGCTATGCGGTGGAAGCGGTGCATGATGGGGCGGAAGGGGCGAAGCTGGCGCTTTCGGAGAAGTGGGATGCGGTGATCCTGGATGTGATGCTGCCCGGACTGGACGGGCTGGAAGTGCTGCGGCGGCTGCGTCAGGAATCCGGCATTCCCGTGCTCATGCTGACGGCCCGCAGCGATGAATCGGACCGCATTGTGGGTCTGGAATTGGGAGCGGATGACTATTTGCCGAAGACGTTTTCCCCGCGCGAGCTGCTGGCACGGCTGCGCGCGGTGCTGCGGCGGGCGCAGGGGCTGGCTGGGCCAGGACCTGAGCCAGTGACGGAGATTTGCGTGCGCGATTTGAAAATCCAGGTGGAGGCGCGCTCTGCTACGTTGGGGAGCGAGGTGCTGGTGCTGACGCCCGTGGAGTTCGAGCTGCTGGTGGTGCTGGCGCGGGCCAAGGGCCGGGTGAAGAGCCGGGAGCAGCTGGTGGACGAAATCCGGGACCGGGAATATGAGGTGTTTGACCGCTCGGTGGATGTGCATGTTTCCGCGCTGCGGCGGAAGCTGGGGGATGATGCGAAGGAGCCGCGCTACATCCGCACGCTGCGGGCGGCGGGCTACATGATGATCGATCCGGAGGGCCAGAGTTGAAACGGGGACTGCCGCTATCCGTGAGGATTCTGCTTTGGGCTTTGTTGAATCTGCTGCTGCTGGCGGCCCTGGGCTGGGGCTTGTTCCGGGGACAGTTTGGCCTGGGGCTGGATGCGTTATTGGCCGGGCGGGCGGGCGACCGGCTGCAAAGCATGGCGGATGTGCTCGGCGGGGAGCTGGCCCGCACGCCTTCGGCAGAATGGGATGGCGTGCTGGCCCGCACCGCCGGGGCCTATGAGTTGAAGCTGGTGGTCCTCCGCATGGATGGCCAGCATTGGGCCGGGGAACGCATCGAACTTCCCACGGAGGTGCGGCAGCGGATCGGGGAGCGGTTCCCTGGAGAGCGTCCCCGCGGGGAGGGGCCTCCGGGCGAGTTCCGGCCCAATGGGTTCCGGCGCAATGGAGAGCGCATTCCAGAGCTGCCGCCAGGGCAGGAGCGCCGGGAACCGGGACCACCTGTGGTGGTATCCCCGCGTCCCCTGCCAACGAATGAAATGACCACGCCGGCCTTGCCTCCCCTGCCCGGCCGGGAGCGCGCGGAGGGCCCGGGCAATCCGGAGACGCGGCGCAATATGCCACCGCGCCGGCCCCGCTTCCTGATCCGTGCCGGGGAACCCTCACAATACTGGGCGGGAGTCATCCTGACAGGCCTGACTTCGCCGGAAGGACGGCCGGCGGGGGCCTTGCTGCTCGCCGTGGCGGATAGCCTGACAGCGGGCGGGTGGGTGGTGGACCCCCTGCCGTGGCTGTTGGGCGGGTTTGGGGCGGTGCTGCTGTCCCTGTTGTTATGGTATCCGCTGGTGCGGGGGGTGACCCGCTCGATCCGCCAGATGACGGCGGCTACCGAACGCATGGCGGAGGGAAAATTCGACACCGCCGTGCCGGTGGGCCGGAGCGATGAACTGGGCCGGCTGGGGGCTGGGATCAATCACTTGTCAGGACGGCTGGAGCATTTCATCCATGGCCAACGCCGGTTTTTGGGGGATATCGCCCATGAATTGAACAGCCCACTGGCGCGGATGCAGCTGAGCGCAGGCCTGATGGAACGGGATGCCGATGCCGCACAACGGGAGCGGGTGCAGGATGTGCAGGAGGAGGTGGAACTGATGACAAGGCTGGTGAATGAACTGCTGGCGTATTCCAGGAGCGGCCTGCAGGCCCGGGAAGCGGCCCTGCAATCCATCCCTCTGGCGGAACTGGTGCACCAGGTCTGCGCCCGTGAGGCCGGTCCCGGGCACCCGGTGGAGGTGGAGATCCCCGGCAGCCTGACAGTTAAGGCGGAGCCGGAACTCCTGGCCCGGGCGGTGGCGAATCTGGTGCGCAATGCTCTGCGCTATGCTGGCCATGCCGGGCCGGTCAAAGTCAGCGCCCTAACCCAGGATGGACAGGTCTTTTTAAGCGTAGGCGACTCCGGGCCAGGCGTGGCGGAAGCGGAATTGGAGCGCATTTTCGAGCCCTTCTACCGGCCGGACAGCGCCCGCACCCGGGAGGCTGGCGGAACAGGTTTGGGTCTGGCGATTGTCAGGTCCTGTGTGGATTCCTGCGGCGGCAGGGTCAACGCACGCAACCGCCTGCCCTCCGGACTGGAAGTGGTGATCCGCCTTGCTCCGGGCTCCAGTTGAAGGCGAGGGCTTGGTGTGAATTCCTGATGATCAGGAAAAGCGAAGAATCACGCCGGGACTTGTCAGATTTTCATGATGTGGTATTTATATGCGGATTTTTTAACCTCCTATGAATCGCTTCGCGGCCTCCCTTCAACTAGCTATTTTTTGTCTGGTCCTCTCATCATCCAAGGCCTCACTCCTGGCCGGGGTGAAGGTGTTGTATTTGGGAGATTCGCTGAGCTTTGGCTCCTTTGGGATGACCTTGGACAAGCAAATGCGGCAGGCGGGGTGCGAGGTCTACACCATGGTGACAGGGGGGGCGACTCCGTTTTACTGGCTGAGTGATTTTGAGCCGGTGGCGGCAGAAGCTGGCCATTGGGTCAAAAAGAAGGGATCCGACCGCCGTCTGCGGCGCGTCAGCAAAGTTCCCAAGGTCGAGACGATTTTGAAGACCTTCCCTGCCAATGTCGCCGTGGTCCAGACCGGAACCAACATGTATGCCATCCTGCGCGACAAGAAAAAAACTCCTTCCGAACGCGTGAAGATGGTGGAATACCTGGTGGACCGGATGTGCCGGGTGCTGGAGACCGCCCATTGCCGGATTTACTGGGTCACCCCGCCGGACAGCCATGTGTATAAATATCCGCGCGAACTCCAGGAACAAATGCGGGAAATCATGAAACGGGTTGCGGGCAAACACGGACGGGTTTTCGACAGCTATGCCGTGACCCAATACACTGAACCTTATCCCAAGGAAGATGGCATCCATTACGGCCCGGAAGAAGCCACGGATTGGGCCCGGCGCGTAGCGCGGGATGCGATCCCATGGGTGAACGCGTCCCGCGAACAAGCCAGCATCAACAGCCCCAGCCCTGCGGAAGTTGATCCCGCCTCTGAGCTGCCTGTCGAAACGGTGCGCAAGGCCCTGCCTTCCCTGAACGAAGCCAATACCGTCAAGGTGGAGGCGATCCTCACGGAAAAGACGCCTTTTCTCCATCCCGAAACCTGCACCTACCGCAATGCTGTGGCCTGCTATGAATACAAAGTGGTCAAGGTGCTCTCCGGCAAATATACGGGGGACCGTCTCAAGGTGGCCCATGTGGTGATGCGCAACAGCCAGCTCAAGCCCGAATTGGAATGGGAAGTGGGACGCAAGGAAGTGCTGACCCTGGTGCCTCTGGCATCCTATCCCGATACCGAAAAACTGGAAACCCTGGATGAACTGCCGGATGAACCCCAGGGATCCACGCTTCCTCTCCTGACTCCTCTGCAGGGCAGCTAGGCCGGTGAGGAAACCTGGGCATGGGTTGGCCGGAAAGCCTGCTGATCCGGCATTTAAATCAAGCCCGGAGGATCATGACGTCGTCAGGATTGATGGTCACGGTGACCTGGGCATCATCGGCTTCGCGGAGGAGGGCCGGGTTGAGTTCGGAGAGGTGGAAGCTGGCACCGGAGGAATCGCGAACCGTGTATTGGGCAAGTTCCCCGAGGTAGACGGATTCGGTGAGGCGGCCAGTCAGGAGGTTGGCGGCCGCAGGTTGTTCCGTGAGGCGGAGAGCCTCGGGGCGGAGGCAAAGCTGGACCTTTTCTCCGGAGGCAGGATGCCAGTTGGGATCCGTCAGGCGGCCAGTGAAGATGCCGTGGCTGGTGTGGGCGGTGGCATGGGAGCTGCTGCCGGAGGGGGCGATGAGTTCGGCGGGCAGGAAATTGGCCTCGCCAATGAAGGAGGCTACCGAGGCGGTGATAGGAGAGCGGAAGACCTCGCGCGGGGTGCCCACCTGGCTGATAACGCCTTTTTCCATGATAGCCATGCGGTCGGCGAGGTGGAGGGCTTCTTTTTGGTCGTGGGTGACGTAGACGGCGGTGACGCCGAATTCCTTGCAAATGCGCCGGATCTCGGAACGCATTTCGAGCCTGAGTTTGGCGTCGAGATTGGAGAGGGGTTCGTCAAGCAACAGCGCATCCGGGCGGACGGCAAGGCTGCGGGCGAGGGCAACGCGCTGCTGCTGGCCACCTGACAGTTGATTGATTTTCCGCCCGGCAAGAGGGCCCATTTTGACCATCTGGAGGCTTTCCTGGACCCGGGTATCGATCTCAGCTTTGGGCAGTTTCCGCTCGTGAAGGCCGAAAGCGACATTCTCGCCCACCGTGAGGTGGGGCCAGAGGGCGTAGCTCTGGAACATCATGGCAGTGTTGCGCTTATGGGCGGGGAGGTGGGTGATGTCCCGCTCATCGAAAAGGAGGTGGCCCTTGTCCGGTGTATAAAAGCCGGCAATATGGCGCAGGAGGGTCGTCTTGCCACAACCGCTGGGCCCCAGCAGGAAAAACATCTCCCCGGATTCAATGCTGAGGTTAATGTTATCAAGAGCGGCCATGCTCCCGAAGTTCTTTGTCAGGTTGCGGATGTGGATCGAGACCATGGGATACGGGGCAGGAGAGGCAGGCGGCGTGCCAGCCACCATGACTAAGGCGGGGCCGTGGCAAGGTCAAGCCTGGTGAAGATCCGGGAGGCCGCCCGTGTGCAGAAAAACGAGGCCTTCCGTCTGGAGTTGGGCGGAATCGGGGAGATAGCTGAGGGCGTGCAGCGCTTTCCCGGTGTAAATAGGCTCGCAGGGAAGGCGGTGACGCCTGGTGAATTCCTGACAAAACGCGCGCAGTTCCGGCGTGGAGCGCGCGTAGCCCCCCGCCTCGTGTCCTGTGATCCAACGCAGGAGCGGGGCGACTCCATGGGCCTTGGCCAGGGCCTGCTGCTCCGGCAGGTTGTGCAGCACGGGGACGGCCAGGACCTGCGTTTCCATACCGGCACGTGCCAAAGCCAGGGCGAGCCCTACCGCGGTCGTGGCCGTGGCAGAGGCGTGGAGAATCGCCCGGGGGAAAAAGGACTGGGCGCGCCAGCTATCGATAAGATCCTGAAATCCCACGAATCCTTCCGGCCCGCCACCGCCTTCCGGAATGACCAGCACATCCTGCCAGGCCAGGTCTGCCATGCCGGCACGGGACTGGATTTCAGCCAGGGCGAGGGCTTTGTCCCGATAGGTGGCCCGGCTCACCTGACAAAGCTGCATGCCAAAGCGCCGCGCCGCCTGCAGCCAGGGATTCTCCATGGGCTCATCCCCCCGCAGGATGCCAATGGAGCTTAGGCCGCAGTGCTGGGCCAGGCACGCGGTCGACAGCAGATGATTGCTGAAAGCCCCTCCGTAAGTGAGGAGGGTGCTCTTCTTTTCAAGGCGGGCCCGTTGCAGCCAACCGCTAAGTTTGCGCCACTTATTCCCGGAAATGACCGGATGCAGCAGGTCGTCACGCTGGACGTGAATCGTGCCCTGGGGCAGGTCCAGAGGTTGCAGTGGAGCCTCCTGGAGAAAGGCCGGAGCAGGTAACATGGAACCAGCAGCGGCGGGGTTCACCGGCCTTTGGTCGCGAGCAGTTCCACGATGTTGCGGAGGACTTCGTCGCGGTCCGTGCCAGCGAGGGATAGGGCCAGTTGGGCATTGAGCAAACCGTATTTGACGCCGAAGTCATAGCGACGCCCCTCCAATTCGCAGGCAAGATAGCGCTCCTGTGTGGCGATGCTGGAGAGGGCACTGCGGAAATTCACGGTGCCACCGGCAGCGAAGAGCCCCGTTAGGTGCTTCTGCACCGCAGGAGTGAGCACATGCATGCCGAAGAAGCAGAGATAATACCCAGCGCGCAATCCGGGCACCACCAGCTTTTGCTCGGCTTCTGTCGGCGTGGGCTTTTCCAGCACCGCTTCCACCTGATAGAGCCGCCGCGCGGCATGGACCAGCCGGCCGCCGACGGCGCCGTAGTAGGGCAGCTTGCTCTCGTGGGTGGATTGCACCGCAGAGACGGAACAGTTTTCGGCCCGGGCGGTTTCCACCAGTTGCTGGGCGCAGCCTTTTTCGGTGGCACTGAGATAAAGGTGGTCCCCCACAAGGAGAAGAAACGCATCATCCCCACAAAAGCCGGCCGCGCAGTGAATGGCGTGGGCATAACCGAGGGGTTCCGCCTGCTCAATAAAGGTGAGCCGCGCCGCATGTGCCCCTGCAGCCGTGCGGTAGGCCGGCTCATCGCCGGGGCTGATGACGATGCCGATCCTCCCGATCCCCGCCCGCAGGATTTCTTCAATAATAATAGCGAGTGCGGTTTTGCCCGTGCCATCGCGGTCCACAAGGGATTGGAGCGGCAGCGTGCGCTGATTTTTACCGGCGGCGGTGATGAGGGCCTTGTTAATGTCCATGCTGGGAAATCTATCCACCCAGGCCAGGGGTGGCGTCAACCGGGCGAGGGGATTTGTGACGGGGGGAACGGATCAAAGTCAGCGGCGCTGCCAGACGGTGCCCAGGGCCACACTCCATTGGAACTTGCGGGCGTGTTCGCGGATGAGGAAGGGAAGGTCCTTTTGCTGCGCCAGGGTGAAGTCAGGGAGCAAAGTTTCCTTGAGCCAGTCCAAAGTGCTGGCGGCGGGCCAGCGCCCAGGCGGGGTGTAGTCTGCCAGCCAGGTGCAGGGGGTGGTCAGCAGGAGGTGACCGCCCGGTTTGATCAGGGCAGGCAGCCGCTGGAGAAACCGCAGGGGCTCGGTGAGGCGGCAGATCAGGTTGGCCGCGTGCACAATGTCAAAGCTGCAAAGACTGGCTGGCAGGTTCATCGCATCGCCCTGCTGGAAGGTGACGCGTTCCGGGTGGACGCCGGGCGGCAACTCAGCGGTGAGAGGCTGGGTGAGATGGGCTTCGAGGGAGATTTGGTAGGACAGCGCGCCAGCCGACTGGATGGTTTGGGCCGCCTTGATAAAGGCGAGCGAAAAATCGATGGCCTGGACTTCGGCACAGGTGCGGGAGAGTTCAAAGGCGGAGCGGCCGGTGGCGCAGCCAATATCAAGGGCCCGTGCCGCGTGGGCATGGGATGGCGGCAGCAGTGCCGTGACGGTGCGCACAGGGAAATTCAGGGCACTCACCGGGCCGTTTTCCCATGGGAGGATTTCGTGATCCTGACCATAGTGAAAAAGGAGGTATTCATCGACGAGGCGCTGGGTTTCGTAGGGGTTGGACATGGATTGGTAAATTGGAAAAGCTGAAAAAGGGAAAGGCAGCACCCGCATGGATGCTGCCTTCCGAAAGTAAAGCGGGATGAAGCCGCGCGCCTCATCCCGCCCCCGTTTCCGGGTTTTGGGGCCGCAGCTAATCGGCCGCCAAAGCGTTCAGCAGATATTCCGAAGGGCGGAAATTCTCGATCAGGATTTCGTGCTGATCGCCGCGTTTCATGCGGACCTGGAGGATGTTGAAGTTGGGGGTCTTGTGAGGCGCAAAGAGGATGTCATCGTGGGTAGCATTCTTGTGCTCCTTGAACAGGTCCGGTGTCAGGTGGCCACCCAGATGGTCATCGCGCCCCGTAGCGAGGTGGCAGGTGCCGAGAACTTTTTCGTCCTGAATGTCGGCATAGCTGATGGGTAGCACCTGGGTGCCGAAGCCGAGTTCACCCAGAACACCCGTCATCGGATCGTTGCTGAGCTTGGCGTTATGGGCGGCGATCGTTTCCTGGTTTCCTTCGATGAGTTCAGAGAGGATAATGCGTCCACCCGTGACGGTCAGGCGGCCCAAGGTGCCGTCCTCATACTTCATGGGGAACAAGCCTTCAGCACCAGTGGGAACAAAGTAAACTTCGCCAGCCGGCAGATTGGCAATATCCGGCTGGGTGCCACGGCAGAGGCCATGGGACTTTTGCGCTTCCTGCCCGCTGAGCATCAGCTTGGCAGTCAGGATTTCGCCCGTTTCCAATTGGAAGTCGATTTCAACCTCGTCGGCTTTGGTCATGGCCCGGCGGAGTTTTTCCGCATCGCGGCTCACGTCTTCGTAATCGACCGACAGACCGGAGTTAAGAATGATTTCATTCACCCCATGCAGGGTAGCCCCACGGAAGTTATACTTCTTCGCCATCGCGGTGAGAGGCGCAGTGGCGCTGAAGGTGGAAATGCAAAGGATGATATCGTAGTCCGGATACACATCGGTCTCCAGGCTCAGCATGTTACCCGCTTGGTCGGTGCAGGCATCGGCAAGGTCGAGGTTGCTGCCATAAGTCATTTCATAAGCAAACATTTCGCCACCCGTCATGCCAAGCGCGGCCATGACCCCATCGCGGTGCAGACCCTGATAGAAATGCTCGTAGGCGCGGCCCTGAATGGCAAACTGGGGATCCTTCAGAAAACCGAAGTCCTTCATGCCGGAGATATCCGGCAAATCAATCAGGATACACACCCGGCGGCCCTCGGTGGGCGTGAAAACACTACGGAGCAGGCGCTCCAAGCTGAAGGGTGGGAAGACGCGGGTGGCAGCATCGGGAAGCGGGGCGGCGAGAGTCTGGGACATAGGGGGATGAGGACTGGAATGAGCTGTCGTATTCATGGGATAAACGCATCATGACACCTCAAGGATGAGGTGCGATGGTAAATTTTATTCCGGGAAGCGGCGGACGGGACTTGCCTTGGGAACCAAACCAAGGCTTAATTTCCGGCATGCTCAATCGCACTATCCTCCTGCCGGTCTGTCTGTTGCTGTGCCACTGTGAAACCGTCACCAGTCCCTCCGAGCGCCGGACTTCCCTGACGCAATCCGGCCTGACTCCTTCCGAACGCGTGGAGGCTGACAAAAACCGTCCCCTGTCCAGCAATCCTACAGACCCCATGAACAAGGTCAGCACCCGCGATGGCGCTGTGGGTTACCGGTTGTTGGAGTTTTAGCCGCCAGCTGGGAAGCTAGTCAATCCGGGATCAGCGTCCCCAGAACAGAGGACTTGCTGACGACCAGCTTCCCTTCCTCCAGTTGCTGCTTCAGCAGAAGCGAGTGCGGCGCGGCGCGGTGTGCCTCCACGGCGGCCTGGTCAGCATAAAGTTCCACCAGCACAAAAACATGGGGACGATCCTGAACTTGTGTGACTTCAAAACGAAGGCAGCCAGGCTCAAGGGTCCGCGCGGCGTGGGCTGCCGGAGTGATGACCCGGAGGAATTCCGCGATTTTATCTGGAGGCGTTTCGATAGTGACGATGAGGGAGATCATGGAGCAAGGGCGGGAGGGTGGCGGGGGTTATTGGGTATTGGACATCAGTAAATCAAATATCAAAGGGAAACTAATTTTGAAGGGCGGCTGGTGGTGGCAGGGTCAAAAAACCGCTGGACTGGCCTTCCCCGGGGATGGATAGATCGATAGGGACCGGGCGGTGGCGTGGCGCAGGAGGCGCTCCACTGGTCCCTGTATAAGTTCCCCATCCAATGGGCAGGTGCCGTAGTGCATGGGGATGAAGTGTTTGGCCCCGAGGTCTGTGGAAGCGGCGTGGGAACTTTCGCATCTGATCTTAAAACTGCGGATTTGCATAAGGGCCTTTGAACTTTGAACGCCCTCTCTGTTGGTGTGGCGGCACTGCAGTTTTAACAATCACAATTTCCTTTGGAGTAGAAAGAAGCTTGTCCAGGGAGTGCCCGGCCTATTCCGCAATCGGCTAAAGTTCTACCCCGGAGGATTTAAAGAGGGCTTTCAGCATTCTTTTATTCGTGAACACTTTACCAAAGTATTCAGCCACCCTGATGGCGTCTTTTAGGGAGTTGAAATGAAAAAGCACCGTGCCGCCTTCGGAGTTGTCGAAGTAGCCACCGGGGTGCGTGCCTGCATGATCCTTCACCAGTTTCTTTTTTTCAATGGCTTCTCCCATGACGTCACCCAAGGTGTTTCCCTCCATCTCACATTCCTGGCCCATGGTATCGTCAAGCATCCCGAATTCTGTGAACTGCAGCCGGACCTCAGGCTCCGCATCATCAAGCAATTTGGACAACAAAAACGGGTAATAAGTATCCGCATCTTCGCTATCCGCGTCAAAGAACGGTTCCTTTAGGGTCGCCGTTTTTGACGGAATTGACTCGCTTCTGGGTGGCCCCTTGGTGCCGAACACCCTGCGTTCTCCCTCACCAGGCCCGATTTGCTCGATTTCCAAATGACAATAGCGGCGGTGATCTTCACCATCTACCGCTATGATCTTGCGTATCTGAGCCAAGGCGATGGCTGCTTGACTTGCCGGTCCCTTCAACCGGACGATCCCATGAATCCATGACTTCGACTTTTCAAAGACTTTAAATTTTAACCTCGTGTGACTAAGATAAAATGTGATGTGTTCAGAGAACATCCTTGCTCGCAACTTTAAGTCACCGGGTCCGGCATTGTCTTCATACGGCACAGTCCCACCAGAGCCATTCGGGGAACAAGCCTTAAGTTTTCGAATTTCAAATATTACTTCGTCGCTCTTTATCATATAAGCATGCATTGAGATTTCCTAATTGAGTGCAATAAATCAGCAAAATTGTTTGTAAACTGACTTGTCATTGGATGATGCAGATTACGCCCGTGGCGCACGCAATGAATAGAGACCCCGGAGTGCCGGCTTCCCCAGATAACGCGAACCCCGCTTGCGCTCTGTCCGGCTTCTGTCTTGCACAGATTTAACGATTCGCTTCGAACCACCCATCCACGAACGTCCGGCTCCCAAACAGGACTCCCCTGGTGAACTGGGCCACGCGCCGCATCAACACCCCGGCTCGCACCGCCGCCCGGTGCGTTCCCCATCGCGGGTGGCTAGAGAATCTTCTGGAGCGGGCAGGATTCAAAAAACGCCGGGCTGGCCTTCGCCGGGGATGGTTAGATTGGAGAGGGACCGGGCGGCGGCGTGGCGCAGGAGGCGCTCCACCGGTTCCTGCATCGGTTCCCCACCCAGGGGGAAGGTGCCGTAGTGCATGGGGATGAAGTGTTTGGCCCCGAGGTCCGTGAAAGCGGCGAGGGCTTCCTCGGGGTTCATGTGGACCTCCCGGCCGCTCATGGAATCATAGGCTCCGATCGGCATGAGGGCGAGGTCAATGCCCGCGCTGCCTCCGATGCGGGTGAAGCCGTCGAAATAGGCGCTGTCGCCGCAATGGAACACGGTGCGCCCGGCGGAGTTGCGGATGAGAAATCCGCCAAAGCCGCGATGCGTATCATGCACCCAGCGGGCGCCCCAGTGCTTGGATGGGGTGAGGGTGATGGTGAGAGGACCGCAGGCGATTTCCTCCCAATAGTCGAGTTCCACGATCTCCCCAAAACCCCGGTTGGCCACCAGACTGCCGACGCCCTTGGGGGTGATGACCGGCTGGCCACAGGCGATGCGTGACAGACTGCCAAGGTGCAGGTGGTCAAAGTGCGCATGGGAGATGAGCACGAGGTGGATTACGGGCAACTCCTTCAAGGCCAGCCCGGGCATCCTGACGCGTTTTACAATGCCCAGCCATTTCGCCCAGACCGGATCGATCAGAATATTCACGCCTTCCGTCTGCACGAGAAAGGTTGCATGCCCGATCCAAGTGACGTGGAAACGGTGATCCTCCGGGGTCGCCAGGTCCGGACGCAGCGTCTCGCCCTGACGGCGGGAGAAAATCTGCGGCAGGAGAATGCGGCGGATGAAATGATAGTTCCGCTGCAGGGATCCCTTGTTGGGGAGCAGTCCTACCTGAAGATCGTTGTCCGCAGATTTCCCGCCCCGGCGCAGGGAATCGCCCTTTTTCCGCAGGTGGGCGACGAGGTCGCGCACGGGCTGTTTCCGGGGGTTGGACACAGGAAGGAGGGAAGCTATTTCGCGGGCACGGCGGCGGGCTTTTCCACGGGGAGCCCGGCAGCCTTCCAGGCATTCAGGCCGCCATCCAGGTGGAGGATGGATTTGAACCCAAGCTTGCCCAGCACGCCGAGGCTGCGGGTGCTGCGCCCGCCGGCGGCGCAGTGCACGAGGTAGGTTTTGGCAGGATCCAGTTTCGCCAGGTTCTTCTGGAAGTCAGGGGAGCCGATGTCGATGTTCTGAGCGCCCTTGAGGTGCCCTTCGGAAAACTCCTCCGGGCTTCTGACATCCAGGATGGTGATGGATTTTTCCGGGGCCTTGGCGGCCTGCGCGGCGGCGAGCGCCTTGGCCGCGTCCGGGGCGTTAAGATGGGTGACGGAGGACGCGGCGGGCGGGACTGCCGCAGACGGGGCGGGCGGTGCCGGCGTTTCTGCGGGAAGCAGCGCGGAGGACAAGGCAAACATCAGGCAGGCGGTGAAGGCAGTTTTCATACAGGGGAATACAACGCTGGATCCGGGGTGGCGTCGAGGCTGGAATTTGCCTACCGCGGCAGCAGGCCATCAAGGAGTTTCAGCCCGCTATCCACGCCCTGGTGCAGGATTTCCGGGGCTTTCTGCAGGATAGGGGGCGCGGTTTCGATCACGGCTTCGGCGGCCTTGATGCCGGTGCGGGCCGCAGTGGCAGCGCCTTCCATGGATAGCCCGGCGACTTGATCCACCGTGGCATTGAACCACGCCCTGGCCAATCGTTCTGACAAATCCTCCACCGGTTGGTCCAGGGTGCCGCTGAGCTGGAATGCGGTCCAGAGCAGGCCGGCATCATCCGGACTCAAGGCCCCGCCCTGCCCCGGGCTGGCACTGAAACGCTCGGCGCTCAGGAAGACGGTTTGTTCCGCCCCGGCCAGATAGCGCAGGGTGCCCGGCACGATGCCGAGGAGCAATTTTCCCTCCAGGCTGCCCCCGCGCCCTGTATTCACCTGACCCTTCAGCCGGAGCAATCCTGGAGCATCTGCGCGGATCCGCCGCACCTGCCAGGTCTCTGGAGCCACGCGCTCGTATTGGCCGGTGGCCTCCTTGATCTGCATCCGGAAAAAGGCGGCATTCTGTGTCTTTTTTGCGATCACATCCAGCAGTGGCAGGGCTTGGAGCAACAAATCCTTCATCTGGAAATCGCCCTCGATCTTCACCGTATCCGGCTGCCGCCAATCACCGCGGAGGTTTGCGGTGCTCGAGGCCAGGCCAGTGCAGCGCTTCAACCAATCTTCCGGCAGCCAACGTTCCAGGCTGGCACTGCTGAGGCGCATTTTGAGCCGCAGCTCCCCGGGCGTCTGGAATCCCACGCTGCCTTCCGCTGTCACCATGGCTTCCTCGAGGGTGCCTTCCAACTGATCCAGCGAGGCCCCTTCCGGACGCAGCGTGCCACGGATCCGGGATACCTTCAGCGGTCGGCTGCTGCCAGCCATCCTCACTTCCCCGGCCCGTCCTGACAGGTCCAGACGGAAGGGTTTTACTTCCGGTTTCAGCTCCAGGGAAAAACCCCGCCCAGTCACCCCAGGTGAGTCCGCGGTGGCCTCTCTGACAAAATCAAACTGATCCACGGTGACCGGTCCCAGCACCGTCCGGTTAGGCAGCCAGCGTTGCAGCCAGGAGGGACCGGAGGCCTTGGGCACCACCGGCTCCAGCACGGGCGCGTTTTCCGTCAGGCGCTTTCCAGCGGAAAAATCCGCTGACACCTGAGCGATTCTGACAGAGTTCACCCGCCACACCCGATCCCAAAACGCCCCGGTATCCACCTCCGCCCGGAGATCGGAAAAGCGAAATTTCCGGAAAGCCGCCGCTTCCCGGCCATCCGCTTCAAAGGTCCCGGCAAAGGCCGCCGATCCCTGCCAGGTCACTCCATCGATCCTGCACTCCGCCCGCAGCGCCTGGCCCGCCGCCGCATTCACCTGCGCCGTGAAGGCCTCACTCCGGAGATACCGGTCCACCCACACCCGCACCGCCCCTGCCCCGGCCAAGCACAGCGCCGCCACACCACCCAAAGCCAGCAAAACGCGCCGCCTTCCCTGCCGGGCAGGCTGGCGGCGGCCCCGGCGTGGCACTGCGGTGGACGGGGCATTTTCAATCGGGGCGGGGGAATCAGTCATGACCCTGCCACCCTGACAGCCTTCCGCTCATTCTGCAAGTTCCCACCGCGAATCGCCCCAGTTCCCCCAGCGTTGCGCCCGCCACGCCCGCAAGCTGCGCTGGATTTTTTCCGCGCTTTGTGATGAGGTGGCATATAAATCCCCCCACCCCCCAAAAAATCATGACTTCCCCCTCCCGGATTCTCTTATATTCCCTTGGCTGCCTCGCCCTCGCTGCCCCCGCCCGCCTGCGTGCCGGGGAAGACTGGCAGGAAGCCGGACGCAACCTCTTCCAGAGCTACGCGGACGCCATGCAGGGCAAAAATTACTCCGTTTTCATCTCCAATTGTGAGAGCAAATCCCGCAGCCTCTTCCGCGAATTCACCCTTTGGCAGATGGACCTCATGTCGGACGACGACCTCATGGGCGTCCTCCCCCGGGATGATGGCGGCAACCCCATTTCACTCAAAGCCCTCCTGGAACTGGATGATGAGCGCTTCTGGTTTCTCTACACCGACTGGATGCGGAAGCGCGAATTGGCGATCACTGACAAAGTCCGCGCCCAGCAGGGACAATCCGGCCTGCCCATCTACAAGCTCAAAGTCCTCACCAAATACCAGGACACCCTCTTCATGATCGCAGAGCGCACCTACACCAAGCCTTCGCCCGTGCCCATTCCCCTCAGCGTCCTCGAGGCCGTGCAGGAAAAAGGTAAATGGAAGCTCAAAATCCCCCGCGAAATCATCTGGGACGCCCTCGAATCCGGCCGCACCCGCACCCAGCAGATCCAGGAGGAACTCAAATACATCCCCTACGACGTCAAACCCCCGCTAAGGCCCTCAGCCGATCAGCACCCCCTCCCTGCCAAACCGCCGGAGTCAAAATAATCCATCCCCCGTTTAAAAACGTTCCTGTCAAACCAGCCCGCTCCTCTCCTCTCTTTCATCCATCCTCATGACCGACCTTTGGACCCAAGCCAACCCACAACTCCGCAGCCTCGTTTCCTACGAACCTGGCAAACCCATCGAAGAAGTCGCCCGCGAACTCGGGCTCAATCCTGACGACATCGTCAAGCTCGCCTCCAACGAAAACCCGCTGGGACCTTCCCCCAAAGCCGTCGCCGCCATGCAGCAGGCCCTCCTCCAGGCCCACATCTACCCGGACGGCGGTGGATATAAGCTGCGCACCGCCATCGCTGAAAAATTCGGCCTCGAAATGGGCAACATCGTCCTCGGCAATGGCTCCAATGAAATCATCGAATTCATCGGCCACGCCTTTCTCAAGCCCGGCGACGAGGTGATCACCGCCAAACACGCCTTCGTCGTTTACAAACTCATGGCCACCCTCTTCGGAGCCACCACCGTGGAAGTCGACGACCCTGGCTTCAAGCACGACCTCCCCGCGATGGCCGCCGCCGTCACCCCGCGCACCAAGGAAATCTTCATCGCCAACCCCAACAACCCCACCGGCACCCTCTGCCATCAGGCGGAGATCGACGACTTCATGGCCCAAGTCCCGGAGCACGTCATTGTCGTGTTTGACGAGGCCTACTATGAATTCCTTGAGGAGCCCCCCGATACCCTGAAATATATCAGGGAAGGCCGCAACGTCGTCATCATGCGCACCTTCTCCAAAATCCAGGGCCTTGCCAGCCTGCGCATCGGCTATGGCATCGCCCCCAAACACCTCGCCGACATCCTGCAAAAAACCCGTCAGCCTTTCAACGCCAACGCCATCGCCCAAGCCGGCGCCCTCGCTGGCTTGCTCGACGAAGACCACCAGGACCGCACCCGCGCCGTGAACAAGGAAGGCCGCCTCTTCCTGGAAGCCCTCTTCACCCGCCTCCATCTCGAATTCATCCCCACCCACGCCAACTTCATCCTCGTCAAAGTCGGCGATGGCGACGCCCTATTCCACCATGCCATGAAGCACGGCGTCATCCTCCGCGCCATGCGCGCCTATGGTCTCCCGGAATGGATCCGCGTCAGCATCGGCACCATGCCCCAAAACCAGAAATTCGCCACCATCCTCGAAGGTTGGCTGCCCTGAAAATATCTTCCATTCCACCACCTGCGATGCTACGGGGCAACGGCGCAAAAGCGAGCGTCCGCAGGGCGAACGGCATGCCACCATCTGTGATTTCCTCACTGCACCCATTGGCTTCCAAACCGCTGTCATTCCCAAAACCTGAATCACCACCGGGAGAAAAGGATCTGCCTGAAATGTCGTCCCATAGGCTGTTATGAATCAACCCGCATTAGCCCCTTTTAAAGCGCAGCCCGTATTCATGCCGCAGGGCATCGTGATGCTCCTGCAGCGCATCCTTGGATAAGGACTCAAGCACGGTGTCGGAGGTGATAGGCAAGTCCAGAAATTCTTCAAGCGTTTGTATCTTGCCGACCACGCGGCCTTCGAACCGACCTTCGACGCGGCCTTCGATTTTGAGTTTTTCGGCGACTGACATAGTGGTGGTTTTGAGTGCTGGATTCGACGACAAGATCGGGTAAATCGACTGCGCGTCAGGTTCGCTGTCGGCGTGCAGAGCGTAGAGGAGCATCAGGCCGATCAGGTCGTCCGGCAAAGCATGGGCCGGAAATTGCACCAGCCAGGCAAAAAACTTGAGGATTTCGCGCTGGCGGACCAATTTCATCAAATTCAGCACGATCCGGAGCTGGGTATCCGATTCGCCGGTCGTTGGATTATAATGGTTTAGATCCCGGGTGGAATGGATCCGCCGCCCCGTCTGGTCCGATGCCGTGGCCGCTGCCGTCAAGGAAGTGAATCGCCGCCTTGCCGCCCGCGTCTCCACCGATCCTGGAATCCGCTTCGTCGATCTCACTGGTGAGGTCCTGAGCTTGGACTACGTCGATACCCTGTATTTCAACCCAGCCTTTTACCAAAAAATCCAACCCCGGGTCATTGCAGAAATCACAGCGCTTTCCAAGCCAGAGTCGAATTAATCCTCAAAAGCCTGGATCGGCCCGATTTCATTTTATCAATTTCATCGCCGTATTTCCCTGAATCATCCAAGCCCTCCGCGCCTTGCCCCGATCCCACCCAGCGCCCACCCAGCGCCCGCCCAGCGCCCGCCCTGCCCCTTCATTTCCCGCTTTCCATTTCCGGCGCTTTGCGGTTCCTAATGGCTGATGTCTGACACCGTTTCCTCCGTTCCACGCTTTTCCCTGGGCCGCCCCTGGCTGGACGCCCTCACGCTCGGTGGTCTTCTCGGCTTCCTGAACTTCCTCACCGCCCGGCAGGATCCCGGTTGGTTGGCCTTGAATCCCTCGCCTTGGATCCTCCTGCCCCTGCTGACCGGTGCCCGCTATGGCTTCCGCTGGGGGTTTCTCTCCGGTGCCACGGTTTCCTTGATCGTTCTCGGCCTCCTCATGGTATTCCAAAAAGAGACCATCGCCGCTCAAAGCCTGTTCTTCCTGGCCCTGCCCACCATCGGACTCCTCGCCGGGGAAGCCCACACCCTTTTCGCCACCAAGCTCGCCGAGCGCGATGACGCCGTGGAAACCCTCCTCACCCAGCGCGACCACCTCGGGACCGACCTCGAAGTCGCCGAAGACGCCCGCTTCGAACTCCAGGAACGCCTCGCCCTGCTCAATGCCGACACCGCCTCCCTCGACCAGCAACTGCGTGGCCTCTTCGAACCCGGGGCCGGACCTATCTTCCCCCACCTCCTGCGCCTGCTGCGCGATACGGCGGGAGTGACCGATGCCGCACTCTATCAAATCAGCGGCTCCAACCTCACCCTTGGCGCCCTCCTTGGCGACAGCAGCGCCTTGCCCGCCACGCTTTCCCTCCCGGACACGGAAATCGCCAATCTCGCCGTCACCCGCGGCACTCTTGTCACCTGCCGCCAGGTCTGGTCCAGCGTCCCCGCGTAAAACAGCCCCTGGCTCGCCGCCCTGCCCTGGCCGGCGCACAGCGGCCCCTCCCACAGCCTCCTCCTCATTCACCGGATGGACTTCGCCTCGGTCAATTGGCGCACCTTCTCCAGCATCCAAATGATCTGCCACTGGGTCGCTCAATTCATGGAACTGCGTGGCCTCACCGGCACCGCCGAGCCCACCGCCGGCCCTCTCCTCGTCCCTGGCGAAACCCTCCGCCGCGCCACCAACGAAGCCGCCGCCGCCCACCGCGAGCACAGCCTGCCCTCCACCACGGTCACCTTCCGCCTCGCCCCCGGCTCCACCGCCGAACACGCCGCCCGCCTCGGCGCCCTCATTGCCCCGCAACTCCGCACCACCGACCTCGCCACCCAGCACCCGGATGGCCATATCGAAGTTCTCCTCACCTTCGACAGCGCCCGCGACGCTGAACGCTTCACCACCCGCGTCCAAAGCCTCGCCTCCCGGGATCCGCTCCTGAACGGCTACCTCCTTGGCGAAACCCCTGCCGCACCCAGCCCCAGCCTAGCCGCCGCCTAACTTACCCCCCGTGGCGCAGGCTTCCAGCCTGTGCGGCCAGTGGGCTTCCAGCCCGCTGAAAATAAGCAACGAAATAAATCAATTCCAGCCTTCCCTCCCGCATGCTGCGTCATCCGCTCCTCACCCTGCCCGCCATGGCCCTCCTGGCGGTAGCTGATGGAGCCGCCTGCCTTGCTTTCGTCGGAAAATCCACCGCGCTTCCTCCTGCCGCCGCCAGCTTTCTCTCCCAGTTGCCGCCAGCGCTCACCCATTCCGCCAATGCAGCCATCCCGTTAGGCTTGCACGCTGCCATGGCCTTCCTTGCCTCACTGCTCGGAGCCGCCGCCCTCACCGAAGCCACCAAACTCACCCGCTTCACTCTCGCCCTCTTTTTCCTGGTTCTCACCCTGACCATTCCCGTCATCGGCATCCTCATCACTGCCGCTCTAGCCCTCATCCTCCGCCAGCCGTCCCTTGGCGGGCTCCGGCCTGAGGAGCGCTTCGTCTTTGGCAATCCGGAGGACACCGCTGCCCGCCGCGAGTCCCGCGATCCGCACCCGAATCTCATCCCCCTAGCCGCCCGCTTTCGCGACATGGATGAAGACACGCTCTGCCGCGCTATTCTTGGTTTAAAGCACCTCGGCCCCGTCAGCGCCATCGCCCCCTTTCTCCGCCGCTTCCAGCAGGACCCCCGCACCTCCGTCCAATTCAGCGCCCAGGCTGTGCTCACCGGAGCCACCGAAGCCCTCGAAGAAACCGTCCGCACCCTCCGCGCCCGTGCCGCCGCCGACCCCCGCGACCCCGAAACCACCCTCGCCCTCGCCAGCACCCTGGATCAACTAGCCGGGTGGACCCCACCTGGCGACACCACCGCTGCCCTCTACCGCCGCGATGCCACCGCCCTCCTCCTGCCGTTGCAAAACCACCCTGCCCTCCAGCACCGCGTCCTCCCCCTCCTCGCCCGCCAACAACTCACCACCGGCCCCACCGCCGCCCTCCAAACCACCGCCGCTGCTGCCACTGCCACTACCCCCACATCCCCAGCCGCACACCTCGCCCATCTCCAATCCCTCTTCCAGCAAGCCCGCTGGGACGACCTCGCCGCCGCCGCCGCCCAACTCCCCCTCCCCCCCGGCCACGCCGAATCCCAAGCCTTCTGGACCTAGCCCGAGCAACGAAGCGGCCACGGATGGCACGGATGGCACGGATAATACGGATAAACACAGATTTACAAAAATTCACTTCCCTTCCAAAAACCTCTATCCAGCCCTATCCGTGAAATCCGTTCTATCGGTGCCATCCGTGGCCCCGCAGCAACCTTAAACCCCTAGAAACCACCCGTGGATTTCACCGGTATTCTCCTGCTCGTCCTCGCCAGCCTCACCAGCGGTTTGGCGGTAGCAGCCGTATTCCACGATAGATTCCAAAAGCCGATCGCCAGTCTCCTTTGCTTGCTCTCCGCCGTCGCACCTTGGTTCAGCATCCTGCCCCTCTTCTCCCATTTCCAATTTGGCAATTTCCTGATCATCTTCGGCCTCTTCGGTGCCACTCCCGTCCTCCTAATCTCCTTCTTCCTGTTTGGCCTTGGCAAGCCGTATCCTGCCCGCGCCCGCTCCGCCGGCTTCGCCCTTACCGCCATGTTCAGCGCCCTGATCACCTTTTTAGCTACTTTCAACTTATTGTCAAAAATGGAGTAATCAGCCCTCCTCCTTCCTGCCGCTTTTCAAATGAATCTTCCCGTTCTCTTGTCTTACACCAGATTGCACAGTGTTGACCAAGCCCAGCTGTTGTTTGTCAGTGGCGTTCTCACCATCATTTTTGCACTGAATGCTGTTTCCTATGATAGATTTCAGACATTTGGGGCAAGTTGCCTAAACTCACTGACAGCCTTGGCCGTTTATGTAACTATTCTCCTGAAGTTTGATGCGTTGCCGGCCATTGAACATGCGTTCCATCGAAAGTGGTTGCTCCCACTGCAGTATCTTGGAGTATTTTGCGGTCCCCTTCTTCTTGCCACAGGTGCCATGTTTCGGTTGGGCCCCCCGCATCCAAAGCGGGCTCTTGCCGTCGGTTTCTCCTTTGCGGGCATGGTTAGCGGATTACTTTTCGCCTTTCCAGTAATTTACCAATTAATACACAACTAAGATTCGCAGGAATCCAATCCAACCCGAACCACCAGGCTCTTCCAGCAGCACCCCCCAATAACCAATAAACAGGAACCAATAACTTCCACCCCCCTCCCATGTCCCGCCCCGCCACCACCACCACCCCAGAGGTCTGCCTTCTCGTCGAAGGCACCTACCCCTACGTGGCGGGCGGAGTCTCCACCTGGGTGCACCAGATCATCACCGCCCTGCCGGATCTCAGTTTCTCCGTCTTCTTCATCGGGTCGGAAAAATCCCCCACCGCCAAATACAAGTATCAGCTTCCCGCCAATGTCACCCGCGTGGACGAAATCTACCTGCACGACCCAATCACCGCTCCCCCGCGCCGTCAGGCCCGGGGGGAGGATGCCGCCGCCGTTCACCAGGCCATCCGCCAATTGCTGAGCCACGCCCCGGACGACCCTGCCGCCGCTGGGGCACTGGATGATCTTTCCACCAAAGTCGCCTGCCTCGCCCGCCGCGTTTCCTTTGATAACTTCTGGCGGGCCACCGGCACCTGGCAGCTCATCCAGGAAATTTACCATCAGTATGCCGAAGGCGGTTCCTTCCTGGACTTTTACTGGTCCCTGCGCAGCCTTGTGGAACCCGTCTGGCGGCTCATGTCCAGTGTCCTCCAGGTCCCGCCCGCCCGCGTCTATCACAGCCTTTGCACTGGTTATGCCGGGTTCGTCGGTGGCCTCGCCGCCCGGCACCATAACGCCACCTTCCTCCTCAGCGAGCACGGCATCTACGTCCGCGAACGCATCGCCGACCTGCAAAAAGCCCGCTGGATCCACGATCCGCCCATCCTGCGCCCGGGCCTCCTGCAACGCCCCACCCTGCTGCGCCGCGTCTGGATCGCCTTCTTCGAACTCCTTGGCCGCTTCGCCTACCAATCCGCCCGCCGCATCACCACCCTCTTTGTCAGGAATGCCGGATTCCAGATCGAACTCGGCGCGCCGCCGGACAAGCTCGAAATCATCCCCAACGGCGTCCATCCGCCGGACTTCGATCAACTGCGGGCCACGCGCAATGCCCTGATCGCCCAAAACCCGGAACGCGAAGTCGTGGGCTTCCTCGGCCGTGTGGTTTCCATCAAGGACGTCAAAACCCTCCTCCGGGCCGCCCGCCTCACCGTCGACCAGCGCCCCGCCGCCCAATTCCTTATCGCTGGCCCGCTCGACGAGGAACCCGCCTATGCCGCCGCCTGTCAGGAACTCAGCCGCAATCTCGGCCTCGAAAACCACGTCCAATTCCTCGGCCCCCAGCAGCGCGATGATCTCCTCCCCGCCATCGACATCATGCTCCTCACCAGTTTCAGCGAAGGTCTCCCCTTTGTTATTCTCGAAGCCTTCGCCGCCGCCATCCCCTGCGTCAGCACCGATGTCGGTTCCTGCCGCGAACTCATCGAAGGCCGCGCCAACGAACAACCACCCCTCGGCCCCGCCGGCCTCGTCGCCCCCGTCGGCAAAGCCGAACTGATCGCCTCCGCCCTGATCCGCCTCCTCCGCGACCGCCCCCTCGCCACCCGCATGGGCGAAGCCGGCCGCACCCGCGCCACCGCCCACTACGCCCGCGACGGCGTGGTGCAACGCTACCGGGAGCTGTATTGCGGGGAGGGAGTTATTGGGAAGGAGTTATTGGTTAATGGTTATTAGTTATCAGGAAAATGCCCGCCCCTCTGCCTTGCCCTATCCTCCCTCATCCGTTCCCCCATCCTCCCCACAGCGCCCCGGCCCCTAATAACCAGTAACCATTAACCAATAACTCCTCCCCCCATGGCCGGCATCGGATTCGAACTCAAACACCTCTCGCGGCATCAGAATGTCGAAGGAATCCTGCGCGCCTATGGGTTTGCCGCCGTCATCAGCAGCGGGCCCTGGATCATTTCCATTTTCGCACTGCTCATTCTCACGTATTTTCTGCGCTCGCTGCTGAACCAGGGGGAACTGGATCTTTTCTCCACCTCGGTGACTCACGCCTACGCCTTTTCCCTCATCCTCGTTGGTCCGCTCCAGCTGGTGCTCACCCGTCACGCCGCCGACCGCTTTTTCACCAAATCCCGGGATAGCATCTTCCCCGCCTGCTATGGGGCCCTCGCCCTCACCGCCCTGCTCTCCGCCATCGTGGGGGGCCTCTTCTTCCACTTCGCCGTTCCTGGAAATCTTCTCTATCAGGTCAGCGCCACCGCCCTGCTGGTCCTCGTCTCCTGCATTTTCATCGTCTCCAACTACCTCAACGCCCTCAAGGACTACCAATCTGTGGTGCTCGGGTTCGCCATTGGATACGCCACCGCCTGCATTCTCGCCTGGGCCGGGGCGCAGTGGCTGGGAGCCGCTGCTGTCCTGCCAGGATTTACCGCCGGACATGGACTCCTCCTCGTCTGGCTCATCGCCTGCCTGCACCGGGAATTCGGCCGCCCTGGCCCCGGAGCCCATAGCGCCTGGGACTTCCTTCGTTACTTCCGCCGCTTTCCTGCCCTCGCCCTCCGCGGCTTCTTCTACAGCCTCGGCATCTGGGCGGATAAACTCGTCTTCTGGTGGTTCTCCGCCGGCCGCGAACAAATCGTCCCCGGCGGCCTGCTCTACGCCGCCCCGCAATACGACACCGCCGTCTATCTGAGCTTCCTCAGTATCGTCCCTGGCATGGCCGTCTTCTTCCTCAAGCTGGAAACCGACTTCGCCGGGAAATACGCCGCTTTCTTCTCCGCCATTGAAGACCGCGGCTCCCTCCAACAAATCCAATCCGCCAAGACGTCCGTCATCCTCACCCTCCGCGCCGGCCTCGCCCAGCTTTTCAAAATCCAGGGCCTCGTCACCGCCTTCCTCGTCGTCTTCGCCCACCCCATCGCCACCCTCGCCGGCATCGGCTCTATCCAAACCGGCATCTTCCAAATCACCCTCTTCGGTGCCTTCCTCCTCGTCTGCTTCCTCTCGCTCCTCACCATTCTGTTCTACTTCGATGACCAACGCGGCGTCCTCCTCGCCAGCCTCACCTTTGCCCTCCTCAACATCGGCCTCAGCCTGCCCACCATCCTCATGAACGAAGCATGGCATGGCTTCGGTTTCGTCGTCGCCGCCGGCCTCGCCCTCCTCATCGTCACCCACCGCGTCAACCACCACGTCGCCCGCATGGACGAAATGGTCTTCCGGGCCTAGCAGAGATCACTATTTCCACCTTCATCTGCAACCGATGACAGTGGCCTTGAAACAGTTTGCCGTTTTGTTTTGCCTATGCGTGATTTTGAGCAGCTATTTCTCCCCTGATGCGCTCAAGGCCCTGCCGGTCATCATGCTTGGACCTTTACATTTGTTTCGGCAAATTCTGTGCTGGATACGAATATCGACATTTGGATTTCAGGCCCGATGGCGATCCTCGTCTGGTGGCGTTTGATTTCATGGAGTTCGAAAGGTTTTAGGGCGCATTTTTTGATCAGCGTCTGGCCACTGTCCGTTTTCTACGGATTATTCAAATTGATGGTCAGTTCTTTTGTGACCTGAAATTTTCGCGACTCACTCATTGATCACTGTGGATCCGGAGACCGCTGGTTTACTGACTGGCGACGACTGGGAGCGGACAGTTTCATGGACGTCTCAGTTTTTTCTTCCGGTAATCCAAGGGCTTTCCGCAGGAGGTGCCGCTCCTTCATCTTCCATCGGGAGAGCGATCAGGCGGTTTTCCTGCTATAAAAAATGACACCGCATCCTTTATCAAATACGTTATCTTCAATACCGTATTGATTTTGACGTATTTTGAATCGAGCGGAGTTTACCCGCAGGGAAAGTATCGGATCCATGAAACGCTGGGACTCCCACAGGCTAGACCGGCAGAACAAGACCCGCGCGACACCCGGACGATTGAACTAAAAGTTCAAGGTCAGCGAGAGGGAGCCGAAGATCTGGGCGTCGCCCTGGCCTTTGAATTCCCGGCTGCGGTAGAGGTAGGCGTAGCTCAGTTTGGTGTTGCGCCAGTTGATGGAAAGACCGGCGGCGAGATCGGCGACGAGCGGTTCTTTCGTGACCGAGTGGCTGCTTTCGAAGGTGTTGCCATCAAGGAAGATATCGCGGGCGACGGCGCGGCCTTCGGCGCGGCCGAAGACATGAATGCCAAGGTTGTCCTGCCAGTGTTTGGCTTTGCTGTTTTCCACGGGCGTGGAGGTGGAGGAGGCATCGCTGATGGCGGCGGTGCCGAAATCGTCAGGAAGATTCCAGCCGAGGCGGAGTTCCGTGCCCAGTCGGGCATTGATCGCGACATTCCCTACCGTAACTCCCGCAAAGGGCAGGAGATCCCAATCCCAGCCTCCTTCACTTTTATCGCGGATGCGCCACATGATTTCCCACGCCAGGGCGGCTCCTACTTCGTTGCCCAGTTGGTTGTTCCAGCCACGCGGCACGGCAATGTCCCTGGCTTCATGAATGAGGCGCTGCGTTTCCTGGGCATAGGACCAGGGTCCCACCACGCCGAGATTGAGGATGAGGGAATTCCTCACGGTTTCATTTTTCCAGATCAGGCCAAGTCCCGCATAGAGCCATCCCGCGTAAGGCCGGTCATCCGTGATCAAATCCGTGCGGATGGTATCGCTAGGGGTAAACATGTTCTGGCCGATGCTGAAGACCACATTCCGCGAAAAAGAACCGTCCCCCAGCAGGGAAATATTATCACAATTTCCGGTCAGGCCACCAAAGGTTGGATCATCGCCGTATTTCTTCAGGTTGGCGGACGTCCAGCTGAGTCGCGTCCCATTGGTGTAGCGCTGATCGGTGCCGGCGAAGAGGTCATTTTCAAAATAGATGGAGAAGACCCCAGCAGCGGGCGCGCCGGTCTCCAAAGGAACAGCAGGAGGTGCGGCGTTGGTAGAGGCTACCAGAACAAGGAAAAGAATTTTGGAAAGGCGGGGTGGGATAGCCATGAGGTGGAGGGAAAAAGAAAAGGCCAAGGATATGAAAAATGGAGGAAGCCCTGGGGCTTCCTCCATGGAAGTGACAGGGGATACCCGCCGCTGGATTTAGCTGCCAGTTTGACTACTGGGCGGTAACAGAACGGGTATCCGTCGAGGAGGAAACTGCTGGGGCCATCCCACCGGTGTTGTAACTGGAACTGGTGTGACGGGAGCTTTCGGTGACCGTGGTCGGCTCTGGCTTCACCACCGTTGTGGTGGAACAGCTGGAGAAAATGAGGGCAGCGATGCTGACTAAAATAGTTTGGATAATAGTTTTCATAGGTTGGTCACGGTTTGGTTTTTTGGGGGGATGCTAAAAACCGGCCGCAGGACGGCAGGTTCTACTTGATTCCTTTTGCAGAAGCAATGCCAGAGCCCCAAGGACACTCGCAACCTGTTGATTGTTAATCAATTTCGCATCCTGCCCATTCTGAATCAGCTGGGCCTTTGGTGGCAAAGTGCGGCACAGCCTCGGCCGCTGTGGCGAAATGCCTCCCCCGAAGCAGATGCCTGGGCCGGCTGCCGCGCTTCTTTGGATCAGCGGCAGCTCCGACGAGCTGGAGGCGCTTTCCGCATCATTTCCCGGACACCCGCAGATCCTGGACTGGACCCAGCACGAAGGCCGGCACTGGACCGGATGTGCTGCTCAAAACCGCAGCGTCCCGGCGATCTGCACGAAGTCACTCTGGGGTGATGCGCCGGTGTTATTTACAAAACTGCCGGGGAAGAAATGCGTTGACATAGGCGGCTTTCTGTCATCCCCCTCCAAGGGCGTGTCAAAGTCTATTTGAAGGAACCGATCAGGCGCTCAGCTTCATCTGCCTGCTGCGCAGCCGGGCTTGCTGCCGCCTGTTTGGCGGACTACCAGACCATGACGCCAGCCTCGCGGCAGGATGCGTTCCCTTGGATCACCCTCATCATGACACGGTTCACCTTCATCATCCTTTCCGGTGCAATGCTGCTGGCTGGCTGCCGGCCACCACCCAAACCAGCGGGCACGACCCTGACCATCGCCGTGGCTTCCAGTGTGCAGTTCGCCATGGAGGATCTCATCAGGGAATACCACGCGGTCATCCCTGAAGTGACGGTCAATGCGGTGTATGGCGCATCGGGCACTTTCTTTGCGCAGATCCAGAACCAAGCCCCCTTCGATCTTTTCCTTGCGGCGGACCTGGATTACCCTGGCAAGCTGGCAAAGGCGGGATTCGCGCTGGATGGCGCGGTCTCGCCCTATGCCGTCGGCGGACTCGTGCTGTGGGTGCCTAAGGCTTCGCCGCTCGACGTGGAACGGCTAGGCATTCAAACTCTGGCTGATCCGGCGGTGAAGAAAATCGCCATCGCCAATCCAAAGCTGGCTCCTTACGGTTCGGCAGCCGTCGCGGCGATGCAGGCGCTCAGAGTTGATGAGCAGGCGGAGCTAAAACTTGTGCTGGGTGAAAACATCAGCCAAACGGCGCTATTTGTGGAGAGCGGCGCGGCGGATATCGGTTTCCTTGCGCTTTCCCATGCAGTGTCGGACAGGATGAAGGACAAAGGCCGTTATTGGGAAGTGCCCGCAGAGGCCTTTCCCGCCATTGGGCAGGGGCTGGTCATCCTCAAAAGCTCGCCAAATGCTGCTGCCGCGCTTGCCTTCCGGGAGTTCATCCTGAGTGATGCCGCAGGCCGGGTGCTGCAACGGTATGGTTTCAAGCTGCCGGGGAAATAAGCTATTATGGACTGGCAAGCCATCAGCCTCAGCCTGCGGCTCTCCGCCTGCACCACGGTCATTCTCATCGGGCTCGGTCTGCCGCTGGCATGGTGGCTGGCGAACACCCGCTGGCGCTGGCGTTTTCTCGCCGAGGCCGTGGTGGCCTTGCCGTTGGTGTTGCCGCCGACTGTGCTCGGTTTTTATGTGCTGATGGCCATCAGCCCGCACAGTCCCCTGGGACAGTTTTATGAATCGTTATTCGGTCAACGGCTGCCCTTTTCCTTTCAGGGACTGCTGATTGCCTCGGTGCTCTACAGCCTGCCGTTTGCGGTGCAGCCCTTCATGGGTGCCTTTGCCACGGTGGACCGCCGCATGATCGAGGCCTCATGGTGCCTTGGCGTGAGCGGCTTCGGCACCTTCCGCCGGGTGGTGCTTCCCCTGGCATGGCCGGGCGTGCTGGCCGGCATCGTGCTTTGTTTTGCCCACACCATGGGGGAGTTCGGCGTGGTGCTCATGGTCGGGGGCAATTTGCCCGGCGTCACCCGCACCATCTCCGTCTCGATTTACGATGAAGTGCAGGCGCTGAACTATGACGCCGCGCATCAAACCGCGCTGGCAATGCTGTTTTTCTCCTTCCTGGTGCTCTCCCTAACTTACGCCCTGCAGCGCCGGCTGCTCCAGCCATGGCCGACACGCTAACAGCAGACTTCCGCATCACCCATCCCCGCGGCCCGACCATCCATGGCGCGCTGGAGATGCCCGCCCTGCGGCACAGCATCACCGTGCTTTCCGGCCCCTCCGGCTGCGGCAAAACCACTATCCTCCGCTGTCTGGCCGGACTGGATCGACCGGACCAGGGGCGCATCCGGTTTGGTGAGAAAGTGTGGTTTGATGCCGATAGCAAAACGCACCTCACGCCGCAGGAGCGCGGCATCGGACTGGTGTTTCAGGACTATGCGCTCTTTCCCCATCTCAACGTGGAGGAAAACATCGCGTATGGACTGCATGCGTTGGCAAAACACGAACGCCAGACCCGCGTGGATGAAATCATGCAGCGCTTCGGACTTAATGAGCAGCGCCTGCGCCGGCCCCGCCAAATCTCCGGCGGCCAGCAGCAGCGGGCCGCCCTCGCGCGGGCGCTGGTCACCCAACCCCGCCTGCTCCTCCTAGACGAACCGCTCTCCGCGCTGGACACCGGACTGCGCCACGACCTGCGCGAAGAGCTGCGCCTTCATCTCAAGGCACTGGACATTCCCGTCGTGCTGGTCACGCATGACGAAGCTGAGGCGCAGTTGCTGGCAGACCAAGCGGTCAGGATGCAGCCTTCCGGGATGAACAGAAGCTGATTTTGAAAAACCGCCGGAAACTTTCCGCGCCGGAAGTTGCAGAACGGAGTGCAAGGCAGCGCCGCAAAGCCGGGCCACCTGTTCAACATACAACCTCCCACATCCACGAACACCAACAATCCAGTCATCCTGGCCATGGGCCTGCTCTGCACGGCCGTGCTGCCTGCCACCGCGCAAAACCGGAACACCGTTACGCTCTTCCACGTCAATCATGGTGCCGGGTGCACTGAAGTCACCGCCTCCGGGGACTACGCCTATGTGGCCCGGGGCGCTGCGGGCATTGAGGTGGTGAAAATCGCCGGGGCCGGGGCTCCGCTGCGGGTCGGCACGATCCGGCCGTATTTAGGCCAGGGGAATATCTGCATTACCGATGTGCAGGCGGTGGGAAATACGCTATACGCCAGCAATGACGTGCCCAACGGCGGACCCGTGCCGCACACGGGGCTGTTCATTTTTGACCTGGCCACCAGTCCGGTTGCCCCAGCCATAAGCGGCACTATCACCTGGGGGGCGGGGCCGCTTTATCATCTCGCCGGCAGCGTGCATAACTTCTGTGTGGATGTCATAGCGGGCCGCTCCTATGCCTATCTGGCCTCCGCGATCAGCAATGAAGTGGTGGTCTTCGATGTGACCAATCCAGCGTTGCCGGAGTTCAAGGACCTGCTCCGCCCCCCCCCCGGCCTCCCCGGGCTTTTCCCGCGGATCGGTGCATGATGTGGCGGTGAAAAACGGGAAGTGCGTTTCCACCTGGGCCACCGGTGGATTTGTCATCCATGATGTCAGCAATATCGCGGGCAGCTACCTTGATCTGCAGGCCGGGGAATTTGTCAGCGCAGTGAGCCTGATCAACTACACCACCTATCCGAACGCGCTGGTCTATCATGCGGCATTTTCTAAAGACGGAAATACCCTCCTCACGGTGGATGGCCGTTACTACAATGGCTGCCGCAGTTGGGATCTGTCCAGCATCACCACCCCGATGGTGCCCCTCGTGCAGACCGGCAGTTTCACCAGCGGATCCACTGACTTCATGCATAATATCCACGTGGCTGGCAAGTATGTTTACCTTTCCAACTTCATGGATGGCTGCCGGATCGTGGAACTGCGGCCCGGCGGACTGCTCCGTGAAATGGGCCGCTATGATACCACGCCTACGGTAGGTGGCGCAGGATCGTCCGGGGTCTGGGGCGTCTTCGTTGCGGGACAGAAGGTGCTGCTGGGCGACACCGCGCTGGGTCTCGTCGCCGTGGACTTCAAGGACACCATCAGCGTTCCTCTGGCGGAATGGAAACAGAGCACCCGGACCCTGACATTGCAAAGCACCAGCACCACCGCCCCTCCGGTGGGACTCAGCGTGGCTGGATTTGGACCCATGACCTAGAATGTGAATACAGGCCGGTATCAGTTGGTGCTGGGCCAGGTCTACAGCAATCCAGTCAGTGTGACCGTGCTCTCCGACATCGGGGGCCGGCAGGTGGCCAGTGTCCGCCGCCGGTAGGTGGGCCCTTTCCTTGATCCCTTTTGATGGCCAGGCCGGGAAGGCATGGCGGGAGATCCCTGGGATTTCCTGTCAGCCTTCCCGGCCTTTCGTTTGGTGGGGCGATTCCGGCAAACCGCCGCTTGCACGCCTGGGAGGGCAGGGGAAACTGGCAGGCTCTCCGCCGATCCCATGTCCTATCGCTATCTCCACCGCCGCCGGGTGCTCTTTTCAGAGACCGATCTGGCTGGGATTGCGCATTTTTCGAACTTTTTCCGGTGGATGGAGGAAGCGGAGCATGCCTTTTACCGCTCTCTTGGACTATCCGTGCATCCCCGGCAGCATGGCATCACGGATACCAGCACGGGATGGCCGCGGCTGAAGGCCTCAGCGGAATACCGGCTGCCCCTTCAGTTTGAAGAGGAATTTGAGGTGGAGCTGCTGGTGGCGGAAATGCGGTCCAAGGCGATCCGCTACGAGCTGAAATTCTGGAAGATGCCCGATGATCCCCCCGCCAGAAAGCTGGCCGCCCGGGGGGAATTGGTGGTGGTAGCGGTGCAGGCCACGCCTGGCACGCGGGAAATGCAGGCCCGGGCGATCCCTGACGACTTTCGTGAACGTATCTCCTGTGCTCCGGCTGAATTGCTGCAGGCCCCTCCTTCCTGAAAACCACCCAACCATCCCCGTGAATTCCCTCAAAATGAATACTACCGCATTAAGTTATGCCCTTGGCACCGTCATCTGCTGGGGCCTTTACAGCGTGCTGCTGCACAAGGGCAGCCAATTGATGACGCTCGCGGGAAATCCGGATATGGGCTCCCGCATGAAGGCCTTTTTGCTGGTGGGGGTGGCCTATTTTGTGGTGGGTATCGTGGGCCCCATGGTGATGATGAAACTCAAAGGCACCCCGCTGAACTTCCCCACGGGCGGTGTGGTTTGGAGTTTTGTGGCTGGTCTGGCCGGGGCCATCGGGGCTTACTTTTTGCTGATGGCCCTGAGTTCCGGCACTTCGCCGATGGAATCCAAGGCCCTCGTGCTGCTGGTGCCCGCGATTGTTTTTGCCGGTGCCCCTATCGTAAATGCGGTGGTGAGTATCACCAAGGATGGCGTCTGGGGGCAAACCCACTGGCAGTTTTACGCCGGCATTATTCTGGCGGCAGCAGGCGTGGCCATGGTAATGCAATACCGTCCGCTGGCCACACCGGCTGGGGCTCCAAAACCTGCCCCCGCTCCCATGCCAGCCGCCATTTCCGGGCCGATTGCGCCATTTCCTTCCCTAATTTTCCCCGTTCCACCGTTAGCGCCGGGTTATGTGGATGTGACCACCCGCACCTGGAGAGTCAGCTAGGTTTTCCAAGCCCCGGTCCTGTTATCCCTGCCACCTCCCCTCCCCGACCCGCGTGCTGCGCAGCGAAGAGATAGAACGGTTCCGCCCCGTCATCCGGCAGCGGCAATGGGAGCGGCTGCGTGCCCTGCTGGACACGGTGCAGACCACCAATCCCTTCCACCGGAAGCGGCTGATGAATATGTCAGCGGCCATTTCCCTGGAGGATTTCGTGCGGCGCTGTCCGCTCATGACCAAGCGGCTGCTGGTGCAGGACCGGGAGAACTTCCCACCCTATGGCTCGAACCATACCTATCCTTTGGAAAACTATACCCGGTTTTGCCAGACCAGCGGCACCACGGGGCCACCCCTGACCTGGCTGGACAGCCGGGATGACTGGGAAGGCATGCTGAATCTTTGGCAGGAAATTTTCGGGGCCTTTGGCATCGAGCCCGGCGAGGACCGGCTGTTTTTCCCCTTTTCGTTTGGACCGTTTTTGGGATTTTGGACCGCCTTTGAAGCCGCCAGCCGCGTGGGCTGTCTGGTCATTCCCGGCGGCGGCATGAGCACCAATGCCCGTCTGCAGCTGATGCACGGGCACGGCGTGACGGTGATCTGCACCACGCCGACCTACGCGCTGCATCTTGGGGAGACGAAGGAGCAAAGCGGGGAATTGCGTCAGGGACCCTGGGCCTTGAAAAAAATCATCGTCGCCGGTGAACCCGGCGGCAGTCAGCCGGAAATCCGCGCCCGCATTGAAGCCCTCTGGCCGGGAGCCCACGTGCTGGATCATCACGGCCTGACAGAAACAGGTCCGGTCAGTTATCAGGACCCGGAGGACGCCGGCCGGCTGCGGGTGATGGAGGAGGCCTATTTTGCGGAGATCCTCGACCCGGCGACGGGCCACGAAGTGCTGGAAGGCAGCACCGGGGAGCTGGTGCTCAGCACCCTGCACCGGCTGGGCAGCCCCATGCTGCGCTACCGCACCGGGGATCTGGTGAGGAAACGTTATGCCGCCGATGGCGGACTCTGCCTGGAAGGCGGCATCCTCGGCCGGCTGGACGACATGATCTGTGTGCGTGGCGTGAATATTTACCCCACCGCCGTGGATGCGGTGCTGCGCCGTTTTCCCGAGGTGGTGGAATATCAGGTCCGGGAAATCCGGGCCGGTGCCCTGCTGGATTTGAAAATTGTGGTGGAAGTGCCGCTGACGGTGCGGGATGTTTCGGTATCCGGGCGCATCGCGCTGGCCTTGCGGGATGCTTTTCAATTGCGTATGGAAGTCGAGGTGGTGCCGCAGGGCACGCTGCCCCGCTTCGAATTCAAAGCCCGCCGCTGGATCAAGGAACTACCATGATGATCGCTGAACTCTCCAATATCACCAAGACCTACCGCACTTCCCCGGAGGCACCGGAACAGCGCGTCCTGACAGGATTGAACCTGGCCATCGCGACCGGCGCGACCCTATCCATCTCCGGCCCCAGCGGCTGTGGCAAGAGCACGGTGCTGAACCTGCTGGGCACCCTGGACCAGCCGGACGCAGGCATCGTGAAGCTTTTCGGGGAGGAAGTTCCCTACGGCAATGAGATCGCCCTGAGTGATCTGCGCGCCGAAAAACTGGGATTCATTTTTCAACTGCATCATCTGCTCCCGCAATGCACCGCGCTCGAAAACGTGCTCATCCCCACCCTCGGCGGCTCCCGGCGGCCGGATGCCGGGGAAGCCGCAGACCGGGCGAAGCGTCTTTTGAACCGGGTCGGCCTGGGAGCGCACATGGACAAAAAACCCGCCCAGCTTTCCGGCGGGGAGCGCCAGCGCGTCGCGGTGGTGCGCGCCCTGATCCGCGCTCCCGGGCTGATCCTCGCGGATGAACCCACCGGGGCCCTGGATGCCGCCAGCGCTTCGCTTCTGATCGATCTGCTATTGGATCTGAACAAGGAGGAAGGCCCTGCGCTGGTGCTGGTGACCCACGATCCAGCCCTCGCCGGGCGGATGGCGCAGAAATACCGGCTCACGGAGGGCGGCCTTTCCCTGGGCTAGAGGCACAATCGGCGGGATCCACGCCCTCCCGGCTTGAAAAACCTGACATCCTGCCTACTGATCCTGCGATTGACCATGGCTGCTCCCACTCCTGACCGCCTTGACACGATGCAGCGTATCGAGCTGGCGGCCGGAGTTGAGGTGGAACTGCATCCTGCCGGGCCGGTGGTGCGGGCCAAAGCGTGGCTGTTGGACGTCCTGTGGATGGGTTTGGGATACCTGCTGGCAGGGGTGGTGGTAGCACTTTCGGCGACTGTGGGCGGAATGGAGATCGGCGGCGGGGTTTACCTGCTGTTCATGTTTTTCATGAGCTGGGGCTACCGGGTGGTTTTTGAAGTGAGGCGCGGGGCGACGCCTGGCAAAAAAAGCTGTGGCCTGAAAGTGGTGATGACGTCCGGAGCGCCGGTGACCTGGACGGCGGCGGTCCTGCGGAATCTGCTGCGGGTCGCTGACTTTTTGCCTTCGTGCTACCTGACCGGCCTCGTCTCCTGTCTGTTAAGCCGGCGGTTCCAGCGATTGGGGGATCTGGTGGCGGATACCATGGTGGTTTACCGTCAGCAGGATGCCTCCCCGGTTTTTCTGCCCCAGGAGAGTGTGCCGGTGCCGGCAGTGCCGCCAGCGGTGGCGCTCAGCTGGGAGGAACGGGCCTGCATCATCCGCTTCAACGAAAACCTGCCCATGTGGTCGGAAAGCCGCCGTGAGGAACTGGCCGGCCAGTTGGAAGTCCTGACCGGAATGACCGGCCCGGAGGGGGTGCAGCGCCTCGCCGGCATTGGCACCTGGCTGCGCGATTCCTGAAATTCAAACCTTCCTTTTCCAGTGACCCAACTCCGCTTCGAACAGGAACACACCGCCCGCTGGGCGGAGACGGAAGCCTTGATCAAGTCGGCGCGGCTGAAGCAGTGGACGCCGGACCAGGTGAAACTGCCAGGGCTCTACCGGCAGCTCTGCGCCGACCTCTCGCTCGCCCAGCACCGCATGTATGGAGCGCGCCTCTGCGGCCGCCTGAATGCCCTTGTGATCGATACCCGCGAAATCATCAGCAAAGGTGCGCTGGTCAACCGCCGCCGGGCCCTGACGCGTTTTTGGGGCAGTTGTCCGCAGGCGGTGCGCCGGGAATGGCGGCTGTTCTGGATTGGCATGCTGCTCTTCTGGGGACCGTTCCTTGCCTTTATCATCGCCGCCTATCAAAACGAACGCTGGATCTTTGCCGTGCTGGATGAGGGCACCATGAGCAGCATGGATGAGATGTATGGGGAGGATTCGCCAGTGCATCACCTGCGGGCAAAATTCGGCTCGAATTTCATGATGTTCGCCTACTACATTGAGCACAACATCGGGATTGGCCTGCGCACCATCGCGGGCGGGGTGCTGGCAACGCTGGGGGCAGTGGTGTCCACCGGGCTGCAGGGGGTTTTGTTGGGGGCGGCTTTTGGGTATACCCACTATCAGGGGAATGCGGAGCGCTTGTATACCTTCGCGGCCGGGCACTCCTCCTTTGAGTTGATGGGTTTGGTGATATGCGGGGTCGCCGGCATGCGCCTGGGCATGGCGGTTTTGAATCCCGGCAATCTCAGCCGTGCGGACGCGCTGAAAGTCACGGCAAAGCAGGCCCTGCCGCTAATTTACGGGGGACCGGCCCTGGTGTTGATTGCGGCATTTATTGAAGGATTCTGGTCGGCCTCCGACACGCCTGGAACGGTGAAATTGGTAGTGGGCGGGGTGCTCTGGGTGCTGTTGGGATCATGGCTCCTGTTTGCCGGGAGGGGGGCGGATGAAGCTTGATCATATTTCAGCCGTTCTGAGACCCCGCCAAAGTGCGGAGGCGGTGGATCTGGGGTTGGCCATGGTGCGGCGGCATGCTCCCGGGATCTACCGGGCCTGGCTGCTTTTTGTGCTGCCGCTCTGGGGCGTGCTGGGCGCTTTGCTCCATGACTATCCCAGTGTCCTGGTCGCCGTGGTCTGGTGGCTGAAGCCGCTGTATGACAGGATCGTGCTCTTTTATCTCGGGCGGGCACTGTTTGGGGAGGCTCCCACGCTGCGGGAACAGATCCGGGAATGGCCCCGCCTGCTCACCCGGCGTCTGGGCCTTTCCCTGCTGTGGGGCCGGTTTTCCGGCGTGCGCTCCTTCACCATGCCGGTGGTGGTGCTGGAAGGGCTGACGGGAAAATCTTATGAAAGCCGGACGGCGATTCTGAAACGCCACGGGGGCGCGCCGGCCATTGGCTTTATGCAATTGTTTTTGCTCTTGGAGTTGGCCGTCATCATGGGATTGTGGATGGGCATCCGGGATTTCCTGCCGGAGGAGGCATTGGAGTGGATGGCTCAGATCAGGATTTACCTGAAGCAGGGGGGAGATCCGCCGCTCAGTCTGCTGTGGAGTCTGGCCGGATGTTATCTGGTGGCCGTGGCGTTTCTGGAGCCGTTTTATGCCGGGGGCGGGTTTGGTTTATACATCAATACCCGGACCCACCTGGAAGGATGGGATGTGGACCTGGCCTTCCGCCAGTTGGGCAGCCGGCTGCGGGCCCGGCTGGTGCCGCCACTAGCCTCCCTGCTGGTCTTTTTGCTGGCCCTGGGCAGCGTGGCGGATGGCCTGGCGGCTGGCGGTGTCCAGGTGGAGCGTGACCAGGCGAAGCAGCAAATCAGGGAAGTGCTGGCTCATCCGGAATTTGAGGAACACGTTGGAAAATACAAGGAATGGGTCAGTGACAGCCCACCGTCCTCTTCTTCAAGTCCATCGCGGGCAGCGCAGGGCTGGGACTGGAGTTGGATTTATTCGTGGCTGAAAGGATTCGGGAGCCTGTTTTCCGGGAACTGGCATGAGGTGGCACTGCGGCTGCTGGCAGCAGCGGCGATTGCGGCGCTGTTGGCATGGCTGGGCTGGTGGTGTTGGAAGGGCCTGCGTTTGCCGCAGCGGCAGCGTGTGGAAAAACCAAAGGATCGTGGCCCCAGGGTAGTGATGGGTTTGCAAACCACGCCGGAATCCCTGCCGCCGGATGTGCCCTCAGCGGCATGGATGGCGTGGCAGCAGGGCGATCAGGAAGGTGCGGTGCGCCTGCTCTACCGGGGGGCCCTGACATGGCTGATCGGCCAGGCTCCCGGGCCGGTGCGGGAAAGCGATACCGAAGGGGACTGCCTGCGCCACGCCAGCCGCTTGCCGGACGGAAATCAGCGGAGTTATTTTTTTGAAATCACGGGAACGTGGCTGGCCTGCGCCTACGGACGCACCCCGCCTCCTGCCGCATTGATGCAGGGCCTGTGCGGCCGCTGGCCCTTTGCCGCCGGGGCACCAGGCCTCCCTGGGGCAAATCCGTTGGGACCAACGCTCCTGATTTTCCTTCTGATAGGAATGCTGCCGGCGCTCAGCGGGTGCGGCGGCCATTTCGAGGAAAAGGAGCGCGGGCTGGGCTACGTGGGGGAGGCCAAACGCAATCCCTGGCTGGCGGCGGCCCGTTTTCTGGAATTGAATGACTACCAGGTAGTGAATCAGCGGGGCGTGATGGACCTGCCTGGTCCGGACGCGGTATTGATCGTGCCGGCCGGAGCCCTCCAGTCCCGGGGTCCTGCGAAACATGTCCTGGACTGGGCCCGCCGGGGAGGGCACCTCATTTACCTCGCGGAAGGAGGCGACTCCTTCCTGGACGACTGGAACACCCCTGACTACAAAAGCCCGGTGAATCAGGAACTTCACCCCATGGCGGCGGAATTGGGGATCACGCTGAAACGGGATAATTCTGCTGCCCGCGTTCAGGAAGTGCAGCTCAAAAGGGAAACCTACCAGGTGAGCCTGCAGGAGGAAATCCGCTTTGAAGTTTCGGCCGACTTGCGGAAGCCTGACATTCTGGCGGGCCCGCCGGCCGGAGCCTCGCTGGTTAGCCTCCGTCAGGGGATGGGACGGGTCACCCTGATCTCCCATGCGCACCTCCTGAGGAACCGTTATATTGACGAAGGGGAGCACGCGGCCCTGCTCCTCGCCCTGGTGCAGCAGACCGGGGCCGGGGCGGTGTATTTTATCAAGGCCGGACGCGTCAGCCTCTGGGAGATGCTGCTGGAGCATGCCTGGCCCGTCATGTTGGCACTGGTGGTGCTGCTGGTCTTTTGGCTCTGGCGGGTGCTGCCGCGCTTCGGGCCTGTCCGGGGGCTGCATCAACGCCGGGAGCTGCGCTTTGTCACCCACCTGGAGGAAGCAGGGGCGTATTTCTGGCAGCACCGCCTCACGGATGCCCTGCTGGAGGCCCCCCGGCAGGCCGTATTCGCCGCCGCGCGCCGCCGGGCCCTGCGTCAGGAGGAGCGGCATTTCCACGCCCTCGTCGCCGCGCAATCCGGCCTGACAGAAGAGCGCGTCAATGAGGCCCTCTCCGCCGGAGGCCGCCAGGATGCCCGCGCCTTCACCAGCCAAATGGCGGATCTCCAGCAAATCCTCCACAGCCTAACCACCGCCCCTCTCCCACCCGGCACCTGACATTTCCCAATTTCCCAATTTTCCCATTTCCCCATTTCCCCATTTCCCCATTTCCCAATTTCCCAATTTCCCAATTTTCCCAATTTTCCCCTTCCACTCCTCATCCCATCGCTTCCATGGACGAATTCCCTCCTCCTCCGCTTCCCGCTGCATCCTATCCTGTTTTGCCTCCCCCGCCCATCGGGGAAACGCCCTTCACTCAGGCCTCGGCGCTGCTGCACCGCATCCGCACCGCCGTGGGGTCGGTCATGCTGGGGCAGGCGGCGGTGGTGGACCAGGTCCTTGTGGCCTTCATTGCGGGCGGTCATGTGTTATTGGAAGGGAAGCCCGGCTTGGGAAAAACCCACCTCGTGCTCGCCCTCGCGGCTACCTTTGGCGGCCAGTTCCGCCGCATCCAATTCACACCGGATCTGATGCCGGGCGATGTCACCGGCCACAGCCTCTATGATATGAGCCGTCAGGAATTCCGCCTCAAGCAGGGCCCGGTGTTCTGCAATCTCCTCCTCGCCGATGAAATCAACCGGGCCCCAGCCAAAACCCAGGCCGCCCTGCTCGAAGTCATGCAGGAAAACCAAGTCACCATCGACGGCCAATCCCTGCCCCTGGCCCCGCCCTTCATGACCCTGGCCACGCAAAATCCGATCGAGCAGGAGGGCACCTATCCCTTGCCGGAAGCACAGTTGGACCGCTTTCTCATGAAGGTGCAGATTGACTATCCCAATGCCGGGGAGGAAGAAGCCATCGTGGCGGGCAGCACCTCCGGCGCAGGCGGTCTGGACGCCCGCCAGATCCAGGCCTTTGCCACCGGACAGGACATCCTGCAGCTCCAGGCCCTCGCCGCTTCCCTGGCCTGCGTGCCGGATGTCATCGCCTATGCCGTGCGTCTGGTCCGGGCCACCCGCAGCAGCCAGGGCATGACCATGGGGGCCGGCACCCGGGGAGCCATTGCCCTGGTGAAGGTCGGCAAGGCTTTTGCGTTATTGTCAGGGCGGCAGTATGTCACCCCGGACGATATCAAGTCCGCCGCTTTGCCTGTCCTGCGGCACCGCGTGGTGCTCTCGCCGGAAATGGCCATCAGCGGCCAACGGGTTGATGACTTCCTGAGCGGGCTGCTGCGCACCGTGGAGGCTCCCCGTTAGGCCTGCCGGAAGGATCCACCGTCTTCTTCCCCAGTTCCGCCATGCTCCTGCCTGCCCGTCATCTCCTCCCCGCCCTGACCGGATGGCTGCTGCTCGGTTTTGCCGCGAGCCTGTGGCCGCCCGGGATCCCCTGGTGGACCGGGGCCGGTCTGTTATTGGCGGCGGTGGCTCTTTGGGACGCCATCGGACTGGCCACTACGGCCCGCGTCACTACCACCCGGGAGGTGCCGGAGCGGATGGCTCTGGCCGTGCCTCTGGAGATCCTCCTGACGCTTCACCATTCCGGCCTCCGTCCCGTCCGTGTCCGCGTCTGGGATACCTTGCCGCAGCATTTGGAAACCGTCGATTTTCCCTGGACCGGGATCGTCCCTGGCGGAGGCTTCAGCACCATCCAGGTGAGGGTGACCCCCGCCGGCCGCGGCCCGGCACCGTTTGGTCAGGTGCATGTGGAGCAGTTCTCCCGCTTTGGGTTTTGGTGCCGCCGCTTCCGCACCGGCACGCCGTCCCTGACAAAAATTTACCCGAACTACGAACCCGTAATCCGCTTCGCCCTGCTCTCCATGGGCAACCAGCAATCCCAAATGGGCATCCGCCAACTGAACCGCCCCGGCCAAAGCCGCGAGTTCCGCCAGTTGCGGGACTATCAGGATGGCGACGCCATGTCCCAAATCGACTGGAAAGCCACCTCCCGCCGGCTCAGCCTGGTCAGCCGCGAATATCAGGAGCAGCGGAATCAAACCCTGATCCTGATGGTGGATTGCGGACGGCGTCTCCGCCCCATGGATGGCGACCTGTCGCAGTTCGACCATAGCCTGAACGCCCTGCTGCTGCTCAGCTACATCGCCCTGCGCCAGGGGGATCTCGTTGGCGTGATGTCCTTCGGCAGTGAAACCGTGCGCTGGCTCCCCCCGGTCAAAGGGCCTCACGCCATGCCCGCTATCCTGAATCATCTCTACGACTATCAACCCAGCGCCGCGCCGGGCGACTTTGGCCAGGCAGCGGAAAACCTCATGGCCCGCTGGTCCCGCCGGGCGCTGGTGATCATCGCCACCAACCTGCGCAGCGAAGACCAATTTCATTTTACCGCCCCCCTCGCGCTGATACGCCGGAAGCACCTCGTGGTCGTCGCCAGCCTGCGCGAAAAGGAGGTCAGTGTCATGGAACAACCGCAGGTCGCCGATCTCTCCACCGCCGTCCGCTTCAGCGCCGTGCTCCAATATCACGATGAACGCCGGCAATTGCTGGAAAAACTCCACCAAGGCGGCATCCTGACCGTCGATGCCGCCGCCGCTGAACTCCCCATCGCTCTGGGAAACCTTTACGTCAGCATCAAAAAGCGCGGCCTGCTTTGAACCGGGTAAAGCAGGGAGCCAAACCACTTTTAACTGCCAATAGGAAAGAAATTGTGCAAACATTCACCATGAACCGCCGATGCCTGATTCACGCCCTGTCTGGTCTGCTTTTGTGCCCACTCGGCCTCCCCGCCTTGGCGGAGAAAAAGGAAGTGATGCCGGCCACCGGGGAAAATGTGGTCAAGGCGGCGCGGGCCTGGATTGGGGTGACCCTGATTTATGATCCGGCTTACGTTTCCTTGAGTTATCCCATGGGCGATGTGCCACCGGATCGGGGGGTCTGTTCCGATGTCGTGATCCGGGCCTTGCGCCCCTGTGGGGTGGACCTCCAGCAGTGGGTGCACGAAGACATGAAGGCGAATTTTTCCGCCTATCCGAAAACCTGGGGCATGACCCGCACGGACCGCAGCATCGATCACCGGCGGGTGCTGAATCTGGCAGTGCTCTTCAAGCGCAAGGGCTTCGCGGTGCCGGTCACGAAAAACGCGGCGGATTACCTGCCCGGGGATCTGGTGACCTGCACGGTCGCCGGGAAGCTGCCGCATATTGTGGTCGTGAGCGACCGGAAGAACGCGGAGGGCGTGCCTCTGATCATCCATAACATCGGCCAGGGCGCGAGGGAGGAGGACCGGTTATTTGAGTTTCCAATCAACGGGCACTTCCGCTGGAAGTGATTTCCCGTGGAGGCCTTCCACAGTCCCAACCCTCCGGAATCGCGCGTCCACGGATTTTGGGGCTTTCCACCACGAGCAACTGGCAACCCGCAGGAACGTCTGTGGATTTAGTTAGACTGAAAAGGACGCCGACGGACCACGGATGGATGAGACTGATATTCACAGATTTATGGGAATAGATGCACCCACCTGCAGAGTGACGCTCAGATTTGGGCAAGTCCTTCGCAAGTTACTGATTTTGTGTCCTTCGCGTCCTTCTGTTGAATTTCCACTGCCTTTGTCAAGTTTGGCAGGGCGCTTGGATTTTTGGTCAGAGGCGGGGGAATGCGGTGCGCGGCGGGTGGTGGTAGACCTTGGTGAGTTGGGTGGCTTCGGAGAGGCTGCGCGGGGTGATCATGAGCCGAGCGAGCGGCGCGGGGCCCTGCTCGATGGTTTCGATGAGTTTCCGGTAGGGCTTCCAGTTGAGGTCGCCGAGTTTTTGGAGCTTGCCGAGGGTTTCGCCAGTGGCTTTTTGACAGGCTTTGTAGATGAGTTCAGAGCAGTAGATTTTTTGATCGTCGAGGTCGTATCGGATGTCATAGGGGCGGCCCAGCCAGGTTTTTGCGGCGCGGATGATGTCAGGAATTTTCGGCTGCAGGGCATCGTTCAGCCGATATGCGGCGAAGCGCTGGTCGCGGGCTTGATTCAGCCAGTCCAGCAGTGGGGTTTGGCGGACGGGGCCAATGGCTTTAAGAACCACCCAACCCTGCGGGGTGCGGTGGAGAATGCCGCAGTGGGACCATGGGGAGTGGGTGCAGCCCTCAATGGCTTCAACCAGCGGGACTTTGTTCAGGGATTGGAATAGCAGGTCGCCCTCCTGCCAGGTGAAGGTGGCAGGTGGCGCGGGGGCGGTTTTACCGGATTTGGCAGGCGCGGCGGGGGCTGGTTCACGTTGGGCCAACCCCGCCCATCCTGATGCGTGGAGAAGGACGCCGAAGAAGATGAGCAGATGGACTGGTTTCATAAACAGAGGTCAACGATTTCAGGAGCCGGGTCAAATCCGGATCGCGATCCGGTCTGGTGCCTTTCAAGGCACTGGGGTAAAATCTGTGTAAGGAATGTGGAGCCTGAGTTCCGATTTGCTGATGGCTCCCTGCAGTGCGGCTGTCATAATGCAGGGCACCTGAGTCCATGACTTATGCTGGAGATGGCTGAAAGGCAAAGTTTTTCCAGCCCGGGCCTGTTCCAGACTGGCGTTTCCGGGGAACTTGACCTATAGCTCCGGGGTGAAGTCTAAATTCCTGCTCTTCTTAGCCGTTAGCCTGGCCTGTGCTCCGGTCGGCCGGGGCGTGGAACCTCCGTTGCCGGGAGAGGAAGCGCCGCAGCACTCGGAGACGGGGGATTTTAAGCCGCTGCTGCAGCCGGGGGATGAATTGCCTCCGGGCAGTGAGGCCCCGCCCATGCCGGAGGCTCCAGCCGAGTTGCCGCCGGAGTTGTTCCCTGATGGGATGCCGCCCGGGGCGGATGGGGTGGATGGATTACCTCCACTGGAGCCGCCAGGGTCGCCGGACCTGCCGGAACCTGCCTTGCCGGTGCCATCGGGGCAGGAAACGCCGCTGCTGCCACCGCCTTCCGTGGAAGGGATGGAACTGGCGGCCCGGGCTTACTGGCATAAGAGCCCGCGCGAGGCCCGGAAGCTGGCGAAGCAGGAGCGGAAACCCCTGCTGATGTTCTTCTATCAAAGATGGACCGCCGCGCCTGGAGGAACCAACGGAGCGCCCGGAGGGGATAATAATATTTCAATCAATGACGATCTCCTGGCATCTCCGGAGTTCAACGAATTCATGGGATCCCGCGTAGTGCTGACCCGCTTGTTCTATCCCAAGGGGGACCAGAAAAAGAAATACACGCCGGAAAAGCTGGCAGCGCTGGATCATTTCCGGGTATACTTCAAGGTCAAGGTGCTGCCCAGCATCGTGCTGCTGGATGAGAACGGTCGGGAAATCGCCCGCCAGCGGGGCTACTCCCGGGTGCGGAATGGTCCGGGCAAGGCGGAGCTGAGTGGAGCCCCGCCGATTTTTGAACGTCTGAAGACGGAAGTGGAGCGCCGGGAAAAAGTGATCGCGGCCAATGACGAAAAAATGGCCCAACTGCTGGCGCAAGACTACCGGGAATGGACCAGCCGGGCGGGCACAAAATTGCTGGCCAAACTGGTGTCGGATTCCACGGAGGAGATCATTCTGCGGGACGATGCCGGCACCCTGCGCCGCGTCCTCCCGGAACAATTGAGCATCGTGGACCAGGCCTGGATCCACCGGGAGCAGAAGAAATCCCAGCAGGCGGCCTCCAGCCCCTAGCCCCTAGCCCTTGAGCAGGCGGATCCAACGAACCGCTTCCCTCTTCTCCCTGAAAATCATGAATACCCCTCCTCCCGATTCCCCCCCGCCGGTGCCTCCCTCGATTCCACCCATTCCTGCGGATCCTCCGAATCCGCCCATTCCTCCGAATCCGCCAGTGATTCCACCCGTGCCGGCCGCTACAGAAAGCGGTGCCAGGGAAGCGGCAGATAAAGCATTGAAGATTACCCAGGAGGGGGTGGCGGCCTATAAAAGGCTGAACCAGCCTACCCAAATTTATTTGGGAGGATTGGCCGTGACGGTGCTTTTTTCGCTGCTGTTTGATGTGATCACGGTGCAGGTGGAGATGGCGAATGTGCCAGGAAATCTTACCGGGCTGTTATCACAAAATCATGGCACCGTATCCGCTTTCGGATCGGGGACGACCGGCAAGTTCGCCGTGCTGGCGGCGGCAGCGGGGATTGGTATTTGGGTCTGGAACCTGAAATCCGCTATCAAGGAAGCCTGGGTGCCTAAAGCGCTGGCTGGCTGTGCAGGGTTCAGCGCTTTGATGTATTTGGTGCTGATGTTGACCAGCAATGGATCGCGCATGGGAGTGGTTGAGGTGGATGTGGATATGACGCTTTTTGGATTCTGGATCCCCTTTGCCGGGGCCATTGCCGCGACCGTGGTTTCAGTCAAAAAACTAAAGTCGGGCTCATCGGTCTAGCAGGCGATTCAGGCTCACGGAACCCCGCACATTGCCCGGAGCCTGCGGTGTCCCTTGTCCTTGTCTGTGCAGCACCAAACCGCCCGGCCATCCCCATCATCTCACAACGGCGCAGCGGTAGAAACCCCGCAACTGTCCTGGAGTCATGGAAGCCCTGACTTCATCGCCGTCCGCATCATTGAGCAACGTAAATGCCGTGGGGCTGCTAGCCGTGCCGCCTGCATGGACTATGCTGATGAATCCGGTGGCAGCATCTGCCGGGACCGTCGCGGTGATCTGTTCCTCCGATTCGGCAGTAAAGGGTAAAGACGGCGTCGATGCCGTTGAAACGGACCGCCGTAGCGCCAAACGGACGCTGGCCAGCCAGGACAACTTTTTGGAAATGGCCGCGATGATAAAAAAGGCACCGATTACCAAAGCCGGGCCAGGAATCCACCAGAATGGCAAATTTCCTATCTTTAAATAAAGTGATTCCCCAATCTGCTCTTTTTTGGTTTCTGAAGACGCCGGTCCCAGTGAAGTGGCTTTTACAGCAGATCCAGGAACGACAACCCGGCTATAGTTTCTTGCCTCAAAGGCTTCGCTATTGGTTTCCCAGAACCGACGGGCAAGCTGAATCAAGGCCTACCAGCGGGCGTGAGCCGATGGAAAGCTTTTTGTGCATCATCGATAACGTATGAACAACTTCCGGGCCCTGCTGGATCAGCCGGGGGTGGATGTGCCGGTGTGGCGCGGGCTTCCAGCCCGTGCAGCATTCGGCCTTCCAAGCCGGAGTTTACCGTCAAAGCCACCAGCCCCGAGTTCTTGCTGAAACACGATCATTGAGCACGTCCCCGAACCCGCCCCGTCTACCTGACGGGAAAGGGTTATCGAATGGACGCCTCTGTTAGATGGGGACTGAATCAATACTGAAAAATTAAAGGACAAAAATTTCGCAATTCAGGAATATTCCCGCAGCCTGATTCCTCCAACTGCTGCTGCCACACCAACCGGTGCCGGGAGTCAACCTTCAAACTTCAACCCTACTGCCATTATGCTCACCCTAACTTACAAACGTTTGCTGCGGATGGCTTTGCCTCTCCTGTTTTGCCTTCCTCCGGGGGCGGTCCGGGCGGCGGACTTTCCGCAGGGCAGCCCCCCCTTTCACACCCTTTACGCGGATTTTGTGGCGGAGCGGAAGCGGACCGGCAAGCCTGGCGTGATCGTCTTTTCCGCCACCTGGTGCGCCTCCTGCCAGACCATGAAGCGGAAAGTTTACCACACGGCCCCGGTCCGGCCCTATCACGATAAATTCGTCTGGGCGTGGCTGGATGTGGATGATCCGGCAAACCAAGCCGCCGCCAAGCTCTATCAAACTGGCGGGCTGCCGCATCTTGAGTTTTTGAATCCAAACGGGAAACCGGTCGCCCGCCTGCTCGGCAAAAAGGACGCCGCCACCCTAGCGCGGCAGTTGGCCGCCGTCGCTCCCAAACCATCCCCCGCCGCCCGTTGATCCCTCATCCCCTCATTCCTATTATGAAACTCCGTCTTCTTACCGCTTGGACCGCCCTGGGTTGCGCCGCAGCCCCGCTCCACGCCCAACTGCAAAATGGTCAGCAGCCCGATTTCGTGCTCCCGGATATCAATCCGGATTCCGTCAGGAACACCACCCGGCCGCCCCGGCCGGATCTCTCGCCCCGGCACTACCGCCAACAAATCTCCGCCTACTACTTCAGTCAGGAATACTGTCCGACCTGCCAGGCGCAGTTCACCCAGCTCCAGGGCTTGTCCAACGCTTTAAAGGGCACCACGGATCTCCCTATCGTCATCACCGGCATCCATCTGCTGGGCGGCCCCCAGGATCCCGCAATGTTTGAGGGGAAGTCCCTCTCATGGGTGCGGGAGAACGCCACCCACCGCCCATGGCAGAGTTGGCGCGTCCCGGTTTCCTCACGCCCCGGTCAGGAAATCCGCTGGCTCGATCTGGGGATCGTGGATGAAAACAATCGTTTCGTCGCCGTGCAGAACTTCACGGAGACGCCCATCACCAACCCCACCAACTATAACCGCCTGCGCAATACCCTGGTCGCCGCCGCCTCCATAGCGGATTCCGATATCGACGGCATTCCCGATCGTTGGGAGTTGGATCAAACAGCGGCGGCGGGCACTCCGGGCAATCTCGCCGCTCTGGGCACCCTGACCCCTGCCGCATCCGGAACGCCCGGCCTGCTGGCCTATGCGTTTTCCATGCCCCTGGCGGAAAACCGCATCAGCCATCTCCCCGTCGTGTCCACCGCGATGCTCGGGTCGCAGACTTTCCTGCAAATGCAATACCGCCGCCGCCTCGGCTTGGAAGGGGAGCGGCTCGGATATCTCCCCAAGCGCTCTGCTAACGGGGCGGGCTGGACTCATCTGGCGGCTGACTGGACCGAAACGGCGGCGGTAAATCCCTTCGATAGATCCGGGACGGAGATCGTCACCCTCCGCCGCACCGCCCCCATTACCGGTGGGCGCGAATTGATCCGCCTGCGGATCAATGCCTTCTAATTGCACGTAAAACCTGATGTTCTCCGTTCCATGAAACCTATCAGCAAGTTTTTCCTCTGCCTGTGGTGCGGCCCCACGCTGCTCCCCGCCGCCGCGCAGGATGCCGGATTGAACCGGCGTGATGCCACCCCGGCGGATCTCAGGATGGCGCTGCCTCCCGCGGCCGCCCTCGCTGAGCGCCGGTCCGCCGCCGCCGTGGCCGTGGCCGGAGCGGACGATACCCAGCTCTACGGCGAGCAGGAAATCCTGATACGTCCTGACCTCTGGCAACCGTGGTCGGTCAGCGCCTCCATAGGCGGCGAATGGCAGAGCAATGCTCCTCTCGCGGCGGAGGGGGAGGCTTCCGACTACGTGTTGCGCCAGTCCCCTAACCTGCGGAACACATGGAAACTATCCGATTTCTGGTATCTCAATACCGGGACTTCCGCGCAAACTTCACGTTATAACAACTTCGACGTGCTGGACTTCGACCGGATCGAAGGCGATGCCGGATTGCTCTGGATCGCCCCGCCGGACGGCCACCCCGTCTTCGCCAACTGGGTGCTGGGAGTTGGTGGCGCATGGTCGCGCCTGTCCGAAGCCTCGCACTTTTCCAATAAACTCCTGACCAATACTGCGGTCACCGGTTCCATCGCCCGGTCCTTTGCCCTGCATCCGCACCAGTTCCTGCTGGTCAGCCTCACCGGAGAGGTCAGCCTGGAGGCCAGCGAACCCGCCGCGCAGCGCGATGAATATGCCGCGCAACTGGCCTGGCGGGCCGAATGGAGTCCGCGCTGGGAAACCACCCTGCTGGCCCGCCTCGCCTATTATGACTATCGCGAACACCGGGACTGGAACTGAACCGGCTCCCTCGGCGTGGACTACCTCATCACCCGCAGCATCCGGCTGGGCCTGACCGCCAGTTGGACGGAAAACCAGTCAAACGAGGCCGTGTTTGACTATCAAAACACTTCGCTGGGGGCCGCTCTGCGGCTGCAGTTCCGTTTTTGATCACAGCCTTGTTTCAACCTTACACCCATCATGAAAATATTCCCAATTCTAACTTCACTGTTCATTCTCACTTCGGGCACTCTGCCGGCGGCTCCGGCGGAAATCCAAATGCGTTCCGGCGACCTCGCCTTCAGTCAGGACCGGCTCCGCACCGCCGGCTCCCGGAGTGCGGCGGAAGCGCGGCTGGCGGGTGATGGCACCCTGCGCCTCGCCGGCCTGGGCGACGCCCTGACGGGCCGCACCGTGCAGGTGGACAAAGGCCTGGTGCTGCTTAGCTCGGGACGGGGAGTGCTGGGCCGGAAGGCCATCACCACCTCCGTCGGCCCGCTGAGCCTATCGCTCAAGGGCACCACGCTCATCTCCCGCCTCCCGGATCAGCCCCTAAAAATTACCATTCTCGAAGGAACCGCCACTGCCCGGCTGGCGGACCGGCGCAGCCGGTTCATGGGGCTGGAATCCGGCATGATGCTCATGATGTCGGAATATGAAATCGACCTGCCCCGGCCTACGGAAGTGCGGCTCTCCCTCCTGCGCGGAACCTCCGGCCTGATGGCCAAACCCTTCGGACCCCTGCCCGCCGAGTCCGCCATCCTGGCTGCCACCGCCAGGCAGGAAAAGGAAATCGCCCGGCGCAGACTTGTCGCCTCGAATGTCAGACTACGAGGCGGCCAAGCCTTGTTAGGAGAAACCCCCGGCAGCGGTGATGACCCGGCGGGCGGCGGGGACGCGGACGGGAGTGCTTCCGGCGGCTCTTCCAGCAGCAGCGGGAGCAGCACCTCCACCTCCACCAGCAGCAGCGGGACGACCGCCACCGCCGCTGCCGGGACTGCCTCTGCCCATGTGTGTTTGGATTGTCTCAGCCATGCCACCCCGACCGGGGCCGTCTCCGGGAACGACGCCAACCGCCTCGCCCAGATCCGCGCGGAATTGGCCGCCAGCGGCATGACCGCAGACAGCACTGCCCGCGCCTCCAGCCTGCCCGGCGGCAAATCTTTCACCACCGTTTCCGTCAGCGGTTCGGCCGCCGCCGCAACAGGCGACCTCGGCACCGCCCTGACGGCCGACAGCGTGGTAACCGTCACCAACAGCTCGGACCTGACCGCTTTTGCCGAAGCTGTCGTCCTCGCCAACCTGGGGGAAAATTTAACCGCGGAAGGCTCCACCTTTTCAAACCGTCCCGGCGGCATCAGCCTCGACGCCGGCACCATCTACCAGCGGACCCTGACATTGCGCAACAACACTCTGGCTGCCGATGTTATTAAAACCCGCGGCTTCAACATCCCTGGAAGTAACGCCCTCCTCATCGAAGGCGGCAGCTTCAACGCCGGACAACTCCTGCGCCTCTACGGGGAGGGCGGCGGTGCCCTGCGCTTCCGGGGCGACGTCGCGCTGAACTCCCCCCAGACCGACCTCGCCGCCTCCATTATTGAGATCGAAGCTGGAAACCGTCTCCGCGCCGCAGGATCCGTGCGCGCGTTCAGCGGACTGCACCAATAAGACAAGGCTGGCTTCGGCACCCTGAAAAGCACCGGCCCCAAGACCCAGGACCCCTTTGCCGCCCGTCCCCGTTATTGATTTTGCTTGGATGATCCCGTTATTGATTTTTCTTGGTTAATCCAGTCTGAGCTTGGTTTCCAGCCCCCTGCAAGGATAAGCTGACAAACCAGGGAAGTGCCGGAGCCTGAAAACCAGTCCGCTCAACTTTGCTCCACTAACACCTCCAACCGCTTGGCGCTGACGGGCTGGGCGGTGCCCAGTTCATGGGCGAAGACGGAGACCCGGTATTCCTCCAGCAGCCCGCGGAAGGCCGCGTCCCCACCCGCGTTAGCGCATCCTGGAAGCCGATCACCTGTTTCGGCTTCATTGCCGGAGCCACCGCCAAGCTCCTCAGTTCCTTCTGCAACCACGCGATCCCACCCTGGGCCAAAGGCCCCTCCCATCCCAGCCTGGGGCAACGCCCCAGGAAACCGGCCGCAACAACCCCAAGGGCTGAAAGCCCGCCCCATCAAACCAAACAATCGAGCAATCATCTGGCCTTCAACAATGCCCGCCCCTGCCTCCCTCCTTCATCGGCCGCTCAGTTACTGGACCCGTCCTCCGGGCACAATGCGGAAGCCACCTGTTTCCGAGCCGGGACCACCGTCGTCCTGCCAGAGGAGCGCACCCTGCACCTTCCTGCTGAAATGCATTTAGGATCAAAGCCCGCTCTCTTTTGGGAAGTATTTCCGGATGAATTCCGCAGAAAGATCCTTGCGGGTTTTTGCCCATTGGATTTCATCGCGTCGGACACTCTCGCTCAAGGTTTTTCCTTTTTCCAGCAGCGACGTGACTTCCAACCCTACCTTTTTCGGATTCCATTTCTCTCCCAGCACCCCGGTTGCGGTAGTAAATTTGGAAAATAGACGCTGCTTTTCCTCCGCTCTGCCCGCTTTGGAAGTGGCAATTCGGTAGGCAAATGCTGCGTTTGTCATGGAATTGGTTTCCCAGTCGCCGGAGAGAAGCACGTCACCCAAAGCCTCCTGCAATAGCGGATTGTCGAAATCCGCAAATCGCATCATGCCCAGAATCCCTTTCAGCGCGGCCGCGCGCTCAGGCTCGCCCCAATGTTTGGTATCCGAATTTAGCTGCTCTTTGAGAAAACGGGCAAATCCGGTTGGCTTATTGTGACGGTCATGCCCATCATCCGGCAGGACAGCTTCCTCCGTCTTAACCGGGCGCGGCTCCTGAGACCACAAAACGAGCCATCGCTGATATTTCTCCCGGCCGAAGTGGGCATCGGGGTTGATGGCGAGGGCTTTGTCGATCCATTTGACGGCCTCGTCCGGCTCGCCGGTGTAAATATAAAAAGTCCCCAAATTGGAATAGGTCTCATACAGGCCAGGGAAAAGCTTCTCCTTTTCCATCATGGTGGCGATGGCAGCCCGGTGATCGCCCTGTTTATGCTGGGATACAGCCAGATCATCATAAACGGACGAAGTCGCGCCGCCTTTGCCCAGGGCTTGCTGACAGTTCGCGGCACGCCATCGGTAAAACTCCATGGAGTGCCGGGGGAAATTCCCCGTCATGATTTGCAAAGCCTCGGGAAACCGTGCCTTTTCCACCGTCATCGTCTCCGAATCCCACAAACACGCAGGGCATGAACCTGTTCCCAAAATCAGAACCACCGACAGAATAGTGAAGGAAATCGTTTTCATGAATAACAAACGCTTATTCCTTCTGCCCTTCAGCGTCAAGCAAAGCCCTGCTCCATCTGAGCCAGCCTACGTCGAAAACCATCCCCATTCACACTTCCTCCAATAACGCCTCCAGCCGCTTGGCGCTGACGGGTTGGGCGGTGCCCAGTTCCTGGGCGAAGACGGAGACCCGGAATTCCTCCAGCAGCCAGCGGAAGGCTTCGTAGTTGGCTTCCGGCACTTGTGATTTCCAATCGCGGAAGGGCACGAGGAGGCGGGCCCGCTCGGCGTCCTTCACCGGCGAAAGCCAAGCCCGCTCCCCGCGTTGCAGCATGGCTTTCAGATAGCGTGGCAGGTGCTCCAGACGCTCGTGCGGAGTGTGCTTCAGGAAATCCGGCGGCACCAACCGGGCCAGATCTTCCTCCAACGCCCCGTAGCGCCGTTCGGTGCTGCGCAATTGCGCGATCAGGGCGTTGATGGTTTTGGTCATCTCCCGCACCCGCCCCGCGAGGGAGGGCAAGCCACGCCGGGCCTGCTCCGTCATTTCCTTGAAGCGCTCCCCGGTCAGGGGGCGCAGCGGAATGAGCCGCAACGAGTGCTTCAGCAGGTGCTCCAAAGCCAGGGCCGGCACGTCCGAACTGACATAGGCATCCGAGGAAAGCTGCGTCCCCACCCGTGCCAGGGCATCCTGGAAACCAATCACCTGTTTCGGCTTCACTGCCGGAGCCGCCGCGAGGGTTCTCAGTTCCTTCTGCAGCCAAGCAATGTCCTTTACCAGCGCCAGTTCCGCCAGTTTCCGCACCGCCGCTGGCGCGGCCGACTCCGCCGCCGCCCTCGTCTGATGCAGCCGCAGGGAAACCTTGCTATCCTTCTCCAGCACCGGGCCCGGCCAGCCCAGGACCGCCACGCCCCCCAGCGTTTCCACCACCACGGATTCCGGCAAATCCCCAAAAGTCCATCCGGTGAGGTTCGTCTTTTCCCAGCGCGACACCGCTGACAGCCACGCCGCCGATTCCCCCGCCTGCTCCTTCCCTTCCCGCCGCACTTCATCCAGATTCCGGCTCACTGCCAGCACCTGACGCTGCCGGTCCACCACCTGCACCCGCGGCTTCAAATACTCAGGCAGACTATCCGCCGGCCAATCCGCCGCCATCACTGGAATGTCATAACGGTTGGTGATGAACTTGGATAGGCCTATTAAAAAATCACCCGCTCCGGGATCAAAGGATTCCGTGATTTCCTTGATCTTGTGCTCATATGGCATCAGGCGCTTCCGGGTCGCCTTCGGCAGCGCCCGCAGCAGCACGCCGATGATTTCCGCCCGCAACCCGGGCACCATCCACTGCATCTTTCCACTGGTGAGATGCTGGGCCACTTCCACGGGCACCTCCACCGTCACCCCATCCCGCTCGCCCCCTGGCCGGTAGGCATAGGACACCGGCAGCACACTATTCCCCAGTTGCACGGTATCAGGAAATTGCAGGGGATCACACACTTCCTCACGGCCGCCCGTCAGGTCTGCCTCGGTGGCCAGCAGAAAATCCGGGTCCGTCTTGAACTTGCTCTGCACCAGACGGTTCAGGTCGTGCACCGACGAAATCCGCTCCAGCCGCGCCTTGTAGAAATCGTAGAGCGCCTCCATTACCATGAAGGTCCGCTGGCTCCGCGCCCGGGCAAAGACCGTTTCCAGCTTGTCGCGCAGCCGCCGGTTCGCGGCGTGGAAGGGATGTGTCACCGCCCCGCTATCCTCCAGCAGCGCATAACGGATAAAAATCTCCGTCGCCGACACCGGGTCGATCTTCCCATAGTCCACCCGGCTGCGCTTCAGCTCCAGCCCATGCAATAACACCCGCTCCAGCGCCAGCACCCGGCCGGTTTTTTCATCCCAGAGCGGCTCGCTGTAGCGGAACTCACACAAATGCCCGCCCACTTCCACCACCCACTCCGGCTGGATCCCTGCCAGCGTCCTCGCAAACAACTGCGACGTCTCCACAATCTCCGCCGCCATAATAAATGCTGGCTGTTTGCTCTTCTCCGGCGTTGCGCCCTTCGGCAGTTTTTTGCTGCGCTCGAAGACATGTGATCCCGGAAACACCTGCACCTGACGATTCCCCGCGCCCTTGTAAACATTCCGCTCCTCCCGCCGCGCCACATGCCCCAGCAGCGCGGACAAGACCGCCCGGTGCACCGCATCCGCCTGCGGGCCGTCCGCCATCCGCAGTTCCGGCAACTCCGGACCCCGCATTCCCATGGTGTCCGCCAGTTGGCTATAGACATCCCGCCACTCCCGCATCCTCACAAACGACAAAAACGAGCCCCGGCACAGCTTCCGCAGGGCATTGCTGCTCCGCCAGGCATTCGCCGCCGTGGCCGCCTGCCAAATCTTCAGCAGCGTCAGGAAATCCGACGAGGGATGCCCGAACGCCGCATGCGCCTGCCGCGCCGCGTCCTTCGCCTCCTCCGGCCGCTCCCGGGGATCCGGAATGCTCAGGCCTGCCGCGATCACCAAAATCTCCGGCAGCACCTGCTCCTGCCGCGCCTGCAGCAGCATCCGCCCCAGCGAAGGATCCAGCGGCAGCCGCGCCAGCTCATGCCCCATCGGCGTCATTTCATGCACATCCGTCAGGGCCCCCAGCTCGTGCAGCAGCTCATAGCCGGAGCGGATTGAAGCCGGCAGTGGTGGATTCAAAAATGGAAAGCTCTCAATCTCCCCCAGCTTGAACGCCTTCATCCGCAGGATCACTTCCGCGAGGTTGGAGCGCTGGATTTCCGGCTGGGTAAAGCGTGGGCGGTTTTCGTAATTCTCCTGGTCAAACAGCCTCACACAAATCCCGTCACTCAAGCGCCCCGCCCGGCCCGCCCGCTGGTTGGCACTGCTCTGCGACACTTCCTCGATCGGCAGCCGCTTCGTCCGCGTCCTCGGTGCATAACGGCTCATCCGTGCCAGCCCGGTATCCACCACATAACGAATCCGGGGAATCGTCAGGGAAGTCTCCGCGATATTCGTTGCCGCGATAATCCGCCGCTTTTTCCCTGGCGAAAAAATCCGCTGCTGCTCCTCCCCGGCCATCCGTCCATACAATCCCAACACCTCCACCCCACTGCCCAGGCTGCCCTCCAACTGATCCTTCAGCTCCCGGATGTCCCGCTCCGTCGGCAGGAACACCAGCACATCCCCCTCATTCGATTCCATCCACACATCCTCCACCGCCCGCGCCGCCGCCGTGATGAAATCCCCCTCCAGTTCCTCCCCCATTGGCCAATAACGGATCTCCACCGGATACGTCCGCCCGCTTACCTCGATCACCGGAGCCCCGCCGAACGCCTCCGAAAACGTCGCCGTATCAATCGTCGCCGAGGTAATCAACAACTTCAGCTCCGGCCGTTTTTGCAGCAGCCCCTTCAGATAGCCCAGGAGGAAATCCACATTCAGCGAGCGCTCGTGCGCCTCATCAATGATGATCGCCGAGTAAGCCCGCAGCATCGGATCGCTCTGGATCTCCGCGAGCAAAATCCCATCCGTCATGAACTTCAGCACCGTGTCCCCGCTGGTATCATCATTGAAGCGCATCTTGCAGCCAACCAGACCACCCCACGGCACCTGCATCTCCTCCGCCACCCGTTTGGAAATACTCATCGCCGCCACCCGCCGCGGCTGCGTGCAGCCGATCCGCCCCCGCTCCGCCAGCCCCGCCTCCAAGCACATCTTCGGGAGCTGCGTCGTTTTCCCCGACCCCGTCTCCCCCGCCACGATCAGCACCTGATGCTCCCGCAACGCCGCCACAATACGGTCCCGCTGCCCGGAAACAGGAAGATCAACCGGATAACGAATGAGAGGAGCAACAGACACAGCAGGAAAAAGGAAAAAACCACCCCCGCCCCCAAGACAGGAACAGAGCCGCCCACTCTGACCCATACTTTCCCATCCGCACGGGGAAGTTCGGAGGTCGAGGTAAAAATCATCGCCGCCCACTTCCAGATGAACCCTCCTGCCGACGAAGGCAAAGCCCGCGCCCAACTCAAGGAGAAACCTTTGCACATGATCCATCAGGGCCTGCTCCACTTCGGCATCGCGGCGGGGATCGGCGGTGCCAAGGAAGTCGAAGAGGTAGGGGTCTTTGAAAAGTTGAGCGGCGAGGTCAGAGTCCGCCGGGGGCATGGTAAGGGCAAAGTTGTTCAGGGCCTTGCCTGCGCGGAGGTGGAGCTGGCTTTGAATTTGCATCTCCAGGATGCTTCGGCTCCAGACGTGGGCGATGGTCTCGCGGATGTAAAAGTCGCGCGCGGCTGGGTCTTTGACCATCTGGGCTGAGGGAAGGTAAGCAGGGGTTGGTGCGCTGACAAGTTATTACGGACGGAATTTCCGCACACCCACGTGCCCTGAATGACCCCACTCTCCCAGTCCTATTCAAACTTACGGCGGGCAGAACAATAGGATGAGGCACCGGGGCTCACCGTGCCCGGCTTCGCGCTAACGCACCGCCGCCGCACCTGAGGTTCCGGAGCCTCCCGCTAGGGACCGACCGCCGCCGGGGAAACCCGGTAGGGCGTGGCCTGCTCAAAGGCGTAAGCATAGGCCAGGAGGTCGGCGTCCTTGCCTGGTTTTCCGATCAGGGTGACGCCGTTCGGCGTGCCGTCCTGACCGAGACCCAGTGGCACAGTAATGGCCGGATAGCCAGCGGTGGCGTAGAGTTCGGAGTGGCTGCCGCCCAAGCTGACCAGCACTTCCACCCTGGCACTGACGAAGGCCTGATCCAGCAGCGTGGCCATTTCCTGACGGAGCTTCAGGGCCAGGGCTTCGTAGGCTTTGGGTAGGGTTTCCTCCGTCGCTCCCAGCTCTTTCAGAAGCGGGGGCATCAGTTGGGCACCCAGATCAATCAGGTTTTGCCCCCGGGGGATGCGGGTTTCGGGCTTGGCGGCGTTGTAGGCTTGCAGCGCAGCGATGGTTTTCATGGGCGACCCGGTGGAGGCGATAAAACCCAGAGTGTCCACCTGCAAGCCGAGGAAGATGAGAGGCAGGATCCGGGGCTTGGCGGCGAAGGTATCGGGCACCTCGCATACCGCCGCTTTCGCCTTGCTGAGACCTTCATCCATGCGCCGCAGCCATTCCCTGGTTCCGCGGGATGGGTCCGCTCCGGTCAGGCTGGCGCGCAGCACGCCCGTGGCAACGCCTTCCAGGGCATTGGGCTTCAACCCGGCGGCATAATCTGTGTTCTTTTCATCCATCACGCCCAGCAGGATGGCGGCGTCTGATACGTTGCGGGCCATGGGACCGGCGGAATCCTGAAACCGGATCAGGGGCACCACGCCGTCTCCACTGACCACGCCCAGGCTGGGTTTCATGGCCACCACGCCATTGCAGGAGCCGGGCGAGATCAGGGAGCCTGACGTTTCCGAGCCAACGCTGATCACAGTGAGTCCAGCGCTGATGGAAATCGCCGATCCACTGCTGGAACCGGAGACCGGCAGGCCGTTCCGGTAGGCATTCACGCCGATGCCGCTGATGGCATTGTAGCCGGGTGGCTCCGTGGTCAGGGAACCGGCCAGTTCCGATAGGCTGGCTTTACCGAGAATGACCGCGCCCCCTTCGCGGAGACGGCGGGTCACGGTGGCGTCGCGGGCCGGCGAATGGTTCAGCAAAATCTCGGCCCCGGCGGTGGTGTGCAGCGGCGCGGCGGTGCCGATGTTATCCTTGAGATTCAGGGGAATGCCGTCCAGCGGCCCGCGTCCCTGGCCAGCCGCGCGGCGGCGGTCGGCTTCCCGGGCTTCCTCCAGACAACGGGGGTTCAGCTCCAAATAGCTGCGCAGGCTTTCATCGTAGCGCTGGATGCGGCTGAGGAACAGCAGTGTCAACTCCTCCGAGGTGCACTGGCCCGCTTTCAGGGCGGACTGAATATCTGTCAGGGTAGCCTCCCGCACCAGATCATGCAGCGCAGTCAAACGCACCGGAGCGATTTTTTCCAGATCCCGCACAAAGGGCGCGAAATCCAACTGCCGCAGTCGGGGCAGCGGGGTGTGGACCGAAGGGGTGGCATCGGTTTTAACTGGAGGGTCCTGCTGCGGGTGGCTGCATAGTGTCACCCCAGGAGCGAGCAGGAGAAGGAGGGCGGGGCAGACAGGGCGTGGAACCCATGAGGAAGGATTCATGTGAGGGTGCGGAGGATGTTTCAGAGGAAAGATTTGCGCTGGTGCATCTGCCTGACTAACGCTTTCCCATTCTACCCATGCCTCCCCCCAGGCCCCCTCCCATGCCGCTCATGCTGCGGAAAAATGTGGTCGGATCAAATCCGCCAAAAGCATCGGTCAGGCGTGACTTTTCGGCTTTTTGTTTCTCCTGCCATGCGGCCCAGTCGTCCATTTGTTCCGGCCGCAGCACGCTGGCGATGGCGTCTTCTTCCTTGAGCGGCGTGGCGCTGGGCTCACTGGCCGGGGCTCCGGTGACGCCTTCCACGCCCAGGGAGGAATCATAATCCGGGTTGGTTTTGACGAGGATGGAAAAGACCTGATCCTTCTGGCCTTCATCCAGTTTCAGGGCACTGCCCATGCGGTCCAGTTTCCATGTGGCGGTGCGCTCCAGCTGGTCTGCTTTGGTTTCGAGCTTCCGGTTTTCCCACGAGGCTTTTTGCTCCGGGGTCATGGTTTGCTGGACGTAGGCGTCCATGGATTTTTGCGGGTTTATGTCATTCATCACCGTGAAGACGTCCATGATGGTGAGTTTCCGGTCCAGCATGGCTTTGATCTTTTCGAAGTTGGCGGCGTCCAGTCCGGTAAAGTGGGCGATCATGTCCTCGGTCTGATCTTCGGTGAGGCCCATCTGCTCAGCCAGTTTGGAAGCCATGCCGCGGATCATGCGTTCGCTCATTTCCTTGCGGCGCCCGCCGAACATCAGAGCCAGAGTCTTCATCAGCGGACGGGCGTCATTGAGAATCCGCTGGATATCCAGCACATTTTCCTTCACGGGAGTCCCGTCCACGCCGGCGTCTGCCAACCTGGCTTGCCAAGTGGCGGCGTTATTGCGGGCGGCCGTCAGTTCCCGCTGCATTTCTTCCAAGCTGGCGTCCCGCTCCTTCTGGAAAGCAGCCTCAGCACGGGTGGCGCTGGACAGATGCCAGACCAAAACACCGGCAGCTCCAAGGAGCATCCCGGTGAGCAGGGGAAGGAGGATTCGTTTCATGGGTCTGAGGGGAAAATAATAGCTGCACCAGCCGGGGCGATGGCGATTGATTAACGCATTGAGGTGGACCCCGAAGTCCGGCCACCCACTGGCTAAGCTAAGCTATACTGCCGGGTGCGTTCTCTTTACTAATCCATCTACCCACGATGTCAAGTTCGGTGTGGGGGGAGGGCCGATTTTGGGAAGCTGGAGCGGAGGGCGCAGCACG